>NZ_CP056775.1:5265000-5565000 GCF_016894445.1 Dyadobacter sandarakinus
ACGGCCCGCCGCTGCGGTGACCCAATGAGAGAATAAAGCATTATTCAATCATTCGAAATTCAATCATTCAATCATTGAACTCAAAGAGCTTGTTGGTGGCTATTGGACGGGTGTACACCTCTTCCCATCCCGAACAGAGAAGTTAAGCCCCGTACCGCCGATGATACCTGGATCAAACCCGGTAAAGTAGGTAGCCGCCACAATCATTATCCATAAGACCATCCCTCAAAAGATGGTCTTTTTTGCTTTAGGGCAGCGTGGGTAAGCAGGTCAATACCATTCACCAGCATTCAAAATAGCAGATTACTGCAATACTTCAAACAATGTCTTAGATCGCTTCTAAGTCAAATGACTCTATCGAACGAAGCCAGTACATGTTCGTCAGCTCTTCCATTCTTTTCGAGAACGTTATCGCTCATATTTCTTCTCTAATCCTTTTTACGTCTACTTTATTCGTGTAAAATTGTCAATAAGGAAATTTTATGTGGCTGATGCGACATATTCTATCCTTACTAATTTCCTAAACTCATTAAAGAAAATGGACAAAAGGCAATTTTTAAAACTATCGGGACTGGGTGTTATTACATCGGGTATGATGCCCGGCGTAAAGCATAGCTGGACCGAAAACTCCCAGGAAGCTCCTGCGGCGCCAGCATTCAACATGTCCGGATATGCAGCACCAAAGATTGATACAGTCCGGATTGCTTACATTGGTCTTGGTAACCGTGGCGGCGGTGCCATCAAGCGTATTGTTCATTTGGACAATGTTGATGTAAAAGCATTGTGCGATATACGTAAGGACAATGTGACAGAGGCCGCCAAAACTTTCCAGAACACCGCCCATAAACCTCAGCTATACTCCGGCAGTCAGGACGAATGGAAGAAAGTATGTCAGCGTGATGATATAGATCTTGTTTACATCTGTACACCATGGAGCCTGCATACACCTATGGCCGTTTATGCAATGGAACAAGGCAAGCATGTAGCTGTTGAAATTCCTGCTGCCACTACCGTAGATGATTGTTGGAAGCTTGTAAAAACGTCTGAAAAAACAAAAAAGCATTGCATGATGCTTGAGAACTGCTGTTACGACTTTTTTGAGCTCCTTACTTTGAACATGGCCCGTCAGGGATACTTTGGTGAAGTAATCCATGCGGAAGGAGCCTATATTCATGACATTCTGGATTCTTTTTTTGACAAAACGAAACGATATGATCTCTGGCGATTGAAAGAAAACCAGCGTAACGGCAACTTGTATCCCACTCACGGCTTAGGTCCTGTTGCGCAGATCTTGAATGTTAATAGAGGTGATAAGATGGACTACCTTGTTTCCATGGCAAGTAATGACTTCATGCTGGGAGAAAAGGCGAGGGAAATGGCTGCTAAGGATCCCGAATTCAAGCCTTATGCTACTAAACCCATGCGCGGTAATATTAATACAACAACCATCCGCACCAGTAAGGGCAAAACGATCATGCTTCAGCACGATGTATCTTCACCTCGCCCCTATTCACGTATTCATGCTATTAGCGGTACAAAGGGTTCGGCTCAGAAGTATCCGCTTGAAGGTAAAGACGAACGGGGAAGGATTTCGCATGGCCATGAGTGGGTTTCTGAGGAAGAGTATAAAGCACTTGAAAAGCAGTACCAACCCGAAATTGTAAAGAAAGTAGGGGAGCTGGCCAAAAAGGTGGGCGGTCATGGAGGAATGGACTTTCTCATGGACTGGCGCCTGATCGATTGTCTGCGAAATGGCCTGCCGCTCGACCAGGATGTTTACGACGCGGCTTCATGGAGCGTTATTGCACCTCTTTCCGAGTGGTCAGTGGCGAATCGTTCAAACAGTATTAATATACCCGACTTTACTTCCGGTGCCTGGAAGACCAATCAGCCCATTGATATCGCATTGACCAAAGGAGGCAATACCGGGGTAAAATCATGAATCGGACACAACTATCATTTACACGAATGAAAACAGAAATTGCAGAAACCGCTGCCGAACTTGGCCGGTCGGCAGGATCAACAGCAGCAGGAATATTAAGACAATGCATTGAAGAACAAGGATATGCCAATATTATTGTAGCTACCGGAACCAGCCAGTTTGAAACATTGAATCAGCTTGTTCAGGAACATGGCATTGATTGGTCCAAAGTGACTATGTTTCACCTGGACGAATATATCGGATTGCCGGTGAGCCACCCGGCCAGTTTCAGAAAGTACCTGAAAGAGCGATTTCTTGCCAGGCTGCCTGAGCTAAAAGCCAGTTACCTGATCAATGGGGAAGGAGACGTAAATAGCGAGCTGCAATCATTAAGCAGATCCATCAGCCGGCACCCGATCGATCTTGCCCTGGTTGGCATCGGAGAAAACGGGCACCTGGCTTTCAATGATCCCCCTGCCGATTTCGACACCGAGGAACCTTATATTGTCGTCAACCTCGACGAGCCTTGCCGGCGCCAGCAAATGGGCGAAGGCTGGTTTGCATCCCTGGACGATGTTCCTTTGCAGGCAATAAGCATGTCGATCCGGCAAATCATGAAGTCCAAGCATATTATTTGCTCCGTCCCTGACCTGAGAAAAGCGATTGCGGTCAAGAATTCATTAGAAAACGAAGTAAGTAATCTTTTTCCTGCCAGTATTCTGCAACTGCATCCCGACTGCCACTTTTATCTTGACAAAAGTTCAGCCAGCCTGCTTGAAGGTCTTGAAATGAAGCAATTGTAAACGCTGGAATTTGGAAACTCATACTGTTGTTCCTGTAAACAAAGCTGAGCAAACCGGCAAGCCGGTGCGATTGGCTTCCATCGATGCCCTTCGTGGCTTTGACATGCTGATGATTTCCGGAGGGGGCGCATTTATCTTTCTGTTGGGAGGTAAAACGGGCATCGAGGCCGTAGACATCCTGGCGGCGCAGTTTGAGCATCCGGAGTGGCATGGCTTTACTTTCTTTGATTTTATTTTCCCTTTATTCCTCTTTCTGGCGGGTGTCTCTCTGCCATATAGTATCAACAGTGCGCTCGCAAAAGGGCTTTCACCCGCACAAATCAGATGGAAAACATGCAAGCGGATGCTCATACTGATTGCATTGGGGATACTGGATAAGAATGCACCTATTGATATTTTTGATCCCGCACATATCCGATACGGCAGTGTCTTGGGGCGCATAGGACTAGCGACGTTTATAGGTGCAGTGGTGTACATGAAGTTCAGTAAACAGGAGATCATTGGGTTGATACTGGCAACCCTGGTTTTGTACTATCTCGCATTGATCCTGATCCCTGTGCCCGGCTTTGGTGCGGGTGACCTGTCCTTTGAAGGTAACTTGGTAGGCTGGGTTGATCGTAATTTCATGCCGGGCAAATTAAAACAGGGTACCTATGACGAACTCGCCTTGCTTACGCAATTCCCGGCCATTTGCCTCACGTTGGCAGGTATACTTGCGGGACAAATGTTGCTCGCTGCAAAATCAGGTACTTCAAAAGTGATCAGCCTATGTATTACAGGCATTACCTGCATTGCGGCAGGATTGCTATGGAGCATTATTTTTCCAATTAACAAACACCTTTGGTCAAGCTCATTTATCATGCTCACGGGCGGAATGGCTTTTACCATACTGGCGCTTTTTTACTGGATTATCGATGTATGTGGCGCGCAAAAATGGGCATTTTTCTTTCGGGTGATCGGCATGAACTCCCTGTTTATCTATCTCGCGGTACGGTTTATAGATTTCAATGCGTCTTCTGCCATGCTTTTTAGCGGTTTTTACAAGTATATGCCCAATCAGTGGCACGAGGTATTCAATGCATTGGGCGGGTTTGTACTGGTTTGGCTGGTGATGTATTTTTTATACAAAAGAAAAATATTCATCAAAGTGTAATCATGGAACAAACGCCTGGTACTCCGCCTTTCAGTGGGATCAGCAGGAGGGTATTTGTCAAATCTTCCATTAGCCTGGCATCCATTCCGTTCCTGCCGGCGAAGCAGCCTGCTCTATTTTTAATCCATTCCAAACAAGAAAAGCCGGCTACATTCATGGCACCCGAAAAGAGCATTATTGGAAATTATGGCAGCTGGGCCGTGTCACTTATGAAGGAGGTTCCTGCCTTGTCATTTCGTGATCCGGCAAGGAAAGATGTGGAGTCGTGGCGGAAAGATGCCATGCAAAAGGCAGTCGAATGTATCTCTGCTCCTCCAAGAGGATCAGTTCCTGCAGTAAAGGTAGAGCGCAGGTATACCTACGATGGTCTTGACATTGAAGAGTTGTCGTGGCAACTGCCTTATGGCAGAGCTACCCGGGCAGTATTGTTAAAGCCACAAGGTGCTGCCAGGCCGCTGCCCGGAATACTGGCCCTGCATGATCATGCCGCTAAAAAATACTTCGGGTTTCGTAAAATCGTGAAAACCGGCGACGATCAGCATCCGCTGCTCAAAGAACACCAGGAAACGGATTACGACGGAAAAGCATGGGCAAATGAGGTTGCCAAAAGAGGATATGTGGTGCTGGTGCACGATACCTTTGCATTTGGCAGCAGGAGGGTGTTCTATGAAGATGTGACCGGCTTATCCGGGGATCTGGATACCTCAAAAAAGACAGATGAAAACGCTGAGGATCACGCTCAGATTGAAGCTTATAATGCCTGGGCATCGGAGCATGAGCATGTGATGTCCAAGTCGCTGTTCAGCGCCGGAACTACCTGGCCGGGTGTTTTCCTGACCGAAGATCAGGTCGCACTGGATATTTTGAGTAAAAGGCCGGAGGTGGATCCTGAGCGTCTGGGTTGTGGCGGCTTGTCGGGCGGCGGCCTGCGGACTGTATACCTTGCCGGACTGGACAATCGTGTTAAATGCGCAGTCTGTGTGGGCTTTATGACTACCTGGGAGGATTTGATATTGTACAAGTCTTTTACCCATACCTGGATGACCTACACCCCGCTGCTCCCCAAATACCTCGAATTTCCTGAAATTTTAGGGTTGCGGGTACCACTTCCTACCATGGTACTTAACAATAATCAGGATGAGCTGTATTCACTCAAAGAAATGAAGCGGGCAGACGGCATATTAAAGGATGTTTACAAAAAAGCCGGTGCAGCAGATCAGTACCAGACCCGGTACTACGACGGTCCTCACAAGTTTGATCAGGCAATGCAGAAGGATGCATTTGCCTGGTTCGACCAGTGGCTGCATTAATCCTGCGCAGCCATAACTACTTTTTTGTCAAGATAGCTGCCATATTTTTGAGCAGCGGATATCAGCAGCTTCCTATTTGCAGAACTGATTGCTTTGAACAGTTTAGGCTCGATGATCACTGTATCTTTTCTGATCGTACGCCGCCAGGTACCGGCAACCTGCCCGTTGATTACAATGGTCGGCATAAACATCCCATTATTTCCGGGGACGATTTCAGCTAGATGTTCACCGGGTACCATCAGCCCCCGGTTGGTATAACCCAGCATATACTCGTCAAAGCCCGGGAACATGTATACAGCATTTCCCGACGCTGCCGGCACCAGTTGACCCATCCAAAAGGTCTGGTCATCCACTGCTATGCTTTCGAGTTCTTGTGTGACAAGATGCAGGGCCAGCCGGGCTTCTTTCACTGTAAGCCCGGTCCACCAGATAAAATCCTGGATGGTAGCTGGTCCGTGACTTGTAAAATATCGCAGTGCCAGTGTTGCCAGCGCTTCCTCGCCCGCTATGTCCTTCGTAGCCGGCAACCAATCATCCATCAGCACGTAGGCAGGTTGTTTTTCCTGGTGAGGTCCATGGCAAAGCACGCGTGTTTGTGAGAGATGACCAATGATATGGATACCACGCTGTCCACTTGTTGAAATACCGCTTTTTTCAAGGACTTGGTAAACCTCGCTCCGTGTCAGTACCTTTCTACCGTCCATGGCGGCAGATAGTGCGTCTATGCTGTCGGAGAAAACCTTCTCTGTCAGTTCGAGCTGACGGTAGCGGCCGGCGGCCCTTGCAATCATCCGGGGTGCCAGAAGTTTTAGCATCCACCGCGCATCATCAGCGGCCAGAAGATGCAGTGTACCCCGCATAGGCCAGGTCCGGATGATGGTTCGAGCTGCAATCGCATCGTCAACATCCTGCTCCCGGCAAGCCGGCAGCCGCAGGGCAACCGACCATTTAGCACCTGCAAAGTCCTGTGCCTGCATAGCCAGCATCCAAGATACCACCTCAGCCGGTGACTGGAAGGTGGTTCGGGCAATCTGCTGATTAGCAAGTCTTATTTGAAGAATATCATCTATTTTCATGGAAACAGGTAGTCGTTTTTCCATGAAATTAAAACAATATCCACTATTTACATTTTAGCCAGCAGGGTTCAGGTGAGCCTTAGCCCACACCAGATCCTCCGGTGTAGTAATTTTGATATTTTCGTAGGCTCCGTCAATCAGGTGGATCGGGTAACCCGCAGATTCCAGAACACTGGCACAATCGGTAAATGCAGCCTGGTAGGGCGCATTAAATGCATTTCGCATCCAGTCAATCCGGAAAGTCTGGGGTGTTTGTACAAGCCTGCATTGAGCCCTGTCCATTGCCTGGCTCACACCATTTGCATCCAGTACCCTGATAGAATCTTTCAGCGGCACACTGGTCACCGCAGTTCCATGCAGTGCTGCTTCCCGAAAACCGTTTGCAATAATTGTTTTACTGATTACAGGCCTGACACCGTCATGTACTGCCACCAGAGCATGGTCTGAATGGATACTTTGCAGCCCGTTTTTTACCGAATGAAACCGGGTCTCTCCCCCTGCAATGAGGGTATATTTTTCATTAAAGCTGTATTCTTGGCAGAGGGTCTCCCAATATGCGAAATGCGCTTCTGGAAGAACCAGAATGATGTTGAGTGCATTATTGTACTGCCGGAATGCACGCAGGGTATGCATCAGCACGGGAAGATCATGAACGGGCAGAAACTGCTTCGGAATAGTACTGCCCATACGACTTCCGCTCCCTCCGGCAACGATAATAACAAATTCCTCCATGATGTGCTTTAAATGAAAAATGGTCATCTACGAATCAGGACAATGTCCCAGACCATAAATGACCACTCTTTCTAGAAATATTCGGTTAGATAATCAGCATCGCGTCGCCGTAGGTGAAGAATTTATACTTCTCTTTAATAGCGATCTCGTAGGCTTTCATGACCAGGTCAAAACCTCCAAATGCGCAGGCTGCCATCAGCAGGATTGATTCGGGAAGCTGGAAGTTGGAAAGCAATGCGTTTGCTATTTTGAAATCGTAGGGGGGAAAAACAAACTTGTCCGTCCAGCCTTCTACTGCTTTAAGATGACCGCTCGCCGAAACCGACGATTCAATGGCCTTCAAAGAGGTAGTACCTACGGCACAAACCCGTTTTTTACCATCAATAGCTGTATTGACCACCTCTGCGCTTTTTTGTGTGATGCGGTAGTTTTCAGAATCTGTCTTGTGTTTGGTCAGGTCTTCCACATCCACCGTACGGAAGGTTCCAAGCCCGACGTGCAGGGTGATCGGCGCGAAATTGATACCCTTGATTTCAAGGCGTTTCATCAATGCCTTGGTAAAGTGCATCCCGGCAGTTGGGGCAGCTACGGCTCCCACATGTTCTGCAAAAATGGTTTGAAAACGCTCTCTGTCAGCATTTTCTACTTTTCTGCGGGAGATAATTTCCGGAGGAAGCGGCGTTTCGCCCAGCTCGTCTACCAGCTTCATGAAGGCATCATTGTCGCCATCATACAAAAAGCGAATGGTACGGCCGCGGCTGGTTGTGTTATCAATCACCTCAGCCACCAGGTCGCTGTCGCCAAAGTACAGCTTGTTGCCCACGCGGATTTTCCTGGCCGGATCAACAAGCACATCCCAGAGGCGCATTTCACGGTTCAGCTCACGCAGCAGAAACACTTCGATCTTTGCGCCGGTTTTTTCTTTCTGGCCGTAAAGCCGTGCCGGAAAAACCTTCGTATCATTGATCGCCATTACGTCCCCGTCGTCAAAATACTGGATCAGGTCGGCAAATGTTTTATGTTCTATTTCTCCTGTTTTGCGGTGAACGACCATCAGGCGGGATTCGCCGCGGTCGGAAGGATGAAGTGCAATAAGACTCTGAGGAAGATCAAACTTAAATTCTGATAGCTTCATAGCTGAATGTTCTGTGATATTCTTTAGCTGTGTGACAAAACTAAACTCTTATAGGTCGGATCGGAAGCGCCTTTTTCCCGGTTCTGAAACAGCATATATTCACTAAACCAACTGCCCTGGCGCCTATTTATGAAAGAAAATTTATCCTCGGGATTACTTGTAAAAGCACTCGGGATTCGATAAATTTTACAGAACCCTCCAATTCAAAAATAAGACCGCAAAAGTACGCATTTTTGGGCAGCTTTGCAAGCCTTTTATCGGGCGTGAACCGGTCGAAGCACCCTCTGCTGCATACTCCGGTATGCCGGCTGTCGTTACAGTTAAAGGTATTTTTTTTATTTTTGCATTTACCTTACATTTTAACACTTGTTCTGTTTACCCACATAAATTCAATTGAGAGTGGATATATTCGAGAAATTGCGCAGTAACTCAGGCCCGATTGGAAATCCGGCTAAGATGTTGAACAGCCACCATTACTTTTCATTTCCAATGCTGGAAGGCGAATTGGGACCAAGAATGAGGTTTATGGGCCGCGAGGTGTTGAACTGGAGCCTGAACAATTACCTGGGACTTGCCAACCATCCCGAAGTAAGGAAAGCGGATGCCGAGGCAGCGGCCCAATGGGGCCTTGCTTATCCGATGGGAGCCAGAATGATGTCTGGCAATTCGTCCCTGCATGAAGTATTTGAAAAAGAACTGGCCGAGTTTGTGGGCAAGAAGGATGCATTCCTGCTCAATTACGGGTATCAGGGCGTCATGTCGGCCATTGAATGCATCTGCGACCACCGCGATGTGATCGTGTATGATGCAGAGTCGCATGCCTGCCTGATCGATGGTATCCGCCTGCATAAGGCCAAAATGGGCGAGTACTACAAGTTTAATCACAACGATGTAGCCAGTCTTGAAAAAAACCTGATCCGGGCGACAAAGGTAGCTTCCGAAAAAGGAGGTGGCGTGCTTGTGATTACGGAAGGTGTTTTTGGAATGTCGGGCAAGATCGGTGACCTGAAAGCCATCGTTGAGCTGAAAAAGAAATATGACTTCCGCCTGCTTGTAGACGATGCACACGGCTTTGGTACGCTTGGCGCTACGGGTGCCGGTGTAGGTGAAATGCTGGGCGTGCAGGGTGAGATTGATCTTTACTTCTCGACGTTTGCCAAATCAATGGCGGCGATCGGGGCATTTATCGCTTCCGATGATCCCGAGATTATTATGTTCCTCAAATACAACATGCGCTCTCAGACATACGCCAAAGCGTTGCCGATGCCGTATGTGGAAGGTTGCCGCAAGCGTCTGGAAATGCTGAAAGCCATGCCGGAGTTGCGGGAAAAACTATGGGAGAACGTCAAAGCCATGCAGGATGGCCTTCGAAGCCGCGGATTCAATATCGGGGAAACCGAG
This sequence comes from Dyadobacter sandarakinus, assembly GCF_016894445.1. Classification (NCBI taxonomy): domain Bacteria; kingdom Pseudomonadati; phylum Bacteroidota; class Cytophagia; order Cytophagales; family Spirosomataceae; genus Dyadobacter; species Dyadobacter sandarakinus. The sequence continues at coordinate 5,274,532 of NZ_CP056775.1, forward strand.
TCGCCCGTGACGCCTGTGTTCCTGCACAGCGAAGGCGGGGTGCCGGAGGTAACAAGAATGGTGCGCGATCTGCGTGAAAACATGGGTGTGTTCTGCTCGATTGTGGTGTACCCTGTAGTGCCGAAAGGTCAGATCATGCTGCGGATTATTCCTACTGCTGCGCACACGCTGGACGATGTGGAATATACATTGAATGCATTTACCACGTTGGCAGAAAAACTTAAGAACCGCGTTTATCAGGCAGAGGATGTTCAGGAAGTTGTAGAATAACAAAAATGGCTATTCTGCTTATTTGGAGGACTTTTTAGAAAAAGTCCTCCTTTTTTTATACCAGTTTCTTCTCGTTTAATATAGAAGTAACTTACTTGTTACCAGAGAGTTAAATGTTTGCAATCGACTAATTGTATTTTAGAGTTGTTTTTTTTTGTTTTTTGGGTTGTGAAAATACTTTTAATTACTAAATTTCGGTCAAAACATGCGTTTTGACGCAGTAGAGGCATTTTAACTAAAAAACAAAGAAAAACATGGCACGATTTGATGAAGTTAAGGAATTAGTGCTTTCCTTGGAAAGTGACTTCGACAAGTTTTATAATAAAGGTAATCAAGCTGCCGGCACACGTGTTCGTAAGGGTATGCAGGACTTGAAAACACTTGCTCAGGATATCCGCTCAGAAGTTCAGAACAAAAAGAACGACGGCGAGTAATCGGATGCACACCACGAAATTCAGAACGCCCGGACTATCAGTCCGGGCGTTTGTTCTTCAGAACTTTTCTTTATTGATCATCGTGGCTACACCACGGGTTACAGCCTTTTTTGTGGTACTATCCACAATTTCTGTCTCAATCTCGGCTACATGCTTGTCCGCATTCACGGATCTGATCGTGAATACGGCCGTATAATCCGTTTCCACAAACATGGGGCGCAGGAATTCCAGGGTCTGCTTCAGGTACACGGAGCCGTGCCCCGGAAACTGTGTTCCCAGCACTTTTGTAAAAACAGTAGCGCCCAGCATACCGTGTATAATTGGCTTTTTGAAGTTCGTGGTGGCTGCATAAGCAGCATCTAGGTGGATGGGGTTGTCATCGCCGGTCAGGGCCGCGAACCGTTCCACTTCTTCCTGAGTAAACCGGAACTGATGTTCAAACCTGCTGTCGACTACGGGTGCAATATCCATGGTGAATGTTTTAGGTGGCAAATGTGCTGCAAAGCAAAGCAACAATGCGCTAAAACAAAAGGAGCTGCCCATCTCCGGGCAGCTCCTGCATGGGTGTATCTTAAAATTCTATTCTTCGTTTTCTCCCGAGAGTGTTATCACGCCATCCTGAATTTCTCCACCTTCCACCACTTTCGGAACGCGCGCATTGCTGCGCTTGTCTTTAAACTTCTTCACCTGCATTTTAAGCGTATCAATTGCCAGGTCGGTAGCTTCCTCAAACGTACTTCCCTGTTCCCTCACGAACATCGTGCCGCCGGGCACATACAGCTTAATTTCAAGCAACTTGGTATGGAGCTTGGCATTATCGCCTTTATTGAGCTTAAGGAATACTTCTCCACTGGTAATCCGGTCATAGAACGTGTCCAGTTTATCTAATTTTTGCTGAATGAAGTTCAGCAATTTAGGATCAGCATCAAAATGAATTGCTTGCATCTGCAGTCTCATAAGCACATTGTTTTAGAGTAAAACATATTTCCAGTTCACCATCAAATTACCGTGCCCTTCATTGCCGGCCGCCACATTCGCCCACTCGGCAGGTCCGGGCCGGGTCTTCCGGGCTTCCGTGATCAACTTAATGGTTAATTAAATAAAGGGAAATATTCAGTTAATGTCAAGCAGTAACTGTGTTTTGAATCTAAATACTTTGCCTGCGAAACGGACAAAATGCATGTTTAAGCTTCCTCCAGTAAGGTCCTGAAAGATACGTACTGACCATTGAAAATAGCATGATGGCGCTCCTGGAATTCTGACTGAAAACCAGTCTGATAAGCCAGGAAATCTTCCATGGTTCGGAATGTAAACTGAGAGGTATAGGTACTTCCTTCGTTTTCGATCTCCGTCAGCAGCCGGAGTACGCGGGCATCTACCGGCAGGCCCGTGGCCATAATCGCGGGCAGGTGCTCCTGCTTCATGTAGTGCAGCCAGTTCTTCTCGGCAGCATAGCTGATATTGACGGTGATATTGTAGATGATCATTCTTTGATTTTGATTTTGTAAAAAAGCCACAAAAGTCGTAGAAAGTTCACCCTTGTCAAAGTGTATGACCCCGCAGCTTTATTTGGGTGCTGCTGGATTGCATCTTACATTTGCGTACTTATTCACCGTAACCTGTTTTTATCATGAATATTCTTGTACGGGCGCATTCCGGTCTCCGGTATGTTGTACTGGCCCTGCTGATAGCAGCCATTTTTGCAGCATATTCCAACTGGCAAAATGGAAAGCGGAAGGATGCCAAGGTATACCTCTTCGCCATGATCGCCACCCACACACAGCTGCTCATTGGTCTGATCCTGTATGTTATGAGCCCGAAAGTGGATTTCAAGATGATCAGCGAAAAGATCTACCGCTTTTATTCCATTGAGCACATATTCATGATGCTCATTGCTATCGTGCTGATCACACTCGGACGTATCCGGTCCAAGAAGCTGGACGGGCCCGACAAGCACCGTACCGTGCTGTACTTTTACGCACTGGCACTGATTATCATTCTTGTTGCTATTCCCTGGCCATTCAGAGAACTGGGTGCTTCATGGTTCTAAAAAGAAAGGCTGCCGGGTTAAGGCAGCCTTTCTTTTTTTATCCGAATAAATCAGTGGACAAGTACCGGTCGCCCCGGTCGCATACAATAAAAACGATTATACCCTCGTCGAGCTCTTTGGCAAGTTCGAGAGCCGCCCAGGCTGCTCCCCCGCTGCTCATTCCGGCAAATATAGCTTCTTCTCTCGCCAGCCTGCGTGTTGTAAGTACTGCATTATCCTGCGTCACCTCCATCACACGATCCACTCTTTCACGGTCGAATATCTTTGGCAGGTACTCCTGCGGCCACTTGCGGATGCCCGGAATACTCGATCCGTCCGTGGGCTGGCAGCCAACGATCTGAATGCCCGGATCCTGTTCTTTCAGGTACCGCGACACACCCATGATGGTTCCGGTAGTTCCCATGGATGATACAAAATGAGTGACTTTCTGATCGGTATCCCGGTAAATTTCAGGTCCGGTATTCCGGTAGTGGGCTTTCCAGTTATCATCATTGGCAAACTGGTTGAGCATAAAATACCCGCCGGCCGCGGCTTTTTCATCGGCCAGATCCCGGGCTCCCTCCATGGTTTCGGCGAGTACGACTGTCGCGCCGTAAGCTTCCATGGTCAGCACCCGTTCCCGGGTTGAGTTTTGCGGCATGATCAGCTCTATATCCAGGTCAAACAGCCTGGCGATCATGGCCAGCGCAATTCCTGTGTTCCCGCTGGTAGCTTCAATAAGCTTCATTCCCGGCCTGATCTCTCCACGCTCCAGCGCACCTTTGATCATACTGTGGGCCGCCCGGTCCTTCACGCTGCCGCCGGGATTATTTCCTTCCAGCTTTCCAAAAATGGTGACGCGCGGGTTCGGGTTTATTTTTCTCAATTCAACCAGCGGCGTGTTGCCGACCAGATCAAGCAGTGAGGACATTCCAATGCAATTATTTATTTCGTAGAAGTGAAAAATGTGAGCGTACCTATGAGAAACGCAGTAATCGACGATGCATGCGTACCATTGGGCACGGTAACCAGCTGCACGTCGGGCGCCCCTTTGGCTTTCATAGCATTGTATGCATTTACCGAATTAAAGTAGAATACCGTTCGGTCAGCATCGCCATGGTAGAGGCGCGTAGGTGTGTTGGGTTTCCAGTTGTAAACATTATTGTCCGCTATCGCATCCAGAAAACCTTTGTCTGTTCCGTCAACAAGGCTCTTTTTAAATGTGTCTGTCAGGATTGTGTCAAAGCTTTGATTAATGCTGACATTAATCCCTGACTGTGCAATACGGGTTGCAAAAGGTTCTTTGAAGTAGTAAGAGGTTGGCTTATTGAGCTTGTAAATGCGGTCGTAAGTCAGCAGTACCCACAGATACAGGGAGTTCGATGAAGCTATGCCGTCTGTTGTTTCATTGACGATGTATTTCATGAAAGCGGTTTTGTCATAAGCACCTGCACCGCAGCTGGATGCACGCAGGTTGAATTCCGACGCAGCTTCTTCCTCGATTTTCTTTTGCAATGACATCGTCGCATACCCACCTTCGGAATATCCGGCTATATAAAGCTTTTCATCCCATTTAACCGCACTCTGGTCTTTCAGGAATTCCTTAGCAGCCCTGAGCATGTCCAGGCAGGCGGTGGAAAGTCCCTCGCGCTGCTCATAGGTATGCGGCAGGTCTTTGGAAGCGCCATACCCGATATAGTCCGGATAGGCAATAATGTATCCCATCGCTCCGAACAATGCCCCAAAACTAGCCGCTTCAGAGCCATCGTTAAAGTTGGAAGGAGCGGAGGCATCTTCACGTATGGTACCATGCTGCACACTGATCATGGATGCAGGCTGAGTCGTGTTGGGTAGTATCAATGCACCTGAGGCAGTTACATCAGCACCGTCCGTGTTCTTGGTTTTGTACGTAATGCGGTAAACTTTAATGCCATTTTTGATATATACGCCCAGCAAAGGACTTACTCCGTTTGCCTCATTGAGCACCTGCTCTTTTGAAAGTTCGGTAATCACGGTACTTTGTATCAGGTGCTGGTTTTCTTCCACCGGCGTGACAGGATCGTCGTCGCTGCTACACGCATGAAGCAGCACCAGGCTGCATAGTACAAGCAGGTTGAGCAGGCGACTGCGGAAAGGCAGGGTAAATATTTGCATAATAAATATCAGGTCAGATTAGGTAACGTACCCTGCCCCGTTTTCGATCCGGTAAATTCTAAATTTTACCCATATACCAGCTGATCATCCGCGAAGTGGCATCAGGCCGCTCCACCATGCCCATATGACCGGCTTCGGCCAGGATGAACGGGTAGCTTTTTCGGGGATATTCGGTAAGGGTTATCACACTTTCAAAATCAAGCACCTTGTCCTGCATGCCCACAATAAACAAAACCGGGAAGGGCAGGGATGCAAGTACCGCAGTACGGTCAGGCCGGTCGCGCATGGCTGCAAGGCCCGCGATCAGTGCTTCCGCTGGCAGCTGCCCATATTTTTCAACGTGTGCCTCGACTTTGGCAGGAAAGAGTTCCTTGAATCGGTCACCGTACATATTGGCACCTGTTTTCTGCACAAATGCAGCAGTACCATGCGTTTTCAGAAGTTCGATGGTCTGGTTACGCTGCTCTTTCTTGGCATCGGTATCGGCGTAAGCTGTGGAATGAAAAAGGCAGAAGCCTTCCAGAAATTCCGGATATTTTTCAGCAAATGCGAGGGCAATATAACCGCCCATGGAGTGTCCTACAAGCGTAAACCGGGTGATATTGGCATTGGTCAGAAAGCGATGCAGCTCGTCGGCATAGTCATCGATTGTCTGACAAAATGTAAAAAGCGATATGTTGGGTCTGACGATTGTAAAGTCTTCATTCAGCGAAGCATCCAGGTTGTCCCAGATCGCGTCGTCGACCCCATGGCCGTGTACCAGTACGAGCGTTTTCCGGTAAAGGTTCATAAAATTGGCTTTCGTTGAGAATTTGTTTCGGCTAAATATACATAAACCAGCTTCCAATCCGGTTTTCCGGCCATGATCATTTCATTACGCCTTTTCAGAGGCTGTCCCCGCTGCTTCTTCCCGCAGGGCCCGGCGCAATATTTTGCCTACATTGGTTTTGGGAAGCTCCTGCCTGAACTCAATCAGACGCGGGCGCTTGTAGGCAGTCAGGTTTTCTTTGCAGTACGATTTAACATCTTCCTCGGTAAGTGCAGGATCCTTGCGTACTACGTACAGCTTCACAGCCTCACCCGAACGCTCGTCGGGGATACCTATGCAGGCAACCTCCAGCACGCCCGGGCACCGCGACATGACGTCCTCAATTTCATTGGGATAAACATTGAAGCCCGACACCAGGATCATATCCTTTTTCCGGTCCACGATTTTGAAAAAACCGTCTTCATCCTCAATGCCGATATCACCTGTCTTGAACCACCGGCCGCTGCTGTCTTCAAAGATCACCTTGGCAGTTTCATCCGGACGGTTATAGTATCCCAGCATGATCTGTGGCCCGCGGGCACAAATTTCACCCCGCTCACCCGGCGTGGCCCAGGTATCGTCGTCTTTGAGAATACGCATTTCAGTACTCGGAAAAGGAAGCCCGATGGTACCCTGCCTGTGTTTTCCGTCCAATGGATTCACGGATAGTACGGGAGACGTTTCGGACAGGCCATAGCCTTCCACCAGCGGACAGCCCGTCAGCCTTTGCCACCTGTCGGCCACTACTTTCTGCAGGGCCATGCCGCCTGCAATGGTTATTTTGAGCTCCCGGAAGTTTACTTTGGTAAAATCCTCATTGTTCAGCAAGCCATTGAAAAGTGTATTCAGCCCCGGGAAAATATGGAACCTGTGTTTTTTGAGCTCTTTGATAAAACCGGGTATATCCTTGGGATTGGTGATCAGCAAATTCAGCGCGCCCCATTTGACACCACAGAGCCCGTTGATTGTTAATGCAAAAACATGATACAGCGGCAAGGCTCCTACCATGGTGAGCTGACCGGTGGGCGGAGATATCCGCAGCTTCGAATGCAGCCACTCCGTAATACCTTCCACATTGGCAATCAGGTTTCTGTGCGTAAGCAGTGCACCTTTGGAAATGCCCGTCGTGCCTCCCGTATACTGAACAAATGCAATGTCGAGCCCGGATATATTGGGGCGATGGTAGGTAAGCTGTGATCCAAGTTCCAGTGCATTGGTAAAAGAGGTCATGCCTGCAATCTGGTAGGAAGGGACCATTTTCTTAATGTACCTGACCACCGTATTGACAATCAGTTTCTTGGGAAAACCAAGCAGATCGCCTATTTCAGTAATAATGACGTGCTGGATCTGTGTTTCGGCAAGTACCTTCTGCAGGTTGGAAGCAAAGTTGGCCAGGATTACAATCGCCTTTACCCCGGAGTCCCTGAACTGGTGCTGCATTTCACGCGGGGTGTACAGGGGATTGGTATTCACAATGACCAGTCCCGCCCGGAGTGCGCCCAGCATCGCTACGGGATATTGCAGCAGATTGGGCATTTGAATGGCAATACGGTCACCCTTTGACAGACCGATACTTTGGAGATAAGCAGCAAAATCCTGTGTAAGCTGATCCAGTTTTTCGAAGGTAATGGCCTTGCCCATGTTGGTATAGGCCGGCTGGTCTGCATACTGGCGGAAGCTGTTTTCCATCATTTCCAGCAGCGATGTATATGCGTCGGGATTGATTTCTGCGGGTATACCTTCGGGATAATGCCGGAGCCAGGGAAATGTATTTTCGGGTGTGGAAATCATGACAGTTATGTGCAAAGGGTCTTGGAATATTGCATTAGGAGAAATTAAGATAGCTAATTAAAGACAAAACTTTATTTCTCAAATGCAAATATTTTCGTTTGACAAGGCTGCTGCATGATGCATCCGAAGCTATATCAGCTACTTTCTGAGCAGCTCCCAGCGCCAAAGCAGGCCATCTTCCGGATCATTTACATTGTCTGTCTGTACAAAGCCCAGACCTTCCAGAATCTTTACAGACGGGTTTTCTTCGCGGAGCGTATGCGCTGTTATTTTTTTGACAATGCTCTGCCGGAATGCGTGATCTACAAGTCCCTTTGCAATTTCTTTGCCGAGGCCTTTCTGGCGGTGTGAGGCCATAATTTCGTAGCCGATTTCCACCATTCCGTTGCCGTCGGGCTCTCCTTTGTAGCCACAGGAGCCGATCAGCATGTTATCGGAGGTGTGAATAACGAGATATACCCACCAGTCGCGCAAAGGAGGATGGGCTTTCCAGCGGTGGTAAGAGGGTGTAAATGTATCCCGGAACTCAGTCCATTTTTTAGGAACATTTACACCCATTACGCGTGCCAGTGTATTGTTGCCCATACGTATCGCTTCATACAGGGAATCGTCGCAGGGAATTATTCTGAGTCGGGGCGTTTCAATCATCATATGCAATTTTCGGCGCCCTAAGTTAATAAAGTAATTATAAGTTGTTTTCGTCAAAACGGTCGGTGATCGCCTTGCGGATGGCCTGGTGCGGCCGCATGCCGCTGCCGGCTGTCCTTGTCACAGCGCGGTCTGCACCGGCATTGGACTTGGCCCGTAATGCAAGATTGGATACCGAAAGGTGACCATTTCGCCAGGCATCATACTCCTCCCGGCCCATTACTTCGCGGCTCACCTGCCCGTGTGCATAGCCGTCGCCAAAGGACTGAATCCTGGCATCAGTGAGTGCCTGCCTGCATTGTTCTTCAAGTGCTGCGATATGGGTGCGGATGCCGGCTTCTTCTTTCTTAAGATCCTCTGCGGAAGGCAGGAGTGCAAGATCATTTTGTAATATGCTTTGCTGGGCCAGATGCCGCGTTAAAGTCTCCCGGACAGGTTCAATCTGACGGATCATTCGTTTCCTGGTGCGTCGCAACCGCCATAATTTGGGATCAATCTGCAGCCAGCGGTACCAGAAGCCCTGCAGTACCGGCAATGCCATACCAAGTGAAACTGCCCCGGCAATCGCAAAGAGTACGCCGCTGAGGATAAATGACAGCAAAGCCCAGGGGCTGTTCACCAGGTCGAGGTTCAGCTGGTCCGAGTTCCGGAGCGCCTGCTCGATCTTGTTGGTCAGTTCGGAACTGTTGACCGGAGCACCGGTCAGCGGGTCCACGGCATTCAGCTGCAAATTTTTGACCGACTTATTAATTGCTTCTTTGAGCTTGTCGGTACGGTATGCTTCATACCGGAACCATCCCAGTACCACCAGCGTAACAATGGCAAAGACGGAGAGTACCAGCTTAAAACCTGCATAGCGTGACCGGGCTTTGGGCGATTCATTTTTATGGTAGGGTTCTTCTACGAGACGGTCATAAGCCGGTTTGAGGAGGATCGACAGCATGGCCAGCCCGATTGCAAAAGCCCAGGCTTCATTGGAATTCCTGATATTCAATGCATAGGCAACAATCTCATGCGAAATGATCAGATCACCTGCAATGAATGAAATACCCGCGGCCAGAAAGATGAGGCCCGCAACAAGCGAGTAGGAGGGGGCTTTGTCACTCCGTTTTTCTTTCAGTTCAGCCGAAGTGGCATCCATGTCAGCTACCTGGTCTTCCAGTTCTTTCAGCTGCCTGGCAGTATTGTCCACCTTCATCGTCTCGGTCTGAAGGCTGTCGTACACCGTTTTATATTGCTGTGCGACTTCCTGTCTGCTGAGCTTAACAGCTGCCAGTTCGCTTTTACTTTCTTCCAGCCTTTCCTGTAACCAGTTATGCTGGACATTGCTGGATACATAGGATTCGTATACCTGGCGGTCAATGCCTTCCATGCCGCTGTTGTAGCCTTGCTGAAAATCGCCGGTGTTTGAATTGGGTTCGTTCATGAGCTGTATGGGATGAGCCTGAATGATTGCTTATAATGTTATAAAAAATGTAGAAAACTACTGGGTACCTTTCCGGATCAGGTTCAGCTGGCGGGTGGTGAGCTCACCTTTCATCCTGCGGGCCAGGTAAAATTCACTCTCAAACAATTTGATCAGCATATCCCTTTTTGCATAAAGACGATCACGTTCCGTTTCGGCTGTGCTCAGTTCGCGCACTACCTGCCACTTCTTCACGCGAAGCTCATCCACTTCTTCTTCCAGGATTTTACATTCATCTTCCCAAGCATACTGGTTATCACTGGCATCCTGCCGGTTTTGGCGAATGTTCATCCATGACTGAAGATCGTTGCGGAGCACGGTGATGTTGCTGAGCAGCAGTTTGCCCGCAAACAGAAAAAGGAAGAATACAAACACAAACAATGCCGAGGCCTGCCACCAGCTTTGGTAGGAAACCACCTGCGCAAATACAAACAATGCAGCCGCAAAAGGCAGCCCGGTTTCTTCCAGCAGTGATTTCCAGGTCACTTTCAAATCCGTATCATGAAACAGGGAGATACGCCCGAACAGGCTGAACATTCCGGCCAGGAACACGCCCAGCGCGATCCAGGAGTTATCTGCAAATACCGGCCGGAGCGACTCGCGGATCAGGAAGAAATTACCGACACACATTGCCACGCACAGGGTTATACCGATGAGCGTTCTGGGTAACTGGTGTTCCTTCCTGGATGGTTCTGCCGGGTTTTTTAACTTTTCCTGTAAGTTTTCGAGGCGGTTATTTTTTTGTCCGATAAAAAGGTTCAACTCCTGAATGCGCTCATTATGCTGCTCTATGTCAGCATTGTAACCGGCAGTAAGGTTGGAAAAGTACTTGTGGATGATATCCGTTTTTTCATTCGGGTCAGACTCGGAAAGGCCAAAGAGCACGCCTTCATCCCGGAGTGTGTCCTCGTCTTCCAGCCAGTAGGGAACCGGGATTTCCATGCGCTCCGGTACAGCAGTTACCGGACTTGCAGGTACATCAGCAGCATTGATGTCAGCCACTGGCAACGATGCCACGGAAATGGGAGCAGGTTTTGCGTTGAGGGGCGGGGCAGGGTTTTCAGGCTCGTCATCGTAGTACTGATGCTCGTCTGTTTCTGATTTACGGAACCAGCCCGAAATGTATTCAGTCAGTTTGGACATAGTTTTTCATGGATTAGCCCTCGATTATCCATGAAAACACACTTAATTACCAGATTATTGTGATGATCGGCTTCTAAAAAAGGTAACCTACTGATTTTTAGCTGGGTTTGAACATCAGTTGGAGCGCCTGCCAAAGTTTTTTCTTCAGATTCTTGTCTGCTCCCACCACTACCAGCGGATCGGCCAGCAGGAACCAGATACCTTCCACCAGCTTCGGAGTGTAGGGCACCAGCATCAGATCAATATGCAGCCGGATCAGTGGTACCCCGAAGGTAATGAAGTAGTTGGTTGTCCTGCCGGAAAGTACGGCACGGGCATCGTGCCCGGGCAGGAACTTGTAATTCAATAAGTCAGCCGTGGCATTGGAGTAACCTACAGCTTTCAATACATTGTCCAGCAATGCAGCCTCTTCCGGCAGCAGTTCGGCGTGAGCCGGCTCATCCACCATTACCAGCACCTTATGCCTGAGCTCAGGAAACAGAATGACCGGCTGCACAGGCTCAGGCGGAGCAATGGTTTTCACCGGCACTTCGGGCGCAGGCTGCGTATCCGGTTCCTTCCGCGGTGCGGGTTGCTGCGGTGTTTCGCCGGCCACCCTGAACAACATTTCGTTTCCGTAAATAAGCTGATAAAACGCAGCCTGATTTCCCATTGTAAAATCTTGTGATTAGCAATTAAAACCGGGCTGACCCAGCGCCTGGCAAGCTCCAAATCGCAAGTTTCTGCTTTTGTGCTTCACGTTCAATCCGTGCATATTCCGCATCGGACGAGTACTTCTTGAAATGCACCGCAAGTCCGTTCTTAACGAGCTGCTTGTTCAGGTTGGTACCGTCAGCGAGAATGATCTCCCCGATCAGGCGCCCATATTTATCAAACTCACCCTGATGCCGGATCCGCACTACTTTACGGAAGCACTTTGCCGATGTGAACTCCTTGGCTACCTTGTAGTAAGGCCTGCCGCGCTCCGGCGTATTGATATGCTGAAAACGGATCCTGAGGGGTTTGCCGGTACGGTGCCCGGCCTTGCGGCCATTAAAAATGAGTTTGAGCTCAATCGTGTCCCCATCCTGTATACCGATGACCTCGGCTTTGAGCGGGTTTGGTAAAATATCTCCTTTAAATACCGGTATAGATACTTTCGGGGAAGTTTGCGCAAAGGAGGTAAATGCTAAAACTGTAAATGCGAAAAGAAAAAAGAACGCTTTATTGAAATAAGAAAATCGGGACGTCATGCGATGAGTTTACTGAGGCTGGACAGATTCCAGTTTGTACCATTTAATATCTTTTAGTGGAGCCCGGCGTGCATGTGCAGTTGTAGGTCCATAATGCTTTTCGAGGTAATCAAGGACAGGCTTTTCGGTTTCACCCAAATCCCAGAGGTTATGATTGGCCTGCATCCAGCGGATTTTTTGTTTCCAGCCATCACGCGTAAACCTGTTTTGTACGATGAGCTTGGAAGAGTGGCATTGGGTACATTGTGCTTTGACCAGGTACAGGCTCTGATCCATAACCAGGCCGGTTTCTGTATCTTTTTTTGTCGTATCCATGCGCATGTACGTATGGTCCGGCGGCTGCGTGGCCGGGCGTGTGTACGCAGCAAGCATAACACCAGCCAGCAGTACAAATACAGTCTTAAGAACGTTTATCTTCATTTTTGTCATCCTACTTTAACTGCAATCCGCTCGCAGGCGTTGTTGAGATACCCTCCCGGATTCCAGGACGGAATTACCATAGGCTGTGCATTACCGTGGTCGTCCGTCGCGCGGACCCATACTTCGTAATATCCTTTTACCGGAAAATTAACCTTTGCGTTCCAATGCTGCCAGGCAAGCCGGTTGGTAGGAGCTTCCAGCCTGCATGGCTTCCAGGTTGTACCAAAGTCGGTAGATACCTCTACTTTCTTCACAGCACGGTCACCTGCCCAGGCATGACCACGCAAGGCAAGTTCCGCTCCCGAGCTGATGATGGCACCGGTTTTCGGATAGGTGATCAGTGACTTCACCGGCATTGATTCAATGATCCTGAAGTATTCCTCCGTTTGCGGAATATCCTCGCCCGGAGCGATCGGGTTTTTGGGAATCCGGTAGCTGTGCCCTTCCATTTTCGCACCATCGTGAACCTTGTTACGGACACTGATGCCCTTGATCCATTTGCCCGAAACTGATGCCGGCCAGCCACCAATCACGAGCCGCAGCGGGTAGCCGTGAAATTCAGGAAGATCTTTTCCATTGAGCTGCCAGGCAAGCAGTGTCTCGTCTTCCATCGCTTTGGCAATGGGTACTCCTCTTGAAATAGCTTCTTTTTTCGGATCGCGGCTCAGGTGAAGGTCGGCACCGTGATAGCCGATGTACACCGCATCATTTTTAATACCTACATCATTCAGAATGTCTTTCAGCCTTACGCCGGTCCATTGTGCGCAATGCACCGCGCCCTGTCCCCACTGGTTCCCCGATGTCTGGGGCTGGTAGCCGGAGCGGCCGTTTCCGCCGCATTCAAGTACCAGCTGGTAAGTATGTTGCCTGAATTTACTTTTCAGTTCTTCCAGGGAGTAGGTTTTAGGTTCTTTGACAGACTCACCGTCGATGGTAATTTTCCAGTTTGCCACATCCACCTTTTCCGGTACCAGTCCGTTGTTCCGGATAAACATCTTTTCGAGAGGGGTTACCTTGTCATCGAACAGGTGGACGGGTGCCTCCACATTCCAGGGCTTGTCACCCTGCACGATCATTCCCGCATGCTTACCTCTCAATGCATCTGCCTCATCAAAGAGCAGCGGCGTATAGTCTGCGGGCATATGGTCTGCATAAACGATATGGCTGCCCCATGCAGCTGCAAGGGCAATCAGACTACTCTTTTTTAGAAAATCCCTTCGGTCGGATCCGGAATGCATATCGGGCAGGAATAGGTTTGAACAATGATCAAAAATACATAAACAACTGCTTACTCTTTGCTACTGCGATGCGCTTTTGGCATGTAATTAAACAAAGAAGGCTGCCTTTCCGGGCAGCCTTCGGGACCAAAATAGTGTGTTTTGATAGTAGTAACGTTGAGCGTCAACCACTTAGTGAACTTCTGACAGAGGGGATTTACTGCTATGCTTTTATAAACGGACCTGCTATGGCGAGAACCTGTTCCATGGTAAGCGGTTCGTCAAATGCTTCGGTAACGGCTGCATCGGACTTGGATGCAAGGCCCTTGATGTCTACGCCACCCTGGGTTGTATTTTGTTCTCCTGCATAAATAGGAGCTACTGCACCCTGGTTAAGCGTAATCCAGCCTTTCATTGCAGCATTACCGGTTACAGTTGCGGCAAGCCTGCGTGCAACTGCTGCGTGGCGTGCTTCCACAGAGTGGACCTGCAATGCGTATTCAAGGATCTGCGGATCGGCAATCAGCTCGCCAGCCTGACCTTTATAGGCCCGTACACCGGTATCTTCCAATGCGCTGGATACAGTTACGAATGTTTTATAATCTGTAAATACGGTTCCGAAATTTCCTTTGTAGGTAAAATCAAATGAAGGCTTGGCAATTGCTTTGGCGCCCAATGCTTTTACCAGAAATGCCACGTGGGCAGTTTCGTGTTTTCCGATCTGGGTAAAAATCGCTTTATCGGAAGCCGGAATCAGGTTTGCGGCTGCATTTCCTGCTTTGTAAAATTCGTCTTCCAGGTATTCCAGCGTGAGGGCATAGTTGAGTACATCTATAGCCTTCGCCGACTGGGCATATGCTTTGTTGACAATCGTGGCAAATGCAACGGGTACTGCTGCGGCGGCAAGCTTCCGGCTTACACGGTTCATGAAAAAGCGGCGTGAAGCATGTTCCAGACGACCGGCTGCATCGCCGTCGATTTTTTGAAACTCATCTATGATTTTGAAAATATCCATTGTTTCGATCAGGTTAATGTTGAAATTATTTGCCTACGTTAGCGCCGGTAACGCTGTCTTTCACATACGCTTTTACAGCAGCCAGAATGTCTGCAGGCGGTACGGCTTTGTCAAACCCGTCAGCATTTACCACATCGTCACCCGCAAAATCAGCTGATTTTGGATTGATCAGGTCGCGGATCACAGCTGCATGCCTCGCTTCCACAGATACGATCTTACCTGCCAGCAGGAGGTAACCTGTATCCTTGATCAGCCTGCCTGCACCATTGTAAGCTGCTACGCCGGTATCTTCAAAAAGCTTGGCGGCACCCAGCACGGCATCTCTCTTGGTGAAATCAATGGTTGAGAAGTTGGGGGTAAGGCCTTTAATCGCTTTGCTGCCCAATGCAGTTTTGAAAAAGTCACGGTGGATAATCTCGTGATCGCGGATGTCCGTCAGAATAGTCTTTTCAGCATCAGTCATTCCTGCATAAGGAGTTGCAATTACCTGTGTGTAAAATGCCGCTTCAAGTTGTTCCAGCGCATAGGCATAGTTCAGCACGCCTATATCTCCTGAACCCAGGTCTACCGTGTCGCCGGTACCAGGGATCATCGGATCCGGATCGTCGTCGTTACATGCGCTCAGGATGATGGTACCCATGGAAGTGGCCAGACCTGCCGAGCGCAGGAACAACCGGCGGTTCACGGTTGTATTTTTTTCTTCATCATGGCCGGGATTGTTTCCCTTGGTTTTAAGTTTGTTCATAATGCAGACAAAGGTTAGTAAGTGAATTTTCCACCTTTGGGTGGTAAGTTGACAGATCTACGCCCTTTGAATTACTTCAGATCAAACGAATGTGAAAAAAAGGAAATCAAGAAAGTGGACAAATGCTATTTAAACGCAAAAAGAGCCCATTTCAGGCTCTAAATGCTTTTCAGACTAATCGATTTTTTTTAAATAACGTTGAGTAAAGGGTATGTTATTTCCAATTCTTTGCGTGTATAGTGACTGAAAGTATACCGTAATTTATAGCATTACTTCTATAAATACATTAAGATATATTTCTACATCAAATATATACAGGTTTTCGGGATGATGTTCATCAGCCGGCAAAATTTTGCAAATTTAATTGTGTTTGTCCGGCTGCTCTTTTTGGATTATTCCATTGAATGCTGTCGTTTATTTCAACACTTTGTAGGACTCCCGTAACATCATTTTGCCAGTGAAGTTGCGCTTCCGCTTACAAAGCTTGTACGTCAGTTTATTACGAATTATCTTGGTCTGTGGCATTATTATGGTATAATTGCCGATATCGCCAACTACTACGAACATGATCAAGAAAACAATACTGGCCCTCATGCTGGGACTCACAGGCTTTCAGGCCAGCCTGTATGCGGGTACCTCTCCCAATTCCCTGCCATGCATTATGCAGGATAAGGTGGCAGTCCGCCCCGACGATCTGCCCGAAGCTGTAAAGTCGACACTCACCAGCGACGCCTACGCGGGCTGGCAGGTAACCAGCGCATTCCTGATTACCAGGGAGGACAATTCTCAGTATTTTGAAATAAACCTGAAGAAAGGGGAGGAGTCTATGACCGCCAATATCGACAAATTCGGCAAAAAAGTGGATTAGGGTGCTTCAACCCAGGTTTTAAGGCAGTTATATGAAAAGCCGGAGAAATCTCCGGCTTTTTGGCGTTTGTTTTTATAATTTTACGTTTAAGTGTACGTAAACTTTTTCTGTTTCCGCAAAGATTGAAAACCCCATGGCTAACCTGCTGCTTGTAGAAGACGATAATACATTTTCAAAATTGCTCACCAATTTTCTGGGCAAACATGGTCATCAGGTAAAAGCGTGTTCAAGCATCCGGGAAGCGAGGGAAGTATTGGCAAAAAATGACACCGATGGGCCTTTTGAAGTACTCATGCTCGACTACCGCCTGCCCGACGGCAATTCGCTGGACTTTCTGAAAACCCTGCGGAGTGAAGGCAATCGTACGGCTGCTTTTATCATGACAAGCTTTCACGATATCCGGACTGCGGTGAGTGCCATGCAAACAGGTGCATTCGACTACATTACAAAGCCCGTCAATCCTGAAGAACTGCTGATGGTACTGCGGGAAGCATTGAATAAAAGCAGTGAGCAGCACGATGCGGATACAAAGGCATCGCCCAAAAGCAAGACAGGCTCCAAATCCGACAAGAGTCAGAATCTTGAATATATCGAAGGTAAAAGCAAGCTTTCCAAGCAGCTTTATGAATATGTGCGGCTGGTGGCCCCCACGGATATGTCCGTGATCATTCAGGGTGAAAGCGGTACCGGGAAGGAACATGTAGCCAAGTCCATTCACCGCCTCAGCAAGCGCGCCAATGGTCCTTTCGTAGCAATCGACTGCGGTTCATTATCCAAAGAGCTGGCTGCCAGTGAATTGTTCGGGCATAAAAAAGGGGCATTTACAGGTGCATTGCAGGATAAGATCGGCCAATTTGAAGCGGCAGACGGAGGTACGCTTTTCCTGGACGAAATTGGTAACCTGGGCTATGATGTGCAGATCAAATTGCTGCGTGCATTGCAGGAGCGCATTATCGTGCCTATCGGAAGCACCCAGCAGG
Source organism: Dyadobacter sandarakinus (assembly GCF_016894445.1). Classification (NCBI taxonomy): domain Bacteria; kingdom Pseudomonadati; phylum Bacteroidota; class Cytophagia; order Cytophagales; family Spirosomataceae; genus Dyadobacter; species Dyadobacter sandarakinus. The sequence goes on from NZ_CP056775.1 coordinate 5,291,751, forward strand.
TGAAAGTGGATGTACGCCTTATTGCGGCCACCAACGAAGATCTGATTACAAGCTCGGCGAATGGCGATTTTCGTGAAGACCTTTATCACCGCCTCAATGAGTTCAAAATAGAAGTTCCGCCTTTGCGCAGGCGAGGAGAGGATCTCAGCATATTTATCCAGCATTTTGTAAACAAAGCCAATGAAGAGCTTGACCGTAATGTGAAAGAGCTTTCCAGAGAAGTACTGGAAATTTTTAACCGCTACGACTGGCCCGGCAACCTGCGCGAACTGAATAATGTCATCAAAAGGCTGGTATTGCTGTCCAAGGAAGAGGTAGCGACCATTCATGCATTACCTGCCGAGATGATCACCGTGATGGAAGAGCAGCAGAAACCCTCCGGCTCCGACCTGAAAGCGTTGCAGGAAACGCATGAAAAGGAAATGATCGAGAAAGTACTGCAGGAGGTTCGTTACAATAAAAGCAAAGCGGCCAAGTTGCTCAACATCGACCGCAAAACACTCTACTATAAAATTGAAAAGTATCACATCGAGTAGGCCAGGGCACGTTCGCCTACCTGCTCGATTACTTCGTTGGCAAACTGCACAAGTTGCTTCATATCCTCTGTGGACACTGTGCCGGGATTGTTTCTCAATGCAATTTCATTTGACCTGAAATCCGCAGAAAGCTGCCGGGCCCCGATTTGTCCTGTGCGGCCTGCCATGCGGTGCATCAGTTCCTGTACCCTGGTAAGTTCATTGTTTTCTAGGCTTTCGTTAAGTGCAATGATGTCTATACGGCAGTCTTTTACAAACTCTTCCAAAATTTCGCGCATGAGGTTATCATCACCAAATGTCATCTCGTTCAAGGCTGTAAAGTCGAGATCAGTATAGGGATTAATAACCTGCCCATCGGATGCGAGTTCGAGCAGTTCGAGCAATTCCCTGGAATGGAAAGGCTTCATCAGGAAACCGTCAAAGCCCATTTTAAGCAAGTTTTCACGCTCTTCGGGCAAAGCCTGGGCGGTGAGTACATAAAACTTTACATCCTCAGCTGCGGACTTGCGCAGGCGTTTTACGAGCTCAGCTCCATTCATTCCTGACATGCGGAGGTCGGTGAGTACAAATTTGACATTCGGATCCCACGGACGGTTCAGTACTTCCTCTGCCGAAGAAAACGCAGTATGCGGCACACCGTTCAGGTCCAGTACCGACGAGCACCATTTGAGGATAAATGCGTCGTCGTCTACCAGCCATACCTTGCCGGCGATGTGATAGCTACGTTCCGGAGCCTCAGGAGTTTCCATTTCAGTTTTGTCCGCTTTTTTCATGCTCGTGCTGACGAAAAAAGTCGTGCCCTCATCGGGTATGCTCTTCACCCGGATGTTGCCCTGCATACCTTCCACCAATGCTTTTACAATACTGAGTCCCAAGCCAGTACCGCCATAGCGGCGTGAAATGGAAGGATCGGCCTGTTCAAACTGGTTAAACACCTTCTGTACCTGATCTTCCGACAATCCGATACCGGTATCGGCAATCTGGTACTCGATGATCATGGTACTTTTTGTTTCGACGCCCGTCACTTTGAGGGAAACTTCACCATTTTCTGTAAACTTAATGGCATTGGTGAGCAAGTTGTACAGAATCTGCCGGATGCGGAAGGGGTCGCCCTTGAGGTAAAGTCCGGCGGGCAGTTTGTTTTCAAAGATCAGTCTCAATCCTTTGGCCGAAGCCGTCGGAGTCAGCATTTTGATTACCTCGTTGAGCATGGGTGAAACTGCAAACGTGCGCTCCTCGAAGGTGAAGCGATCAGAAATAATGCGGCTGTAATCAAGCACTTCATTCACCAGATAAAGCAAATGCTCAGAGGCCGAATGCAACGTTTCCAGGTCCTGCCGTTTGGGTTTGGGATCTTTGAGGAGTGCTTCGGTGTACCCGATAATAGATTGCAGCGGCGTACGGATTTCGTGGCTCATGTTGGACAAAAAACGCTGCTTGGCCATGCTGTGAAATTCGGCCTCCTCTTTGGCCTCCACGAGCTCGCGCCGGTACCCATTGCTCCGGGTGATGTCCATAAAAATCAGGTAAGCCAGCATGCCGGTAAGCAAGAAGAAACCCAGCATGACCCATTCTAGGTTGTCTACTGTGGAAGTTACCAGCGACTTGGATTGCCCGCTTTCGAGGTTGTACTGCGCAAGTACGTCGCCCTCTACCTCCTGCATAACCCGGAGCAGCTGGCGCACCAGCGTGTTGCCGGCATCGGCAAGCTCCTGTTCACGGTCTACAAAGCTCGTTGTGCGTATCTTCTGCGATTTTTCAATAGCGCTGACAGCCTCTTCCACTTTTTCAATGGTACTGTCTTCCTTCACTACCTTAATCGTATCCACCTGCACATTCACTTCCTGCTTCTGAATGACCTTGGCCGGCTCCACAGGTATCTTTTTGTTTTTCTTTGAACCAAATACCCGCCCGAAAAACCCTTTCTTCTGTACTGCTGCTTTTTGCTGGGATGTAGTATCCTGCGTTTCGGTATATACGGTGGTCGTGGTCGTCCGTTTTTCGGTTTTGACAATCGTACTGTCAGGCTTGCCCTTGGTGGTGGTAATCAGGCCCGAAATGTTCTTGACCTCGTCGGAAAGGTCCTTATTGCTCACCAGCTTGGAACGCTCTCTTACATAGCTGTCATAAATCCGCTCCCGCAGTACCAGGATCTTTTTCATTGAATCCAGCCTGATGATCTGCACGGGATCCTCAACACTGAGCTGGCTGAGGGTATCAAGCGTTGCTGCCAGGCGCGCCGACTGGCGCAGTACCTCCTCCTTGATCTCATCACCCTTGATCGAGCGCGTATTCTGAAGCTGGTCAAGCTGAAGAATGTTCTTGAAGATGTTGTTGACCAGCCGGAGCTTTTCATTGGGTGTGCCAATCACTTCCAGCTGGGTAAGCATATTTTTGAATGCCAGGTTACTGATCACCCAGGACGCTCCCAGTGCAATGCATGCAATGACAAAGCCAAGAATAATTTTACCCTTTACTGACTTGAAGAAGAACGGGTCGCGTAAAGATGACATAGGGAACGAGCAATATGGTAAAAGCAAATAACGCTGGTGTGTGCCGATCCTTGCCGGGCGGCTGGATTATTAATGTGAATATACAGCATTTTCCAGAGTATAACGGGCTGAACCTAAACGAAAAAGCCGCCCTTTCTTAGAGGGCGGCCTTGTTTTTTCAGGTATGAAAACTAGGGAGTGCTTACTTAGCCAGCGAGTTGATCCAGGCTGCGATCTTTTCAGCATCACCTTTTGAAACCTGCGGCATAGGAGGCATCGGCGTTGCATAATCAGGCCAGTTTTCAGGCTTGGGAGCGTATATCAGCTCTACGATTTTCTCGTTGGTATACTTCCTTTTGGCAACATCCGTGTAAGACGGACCTACTACCTTCTTCTCAGCGGCATGGCAGGCCAGGCAGGTATTTTTTTCCAGAAGTGGTTTTACTTCCGCCCAGGTAGGGGTTTTGGAAGCTACCGCCTTGCCGGCAGCAGGCTTGCCTTTTCCGTCAGGGGATACGTGCTCCTTTTCAGGTGCGGCAGTAGAGCCTGTGGAAGCGGCGCCCACAGCTGCATTGCCTGAGCGGGTGGTTTTCAGCTCCGATACTTTCAGCTTTTCGCCATCAGGGATATTGTTCAGCGTATAGTAAGCATCGGTATGTACCAGCGACCAGCTGTTGGTAGCTGAGCGCACGCCTTCCAGCTGAATTTTATGTACATAGTACTGGCGCATTCCATCAAGTACGATACGTACCTTTTTGTTGTCGTCAGATACTTTTACACCGGTGATCTTCACATCCTGCATGTTGATCTGCGGGCTGCCGTACACGGGATAGTGCTTGTACAGGTAGCTGCTTACTTTGTAGGAATCCAGGTCTTCTGCCGACTTGCGGTCAACAGGCATTGTGAATTCGATCTCAAAACCATCCGGCTGAGCCTTTACGGTATACATTTCAAACGGCATTTTGCCATTCCATACCAGTCTCTGTAAGCCCTGGTTGGCATCTCCTGCCGAGCCCCAGCCACGGTTGGTTTCACCTACAAACATAGAGCCGTCTTTATCAAAGGCCATTCTCAGCACACCCGACTGGAATCCGCTGCGGAATCCGATACTGGCGCCCTGGTATTCACCTTTTACTTTTTCAAGTACAATCCGCATGATATTGCTTTGTCCCTGGTCACCCACAAAAACCTGTCCGGTAAAAGGACCAAAACCGCCTTTTGTTTCATCCAGGATCAGCTCGGAAGTAGATACACCATGTACACCGTAGGGCAGCCATACTGCCGGCAGCTGTACCATGTCATATTTCTGTTTCAGCTGGTAAAGAAACTGAGGCTCCTCATTCCTGGTATTTTCAGGCTTGATCGCACGTCCGTTTGCATCTTTTTCCTGACGATTGTCACGCTCGGCAAAGAATTGTTTTTCGGTAAGTTTTACAGGAGAATTTGGCAGTCCGGCCCAGCGCAATCCCGCAGGGTGGCCCATGAAGCCTCCTTTTTTCACCTGGAAAATAGCACCGGTTCCCATCCAGTCGCCCTGGTTGTCAGTATAAAACAGCTCGCCGTTCAGCATGCTGATACCGGCTGGGGAGCGTACCCCGGTTGCATAGGGCTCATACTTGCCATCATTGGTGATGTGGAAAATCCAGCCACGGCCGGGTACCCGGCTTTCGCCTCTCCACCATTCTTCATCACCAAATGCAACGTTTCCGCTCACAAAAAAGCTGCCATCCGGCGCCAGCTTAGGGCCGAAGGAGTACTCGTGATAGTGACCGGACAGTGGCCATGCATATACCGTTTCATAAACATCGGCTTTACCATCGCCGTTTTTGTCAACCAGCTTGGTGAGCTCGCCGCGCTGTGCACAGTACAATGCACCATCTTTATAGGCCAGACCCAGGATTTCGTGCAGGCCGCTCGCAAACTTGCGGAAGTACGGCGTGCGGCTGGTAGGATTGTCCACGAGCCATATTTCACCCCGGCGCGTCGAAATGCCGAGTGACCCATTGGGCAGGGTAGTCAGTCCACCTACTTCCAGGATGATACCTTCGGGAATGGGCGGGGTAATGATTTTATAAAAATCTTCTTCTTTTGGCGATTCCTGAGCTTTGAGGGAAGATACAGCCGCCAGGAAAGCCAATGCTATTCGGGCAAATTTTTTCATTTTATACAAAAGAGATTAAAATCAGAACAGGATAGAATACTTCACTTCGCCGTTGCTCACAGGTACCAGCAGTTCCTGCAAACCATTGGTGCTTCTGATTTCGGGTTTCACGTTTTTGTCGGACAGCTGGATGTAGTATGACTTGTCATCGATGGCGTACAGGCCGTCTGCCACTTTCTCGATCTTGTCGCCATCAGCGAGGCGTGCCACCAGGTCTTTCACCGGATTGTTGACCCGCACAATGCGTTCAAAGTACTGGTTATTCACCACCGATATATAGTCAGTGATATTAGAGCCGAAAGCTTGGTACTGGAAAGTAGGAACATCTGCATCGTCCACTACATACCCTTTGGGACGGTAGCCGCTGCCGGTAGTGTCGGTTGCCCATTTGGCTTTGCTGCCTGATTTGCCCAGGAACATATCATCGCCAAGCAGGGTAACGCTGCCACGGGGACGGGATGAGCCGTCGCCACGGTCGTGCCACATAGGTGTCGCATCGAGGAATTCACCCCGCCATACCTGAAGGATCGTTCCTTTGTCCAGATCGTAGGTATAGTGCAGGTTTGTGGGACTTCCTACGGATACTGCGTGTACCACGCGCGTGCGTTTTGCTTTTTCACCTTTACGGAAATCCATAAAGCTGCGGGTAATCGTATTGTTATTAGCGGTGATCAGAATAGGATCCGTGGAACCACCTGCCATAGCCGAGCTTTTGGTATGGTATGCAACTTCCCTGAAACCCGGACCATCGATCCACAAACCCAGTACAGGGCGCATCCATCCGTCTTTTTTATTGTTGAAAACCTCAATGGTATGGTCGCCGGGTTTCAGCTCAGCGGATGCTTCCCTGAAATCAGTATTGCTTTTCCATTCAGGCTGGATAATGTACTTGCCGTCTATTTTCAGGTAGGAATTGCCTGAAGCCTGCATGCGGAAATTGTACTTACCCGGGGTTACCGTATTGTAATGACCGGTATATACGTAAGAATAGTTGTTGTTGTCTTTCAGGATTTCCCAGCTCAGCTGGTCAGCCTTGCCGCTCTCTGCGGGAGTCAGCTTGGAGAGATCTTCTGTTTCCGAAAGTGCACCGTAATACGTCTTGTAAGTCAGATCGGACAATGTACCAGGCTGCTTGTCAAAGTTGTTGATCATTATGTTTTTGATCGCCAGCGAACCGTGATCACCCTGTATGCGGATCGGGCCCATGGCTACATCCTCTGCGGTAAGTGAGCCGCGGGTAGGGCCGCTTACTTCCACATTTTCGTGTATGGTCATACCATTGAGCACCACAGAAAGGAACACGGCATTGGATACCTTCTTTCCGGCCGCGTCGAAGCGCGGAGCCTGGTAGGAAATTTTGATATGCTGCCACAAACCAGGCGCTTTAGCCACATTATAGCGTGGTGCATAGCCTTCATACCCTTTTTCACCTTCCGGCTTGGCATCGTTCCAGCGCTCGTAAATACCGCCACAGTCATTGTACTTGGCTGATTTTTTACCCCAGCTGTCAAAAAGCTGTACTTCATAGTTTCCCTGAAGGTAGATTCCCGAGTTGGAACCTTTGGCCAGCATAAAGTCCAGCTCGATATCCAGGTCACCATGCTTGAAGTTCGAGATCAGCTCGTACTGGTTGCCGTACTTTCCCTTTTCATGGATGCAGGCCAGCACACCTTTGCCGGGTGTTGTGGTGAGGGCATTTTCCTTGCCGATGTCGGCGGAGGCACTGCCGACGATCTTCCAGTTGTCGGACTTGGTTGTAAACGCACTGAGATCGTTCAGAGGGATAGGCTGCTGAGCGTAAGCTGTATGCACAAGCATAGCAGCAATGCCACAAGCGAGTTGTAACAAAGAACTGTTGAATTTAAACATACTTGCAGAAACTTGGTCTGTTTGAGATTATGAACCAGCACCTTCTGGGTGAAGGCGGTGCAAATTACGTTATAAGATTTGTGAAAATTGCATTTGTTTAGGTGAGAATCGTATTAGTTAATGCTTTTTCCTTATTGTTGTATTTTGATATTATATCAATGCATTACTAGACTTAAACAGTAACATTTCAAATGAAAAAGTTAATTTTTACCGCGTTAAGCCTGGCTAGCGCATTTGCAGCACATGCACAGTTGCAGCCCGCAAAGCAAACACCGGAGTCCAGCGAACTGTGGAGCCCTGTACCTCGTGTTGTAACGCCTGGTAAAAGCTCTACTGCGGCATCGGGTTTTACGGCCCCTTCTGATGCAATCGTTTTGTTTGATGGTAAAAACCTGGATGCATGGGTTTCCGGCAAAGACGGCAAGGCGACAGCGCCCTGGACTGTGGCGGATGGTATCCTCACCGTAGCTCCGAAATCAGGTGATATTCAGACGAAGCAGACTTTTGGTGACTACCAGCTGCATATTGAATGGCGTACGCCTGCCAAAGTGGACGGTAATGGCCAGGGACGTGGTAACAGCGGTATTTTCATGCAGGGAGTGTACGAACTGCAGGTACTTGACAGCTACAATAACCCTACTTACTCCAATGGTCAGGCCGGCTCGATCTACAAGCAGACCATGCCGCTGGTGAATGCTGCCGTAGGCCCGGGTGAGTGGCAGACTTACGATGTTGTTTACACAGCGCCGCATTTCAATAAAGATGGCCAGATGCTCATCCCGCCGTACATTACGGTGATCCACAATGGTGTTTTGGTACAAAATCACACGATGATCCAGGGTACTACGCCCTACGTTGGTCAGCCGACGATCGAGCCGCATGGTAAAGGACCGATCAAGCTGCAGGACCACAACAATACAACCAGCTTCCGCAATATCTGGATCCGCGAACTGTAAGCCGGTTCCGGTATAATATTTTAAAAGGTCTGGACGGTTCTGGCAACTGTTCAGACCTTTCTTTTTTTACTTCTACCATCAACATCTGGGCGATATGCAGGAAATAGAGCCATATTATAACTGGGAAAAGCACTACGTGGCCAGTCACGATGAACGCTCCCCGTTTTTTGGAAGGACGTACAACCTCGACTACTACGAAAATGCCATTTACGGGTACTATATACACCCGCTCTGGGACGAAATCGGCTCGGAAACCTTGTATGTAAAGATCCTCTTTGTGGATTACAGCCGGCAGTTCACCATTATCGAGCTTTTCGGGGAATGGAACGATGCGCTGCACAATGATATCATGTTCCTGAAACGCCAGGTGATAGATCCGCTTGTAGAGCAGGGAATCAACAAATTCATACTGCTGGGCGAAAACCTGCTTGACTTTCACGGGGGCGAGGACGACTACTATGCCGAGTGGTTTGACGACATCGAAGACGGCTGGATTGCAGCCGTAAATTTTCGGGAGCATGTGGAAGAGCAATGGAAAAAATTCAGGCTCGACTACTACATCAACTTCGGCGGTACACTGCATCTCAACAATTGGCGCACTATGCAGCCGGAACCTTTTTATGAATTGGTTAAAAATTTGATGGTAAGGAGGTTAGAGTAGTGTAAATAGACCAATCACGCTTGCAACCGTGCCAACTCCTTTGTAGCTTTCGAAATCAACCTGCTTGCATTGTTTCACCTTTAAACCGGAATTTCAAATGGCCGAAAACGACAAACCCGTACCAGAAAATGCAGAAGCATCACTGGAAAGTAAAACAGAGGAGCTGAAAGTAACCGCTGCAAATGCAAAGGACGAGATTGTGGAAGAGGCATCAGAGGTGAAGGACCATGCATTGTATGCTGCAGAAGACAAAGTTGAGGAAGTAAAAGCCGAAACCACTGAGAAGGTATCGGACATACAGGCTGCCTTGGAGGACAAGGCAGCTGATACCAGAGATTTGATAGAAGAAAAAACAGCTGAAACAAAGGAAGAAGCAGTTGCCGTATCCGCTACTTTAGAAGAAAAAACAGAGGATATAAAGGATACAGTTGCTGATAAAGCAGCAGCTGTGAAAGCCGACGTTTCCGGAGCTGCTGCGGCCGCGGAGGAAAAAACAAAAGAAGTAAAGGCCCATGTAGCCGATAAAGCGGAAGCATTTAAAGAAGACGCTACCAAAGCTGCCGGGGACCTGAAAGCGGAGGCTGCCGGAATCAAGGACAGGATTGTGGAAAAAGCATCGGAGGCGGGCGACACGGTAGCGGCACAAAGCGGGAAGGCGCAGGCAGCCGGTGCCGGACTGACGGAAAAAGCCGCAAACCGGATTGAAGATGCCAGGGAAACCGCAGCAGACAAATTCGAGGACTTTAAAGATGCGGCTGCTGACAAGTATGCCGACCTGAAAGAAGCTGCCACTGAGCAGTTTGAAGACCTGCGTGAGGATGCAGCAGAAGCTTTTGAAGACGTAAAAGAAATAGCAGCTGAAAAACTTGCAGAAGCCCAGGCCAAAGCTGCCGAGCTGAAAGCAAAGGCATCCGGGGAGATCGGAGAACTTAGAGAAAGTGCCTCTGAGAAGCTGGAACAAACAAAAACGAAGGCAAAAGGTTTTTGGGCCAGATTGTTCGGAAACTGATCCGCATTGTTTTACTCATCGTTGACTGCCCGGCCGGATAAAGTCCGTCCGGGCTTCTTGCGTTTTGATGGCATAATTTTTAGACCTTCGGTAAGTTATCTCACTAAAAAACTCCTGAATGTTACCAGCTACATTTTCGCTCCCATACCAACATCCGTTCAGTCCGGATCCTCAGTTTAAGAAATCAGTTGCTTACTTCTCCATGGAATTCGCCGTCGATCAGGCGTTAAAGATCTATTCGGGCGGCCTGGGCTTTCTGGCAGGGTCGCACATGCGCAGCGTTTATGCATTAAAACAAAATCTGATTGGGATCGGTATGCTCTGGAAGCAGGGTTACTACGACCAGGAACGTGATACCGACGGCAGTATGCGTCCTGAGTTCAGGGAGAAAATGTATTCCTATCTGACCGATACTAAAATCCGTTTTCAGATCAGGGTACTGGAAAAAGACGTGTGGGTGGCAGCCTATTACCTGGCACCCGACATTTTCCAGTCGGCGCCACTGTTCCTGCTCACCACAGATACGGATGGAAATGACGAAGAAACCCGCAGTATCAGCTACCATTTATACGATGCAGATGCTGCCTTGAAAGTTGCCCAATGCATGGTGCTGGGTATAGGCGGAGCCAAGTTGCTCGAAGTACTGGAGTACGAGCCGGAAGTATACCATTTCAATGAAGCCCATGCAGTTTCAGCGGCTTTTTATCTTTTTAAAAAATACAAAAGTGTACCTGAAGTCCGCAAAAGGGTTGTTTTTACAACACATACCCCGGAAGAAGCCGGTAATGAAAAGCATGAGGTTACTTTCCTGCAAAAGCTTGGGTTTTTCTCCGGATTGAACCTGGATACCATACGAAAGATCAGCGGGATGAAAGATGATATTTTTAACCATACCCTGGCTGCACTCAGGCTAAGCCGTAAGGCTAATGGAGTGTCGCGCCTGCATGGCGAAGTATCGCGGAATATGTGGAAGGCCCATGCTGATATTGCGGAAATAGGTCATATTACCAATGCACAAAATAATACCTACTGGACTGACAAGCAGCTCGAACAGGCAAGAGTCGAAAAGAATACGGATGCAATTGTCGCCCGCAAGCGGGAGCTTAAAACATTGCTTTTCAAGACAGTGGCTGACCAATGCGGAAAGCTGTTTGATCCGGATGTACTGACCATTGTATGGGCTCGCCGGTTTGCAGCTTACAAGCGCCCGGACATGCTGGTGTGGGATATAGAACGGTTTACCCGGCTGATGAACGACAAAGACCGTCCGGTGCAGGTGATCTGGGCCGGTAAGCCTTACCCGAAAGATGAAGGCGCAGTAGGTACTTTCAATCATTTATACTACCTCAGCCACTATTTTCCTAATATGGCCGTACTGACAGGCTATGAGCTTGCGCTTTCAAAGTTGCTTAAAGATGGTTCCGATGTTTGGCTCAATAATCCGATTGTAACCCGCGAAGCCTCCGGTACCAGCGGAATGACAGCCGCCATGAATGCTTCCCTGAACCTGTCTACGTTCGACGGCTGGATCTGCGAATTTGCAAAGGATAGTGAAAATTCATTTATACTGCCCGTGGCCAAAGGGGAGGATATCAACAAGCAGGACTGTGATAACCTGCTTGAAAAGCTGGAAACATCCGTAATTCCGACCTACTACTACGACCGCAGCAAGTGGATGCAAATGGTGCTGAACAGCATGAACGATGTACATGAAGCATTCAACTCCGACCGTATGGCGCGTGAGTATTACCAAAAGCTGTACTAAGCTGATTGAGTCAGGAATTTAACTGGGTAGCGAGCAATGCAATTCCCTCCCGGAATGTGCGTGGCTCGTACCCCAGTACCTCCCGCGACCTGGTCAGCTCGAAACCCGTCCTGGGCGGGCGCCGGGCAGGCTGCGTAAAGGCGCCTGCATCGGTAGGCGAAATCAGCGATTTATCGAGATTGAAATAGTCTGCGGTCATTATTGCCATTTCATATGGGGTCAGGAAGTCTTTTCCTGAAATATGAAATATGCCTTCTGCTTTCCCACGTGCAATGAGCTGGCAACCGATGGCCAGGTCTTCGGCCAGGGTAGGCGTGCGCAGCTGGTCCGTAACTACCTGGATCGGTTTACGCGCTTCCAGCGATTTTTTAACCCAAAGAATAATGTTGCTCCTGCTCATATCATGTGCAACCCCATACACGAGCACCGTGCGCGCAATTGCCCATGAAATGCCTGCATGCATGACAGCCTTCTCGGCAGCCAGCTTGCTCCATCCATAAAAATTTACAGGATTGGGTTCGTCCGTCTCTGCATAAGGTCCGGCACTTCCGTCAAAAATAAAGTCTGTGGACACATGCAGCAGAAATGCGCCGTACCTGCCACATGCATGGACTATGTGCTCGGTACCTTTTACATTGGCTTTCCAGCAGGCCTCTTTTTCCAGTTCACACTGATCGACGTTCGTCATTGCGGCCCCGTGGATTACAACATCCGGACGCACATGCCCGATTACTTCCTCTACCCGGAACGGATCGGTAATATCCATTTCCATAAACTGGTAATTTTCCTGAAAAGGAAGGCGGTTGGTTCCTGATGCTGTGGCAATGGTTTCCACTTCCGGATCTGCGGCGAGCAGCTGCACGAGTTTCTGGCCCAGCAAACCATTGGAGCCCGTAATCAGAATCTTTTGCTTTTTCAAAATGCTCAGGCTTCGTATTTCCAGCCGTATTTTCTGGTAATTTTCTTTTTCTTCATGCTTTTGACAGACACTTTCATAGATACATCCTTCTCAGGGCGGTCACGCTCGTCTTTGGAGACAGATGCTATTTTGTCAATCACATCAATACCGTCTACCACCTGACCGAACACAGTATACGAGCCGTCGAGGTGCGGGGTGCCGCCTACAGTTTCGTAAACTTTCTTCTGTTCATCGGTTAATTTACGAGCAGCGCGGGCAGCCTGCTTATCCAAGTCGGTTTTGCTCCACGTACGGCCTTCTACAATATAAAACTGGCATCCGCTGGATTCTTTGGCAGGATTGTTGTCCCGGGCGGCGGCAAGTGCACCTTTTTGGTGAAATAGCTTTGCATTAAACTCTGCGGGGATTTTGTATCCGTTATCGCCTTTTCCCAGCATATCGTCGGGCTTGGCATTACGCGAGTTCGGGTCTCCGCCCTGAATCATAAAGTCTTCAATCACCCGGTGAAAAAGCAGGTCATTGTAGAACTTGTCTTTGGTGAGTTTCAGAAAATTAGCTTTGTGCTTGGGGGCTTCATCAAACAAAATCACGCGCATGGTGCCCATATTGGTTTCAATGGTAACCAGGTCGTCTTTCTTTGATTTTTTCTGTCCGAAAGAGACAGCAGAGCAAAGCAGGAAAAGTGTGAAGAGAAACGCGAGTTGTTTTTTCATAAGATTAATTAGCGGCAAGTTCGGTTTTGTTGGCGGGTGTAAACTGGAATTTCAGACCATAATCCTTTCCTTCAGATACATCTTCCATCATGATTCTGGCATTTTTATTGGTCCAGCTTACTTTTTTGGGTTCGTTCTTCAAGAGCTTTCCTTTCTCAGTAAAGTAGCTTTTCCCGGCCTCCCAGAGTTGTTTTGTGGCATCAGCGCTGTTCAGGTACACATCTACCGTAATTTTCGACACTTTTTTCTGGTTGTCAAGATGATACTGCACATCAATGGTTTCGAGCTGGGCAGTCTCAGAGGTGAAGCCCACGTGACTGGTACTGTCCTCAAACAGCTCAAATTGCTCAGTCTTTTTCACCTTGCTTACAGGATCACCAAAAGCAATACCGCGCAGTACCGCTGTACCATCACCTTCCTCACGGGGCCCGAGGATGGTCTGCAGTAGCTCTGACTGGTTGCTGTTCAGGGTTGAAGGAGCAGGCGTTTGCACCACTGCGGAGTCCGTCGCAGTTTGTTCGGTTTCTTCTTTTGTCTGGGTATTGCAACCGGCTATCATCATGCCGGCAAGTGCGGCAGGGAGGGCCATTTTCAGGTAATTCATGTGCGTAAAAATTTCAATCATGTAGTTGTTGTCAATGTTAAAATCTTATGCCGGCCGGATCAAACGGCGCGCTGGGGCGCAATTTAGCTATATTTTGTCTCCGCCATAGTCAGGTCAGAATTCCCGCACAATGTTAAAAAAGAACCTGCGTTCCCCTTTTCCATTAAGACTCAGGTTAAATCTTGCAAGAATATTATAGAAGGTGACGACGTCCAGTCCTGTGCCGCCTCCATAGAGCATGGAATTACCCAGTTTTGTATTGCTCAGCTCGGGATAATGGTTTTTCACATAACCTGCATCTGCAAAAAAATTAAGGTATGCAGCCAGCGGGATCGTATTGAATTGTTTTACAGGAATAAATGAAAGCTGTTTCTGGAATGAAAACAGCTTGTACTTGATTTCGTTTTTGGTCAGTACATAGCGCTGACCGTCCACGACATACAGCTCATAGCCACGCACCAGGTCATTGCGGTAACCCAGTCCGACCGTCTGCAGATAAGGCTGGCGGGCGGGAAAAGAAATCCGGCCACGCAGTCCTGTATTCATATACCACCTTCCGGATAGTTTCAGGTATTTCCGGTAAGACCCGTAAAAGTACAGCATGTCCACATCGTCTGTGGGCAAAAGACCCATTTTTGATACCTGTAATCCCAGGCTTTGCCCTTGGAGTGCATACTGGAAATTGTCGCGCTTGTCGTAACTGAAGGAATACGTAAGCTGGAAATAGCGCTGGCTTCTGCGGCTGTCACGCAGGTAATTGGGGTTTAATGTTGCAATCGTATCGGAAATACCCGTGTAGCTCCACCGAAGGTCTGCGGTGTGGAAAGTATAGTATTTGTTCCTGCGCGTGATGCTGACATAGGTATAAAACCGATTGCGGTTGATGGCCTCGCTCGACAGGTAATCCAGCTTGTCGTTCCAGGTCCGGAAAGCTGTCGTCTTGTTTACCGAATAGGATGTACCAATGGTAATCCCTGTTTTTTGTGCTTTGTCCAGGTAAGGCAGGGTGTAGGCTACTTCAAACTTGGGTATAAAGCCGAATTCGGCAATAAACCGGAGCTTATCGGCCCGGCCGGATACATTGCCGTAGCTCAGGTACACACCATAAATGGTGCGCGAAAGGTCACGTTTGCGGTCATACCACCATTCATTGAAATTCCGGTCGGCCAGCTGGAACACGGGCAGCATGATGAAATACCAGCGCTCCTTAACCACCACCCGGATATCGGTCCGGGAGGAATCGGCATTGGGCTGCGTCAGCAGGTCTACAGTAACAAAAAGATTGGTATTGATGATCTTGCGGCGATCAACTTCCAGGTTTTCCGGCAAGGCAGCGCTGGTGAGCGTGTCGCCGGCTTTGATCGCCATTTCCCGCAGGATAATGCTGGTGCGGGTGCGGTGATTCCCTTCAACCGTTACATTCCCGATCAGGATCGTAGTACTGTCACCCACGGGCACCTGGGCGCTGGCACGGCAGGCCAGGTAAAGGAGAAGAGTCAGCAGAAGGTATTTTTTCAAGCGTTTATAGCGTCAGGCATTTTGTCCCCATGCATATTTCCGGCGCTTGCGGAGGTACCTGTCACATGCATTTGAAAATCAATTTATAAAAAAATCGGGTAAAGGAAGGCTCTGATGTATGATGTAATACCGGAGGCGGGCAGTACGCCTGCGCCAAAGAAAAAAGCAGCCTGTAAAAGCTGCTTTCACTAATTGCTGAAAGTGGTACCGGGAACGGGAATCGAACCCGTACGGGCGTTTCGGCCCACAGGATTTTAAGTCCTGCGTGTCTACCAGTTCCACCATCCCGGCCTGGCCGGAAATTCGGAAGGCCTTTAAGAGAAAAAAGCACCGTTGCCGGTGCTTCTGTCCTCTGAGCGAAAGACGGGGTTCGAACCCGCGACCTCGACCTTGGCAAGGTCGCGCTCTACCAGCTGAGCTACTTTCGCATAACCGTTTGGTTTATGGTGGTGCAAATGTATAAAGGCACCCTATCTGACGCAAGTTTTTGCTGAAAATATTTGAGAAAAAAACTTAATTTTTTGGTAAGAAATTGGAAATCAAGGTATGTCAATCCCGCCCAAAAACCGCTTCTACCATTTCATTTCCGCACTTTATATTTTCCTTACCTTTGTTTACCACGGTTTGCAGTACCATCCGGGCCGGTTTCCGAGCATGGAATTTGTAGTCCCGTTTTTATACTCACCTTATAGGATAGTCATTCATGTTTTCCAGCGAATTCATCTTTTTTGCAGGGTTTATTTTGGTCATCAGCATTATGCTGCTCCTGGACTTGGGCGTCTTTAATAAAAAGGATCACGTCGTCAAGTTTGGAGAAGCAGCTGCCTGGACTACCGCCTGGGTTGCGCTGGCGATCGTGTTTTATTTTGTGATCAAAACGCATGGTGACCTTGTGCACGGGGTTGATAACTATGCGCATCTGGAACAGATCAAGGATAAGTATGCGCCTCATTTGAAGCTCATACCCAATGACTTCGAAGGAAGTCTGGGTGTATACCGGAAAAATATGTCGCTGGAATTTATTACCGGCTACCTGCTTGAATATGCGCTATCTGTTGATAATATTTTTGTCATTATCCTGATCTTCTCGTCTTTCGGGGTACGGCCTATTTACTATAAAAAAGTACTTTTCTGGGGCGTGCTGGGGGCCATTATCATGCGCTTTGTTTTCATTTTCGTAGGCTCCGCGCTCATTCAGCGTTTCGACTGGATCGTTTACATATTTGGCCTGCTGCTGGTGTATCAGGGAGGGAAAATATTCTTTGAAGGAGGCGAGGAAGAGAAAATTGATCCTGCCAAACATCCGGTTGTCAAGTTTGCTTCCAAATACTTACCCGTGTTCCCGAGGTATGTGCGGGAACATTTTGCGGTAAAACGTAATGGTAAATGGATGCTCACACCGCTTTTCGTGGTGGTACTGATCGTCGAATTTACCGATCTGATTTTTGCGGTGGACTCCGTTCCAGCCGTATTTTCGGTGACGAAAGATCCTTACGTTGTTTTCTTCTCCAACATTTTTGCCATCATGGGGCTGCGCTCCATGTTCTTCTTCCTGAGCAACATCATGGGCCTTTTCCGCTTCCTGAAATATGGGCTGGGCGTACTGCTGGTGTTTATCGGTGCAAAAATGCTGGCGCATGTATACCTCGAATCTGTAGGTTTCCAGACAGTGTACTCGCTTTATGTGATACTCGGCATATTGGCTATCAGCATCCTGGCTTCCGTGGTCTTCCCCGAGAAAAAGAAGGAACCAGCCAAAGCATTGAGGTAGTCGCCGGGAACGTTAAACAACTATGGAACGCGTTCTTAAAGCTTATCTCAAAAGACTTACCAATCTTAGTACACGCAACAAGTCATTGTTGCTGGGCCATTTATCTGCGGAGCAGTTCCTGGATTTACAGGAAACTGATTTTCTGCTGGGAAAACCTTCTGTTGAAATTGTCAGGCAGATGGTGCAGCGGAAGGCCAAGGTTCCACTTTGCGATGTACAGGATCCCCGCTATGAAAAGGTTAATGACGTAAGTAAGCGGCTCCGGAAAATAGCGCGTACCGAGCGCTTTATCGAGGAAGAGCGCGGCTCGCGCGACTTGTATGTCGGCTATCCTTTTGTAAAAGGTAAACTGGCGGACGGAACACCCATTCATGCGCCTCTGCTGTTTTTTCCGGTTACACTCCGCATTGAAAAGGAACAATGGTGCCTTTTGGAACGGGAGGATAGCGGAATCATGCTCAATCAGAGCTTTGCGCTTGCCTACGCCTATTTCAATGAGGCGCAGATCAGTGAGGAGGTTCTTGAAAAGTCATTTGAAGATTTTCCCAAAGATTTTCTTGAATTTAAAACCCAGCTCTACGAGTGGCTGAAAGAAACTGCATTCCGGATCAATTTCAATCAGGCGCTTTTTGAAGAAAAGCTCGATGCTTTCAAGGCTTCCCGAAGTGCTGAAATGCAGGTTTCGGAGAAAAACGGAGAGCTGAAATTGCAGCCGGAAGCAGTACTTGGTATTTTTCCGCAGGCTGGATCCCACCTGGTACCCGATTATAACTGGCTGCTCGAAAACCTGGATTCAGTGACCGGTATTCCATTGCTTGCGGGAACAGAGCCGGAGGATACGTCCGGTGCAAACACCGCTGCTCAGCCTGTACAGACCAGGGAGGAGGATCTGCTTACGCCATTTTCAATTGATGAATCACAGGAGGAGATTATCCAGGCTGTTAAAGGCGGCAACTCGGTAGTTGTGCAGGGACCGCCGGGCAGCGGGAAGTCGCAGCTGATCTGCAACCTGATGGCCGATTTTGCTTCCCGCGGCAAGCGGGTTTTGCTTGTTTGCCAGAAACGCGCTGCGCTCGACGTCGTGTACCAGCGGCTTGATTCCATTGGCATGCGGCATTTTGTGGGTTTGGTGCATGATGTGAAAAATGACCGCTCACAGCTGTATCAGCAGCTCGCTGCCCAGATTGAGCGCGTGGAAGAATACCGAAAGCAGAATTACAGTCTGGACGCTGTGTTCCTGGAAAGGGAATTTGCAAAAGAAAGCCGGACCATTGATAAAGTAGTAGGGGACCTCAATGCATTTCGGAAAGCATTGTTTGACGAAAACGAATGCGGCACAAGCATTAAGGAACTGTACCTTACCAGCAGTCCGGCAGCTCCGTACATTTCGCTTCGTGACGAGTACCGTAGTTTCCGGCCCGACCGCCTGGATGATTTTTCAAGAAGACTCAAAACTTACCTGCGCTACTGCGTGCACGTCCATCCGCGCCATGCATGGGCCAGCCGCAGGAGCTTTGCGGCATTTGGCATACAAGACCTGCGCAACATGGAAAACATGCTCACCGAGTGGCCGCAGGTTTTTGAAAAGCAGCGTACACGGTTTGAAAATGCAGCAGGTACTGTTTTTAAAATGGAGTACCTGAGCAACCGGGCCGAAGTGCTTGAAAGGCTCAGGGATATTGAGGAGCTTGTTGCAGAGCCGGCAGTTTATGCTTTGTTTAAAAATTATGTCAATACCCCGCGCGAAAACCCTGCACGGCTGGCATTGATCCGGCAGACTACGGATGAGCTCGAAGGTTTCATCAGCGAGCATGGAATTGAATTGTCGCTGCAAAAAGGCGAGCTGGCAGCATTCCGGGGCATTTTAAAAAAAACCATGGATGCGAAAAGCTCTATGGTAAGCGGACTGATCTGGAATGTTTTTTCCAAGGAAAAAAAGGAAGTGGAAGAGGTATGTCAGGCCAATCACCTCACGCTGGCTCCCGAAGATCTTCAAACACTGGAAGTGAGGCTCAAAAATCGCCAGCAGGTAGAATCCTGGCTCGAAAATCCATTGCTGGGTTATCATGAAAACGCTTCTGGCGACGGGATTTCAGCAGAAGCATACCTGGCTTTTTTCAGGCATGTGGAGTTTGCTGCGGATGCTGCCTCCCGCGCTGCCTTTGAACCCTGGCTGCAAGTCTTAATAAGCCTTGCGCAGGAAAGTATGGATATATTCAGGCAGAGGCTGGGTATGCTCATCGCCTGGGCTGAGGGATGGGAGAAGTTTGAAACCATCATGCTGCCTTATCTTTTACCTGCTCAGATCGGGCAGCTTGTCAGTGAGCCGGCAGCTTACAGCCAGCTTTTACTGGATGCACTCCGCACCGATTTCGACTCCATCGCTGATATGGACAGGCTTTGGAATGAAATGAATCCTACGGAACAGTCTGTTGTCCAAAAAGTGCAAGGTGAGAGCACTAAGCGCGGGCTGGTTGATGTGGATGTACAATTATCACTTTTTGAAAATAGTGTCCGGCTTGCCTGGATTGAACACATTGAAACCAGGTACCCCGACCTGCGTGCAGTAACTTCCCTGAAAATGAAGCAGTGGGAGGAGCAGTTGCAGGAAAGTATCAGTGCCAAACAAAAGCTAAGCTCGGACATTACGGGTATTAAGCTGAAAGAGGCTACTTACGAAGATCTGGAAAAAAACAGGCTCGGAAATCGCATTACCTATCGAGAGCTAGGGCACCAGGTAACCAAGAAGCGCAAGATCTGGCCGGTAAGGAAGCTCGTTGAGAACTATACCGAAGAAGTCTTTTCACTGGTACCTTGCTGGATGGCATCCCCGGAGTCGGTATCGGCTATTTTCCCGTTGAAAGAAGGAATTTTTGACCTTGTCATTTTTGACGAAGCTTCCCAATGTTATGCTGAGTATGGCCTTCCGGCAGCTTTCCGGGGCATGCAGATCGTCGTAGCGGGCGACAGCAAGCAGCTTGCCCCAAGCGACATTTACCGGGTTCGTTTTGAGGAAAAAACCGATGAAGACGACTACCAGCCTGCCATGGAAGTGGAGTCGCTGCTGGACCTGGCGGGACAGTCGCTGGCACAATACCAGCTTACAGGGCATTATCGCAGCCTTTCTCTTGATCTGATCGACTTTTCAAACCGGCATTTTTACAAAAACTCTTTAAAGCTTCTTCCTGACTTCCATCGCATCAATGAGCGTCAGCCGGGTATACAGTACCTTAAAACCGAAGGCAGCTGGAAGTCCAGCACCAATGCAGCCGAGGTGGAAAAAGTAGTGGAAGTGTTGCGAACCCTGAGCGGGTTAGGGAAAAGTGTGGGCGTAGTGACCTTCAACTTTTACCAGCAGCAGGCCATACAGGAAGCTTTGGAGAAAGAAGCTTTGGTTGTTAAAGATCTTTTCGTCAAGAATATAGAGAACGTACAAGGCGATGAGCGGGATATTATCATCTTTTCGACGGCCTATGCGCCCGACGAGAAAGGTCGTATATCCATGCAATTTGGCAGCCTGAATATGCAGGGAGGCGAAAACCGTTTGAACGTGGCTGTGACGCGGGCACGGGAACGCATCTTTTTTGTGACGAGCCTGTGGCCATCGCAGCTGCAAACCGAGCACACGGCCAATCCCGGTCCTAAAATGCTGAAAGCATATCTTGAATATGCATGGGAAGTTTCGGAAGGGAAATATGAGCCTCGGCCGATGCATGCAGGTACACTGCGCTCAGACTGGCTATTGAAAAACAAGCTCGAAGGCCGGCAGCCGACATGGCAGAAAGAGCTGCCTTTTGGAGATCTGACCATAAAAGAAGGAGAGGCCTATAAGGGTCTGATTCTTACGGACGACGATCTCTACTTTCATAGTAAATCGGCCAAGGAACCTCACGCTTACCTGCCTCTCCTTTTACGACAGAAGAACTGGCCTTTCCGGCGGGTTTACAGCCGCGAGTACTGGGCCAGTCAACTGGATATTTCCTTATAGTTCGCGAATGCGGATGTTGCGGAACGATACTTTGTCGCCGTGATCCTGCAATGCAATTTTACCTTTGGAAGATGCCCCAAAGCCCTCCCAGGTTTTGAATTTGCTGTCAGCAACCAGCTTGTTCCACGCTTCGCCCTGCGTAGGGAACTCGACCAGCTTTTTGCCGTTCAGCCAGCTTTCGCCCTTGCCTCCTTTGATCACTACTTTGGCTTTGTTCCATTGGCCGGCTGGTTTTGTAACTGTAAAGTCAGATGCCGGGATCATGTCGTACAAGGATGCAGATTTGTGATTTCCTGCTTTTCCAGCTTTTGCATCCGGGTGTTTCTGGTCATCCAGGATCTGGATTTCGGGACCGGTAGAGTAGGGGCAGCAGTATTTTTTATCTTCAATCACGTGGTAAATAATCCCGCTGTTTCCTCCTTCGGCGATCTTCCATTCCAGTTCAAGCTCGAAATCGCCGTACTCTTTGTCCGTAACCAGATCTTTGCCTCCTTTTTCTGCCAGCACGATAGCGCCATCTTCAATCTTCCATTGAGGCATTACTTTATCCGACTGCCAGCTGTGCCATCCATTGAGAGATTTGCCGTCAAACAGGGTGACCCACTTACCTTTCTGGGCTTCCGCATCGTTTGATGTTAACGTCAGAGAAACCAGGGCAGCCATCGCCGCTTTGCCAAAAGCCTGCCATTTTGTTGAAATCATGTCTTGGTTGTTAAAAGTTTTGGATCGCAATATTAAGTACTTTTAAGAATTCAATTACTTATCTGCCTTGAAAGTTAACATGCAGCAAGGCTCCGGTGCTTTAAACAAACGCATTAACCACTAAAACAATATGGCTTCCATATTTTCTAAAATCGTCAACGGGGAGATTCCCAGCCATAAGATTGCTGAAAATGACGAGTTCCTGGCTTTTCTTGACGCATTTCCGATTGCTGCCGGGCACACTTTGGTGATTCCTAAAAAGGAGGTGGATTATATATTTGATTTGGAAGATGATGTTTATTCGCGCCTTTTTCTATTTGCCAAAACACTGGTACCTGCCTTGCAGAAGACAGTACCCTGCATTCGCATCGGCATCAGCGTGGTAGGATTGGAAGTGCCTCATGCACATGTGCACCTGCTGCCGCTGAACAGCATGGACGATGCAGATTTTAGTAAAAAAATCAAGGTGTCACAGGAAGAACTTGCTAGCCTGGCTGCTGAGATCAGGAGTAATCTTTGATTGTTATCAAAAAGGAAAATCCTTACGAATTCCCAGCGTGAAGCCCTGCATATTGGGATAGAGTTCACCAAAATCAGCGGCGTAAGCACCTTTGAGCGTCATTCCACCCAATGCATTGATCCTGGTCTGAAGGCCCAGAATACCTGAAAACTGCGTAGGAGTTCCATGGAAAGGCTCGGCATAAGTGCCTGCATTGCTGGTGTATGAGAGCTTGGTATACCAGTTGATCCGCCTTAAGAGTGTACCTTTTAATCCGGCATGCAGCATGAACACCCGGTTGTTACTGGTAAAGTTGTTGGCAAAATTCGGCCATTTCCACTTAGTTTGAGAAGTAGGCGGGATAAACGGACTTCCAATGGTGCGATCGTAGTACGACCATCCGTCGAGCACCTGCTGATTATTGAAATAATCGTCACGGCCGCGGAGCTTTCCCTCTGTGAGCACAAATACATTCCCCCCCTGGTTTTTGGTATACAATACTTCCACCACACCTTCTGTCACTTCAAAGCCTGCTCCGTATGAATTTTTTCTCCGGATACGTACGCCGCTCAATCCGTCAGCTACTGTGGTGAAGTAAAACAGCGAGCCATCTTCATAGATAAACTGGCGGTACAGGAAAATGCTGGTACTGTAAGTTTCAATTTCCATAGCCAGGTCCAGCGAGCCGAGGTGATTGCCGATGCGGCTGGTACTATCGAAGTAGGTGATGTCATCCCCTTTACCGCCAATTGTCCCGAAAACTGCTGCTATGTAGTTTTTGAAACCGTGCGGCATATCTCCGCTCTGGCCAGTTAAGTAGGGCGACCTGCCGCCCCATTGTACCTGGTGGTTGAATCCACCATATAATTTAACCCTGGAATCTACTTTCCCGATCCTGGCGTATAGTGCTTTTTGGTGAAATTTGAGCTTGCTGGTGACCGGCCTGCCTTTTTCAAAAAGTCCGTCTGAATAGAAAGCATTAAACGAAATCCAGCCATTTGTAAAAGGTACTGCGACAAACCTGGTAGTTCCCAGCTGGATTTTCGGGATTGGCAATGCATTGCCGGACCAGGGATAGGATCCCGATCCGATGGTGGAATCCGCCAGGCCGAGCGCCTGTTTTTTTCTTCCTACAAAAAGCTCCCAGTTTTTGAATCTCAGCGTACCATGGATTTGAGGAAGCAGCACTTTTGTGTTTTGTGAAAAATTAGCGACTGCTTCAACCCCAATGCCAGCCCGCCAGGTATTCCGGGGTGAAAGGGACTGGTATGCTTCCAATCCTGCCCGCATCGTTCCGGCCGAACCATCACGCGGTACGGTACCGAACTGGTTGGCCTGCATCCAGAAGGGGGTCCTGCTGCCTGTGCTTCCCATACCGCTCACCTCTATATAGTTCGTTACCGAATCGGAGTAAGCAGTTATTTCCTGATCGGGTACAGACTGACAGATACTGGCCAGAGGAAGCAGTGAAAAAAGGAAGAATAAAAATTTCATAGAGATGCCTTCAAGCTTTTCATCCTATTTATAACGATGAGTATTAGCCGCATTTGTCGTTTTTTTGACTGCTGGCAGTGTTTGTGTAAAATAGTACGGGCTCTTAGTCCAGAAAACCATTTTTTCGTAAACCAACCAATATGCCGGATGAATTGGAATATAGCCTGCCAATATCGGACGATATCGTTGAATAAATGCTTACCCCTCTCAGTTTTTTAAAACTTTTTTCGGCCGACAGTGCCAATGAAAGTTGCTGTTTTACATCTTCAAAGGGACTCAGGAATGTGCCCGAGTTACGTGAATAGGTGCCTTTGAATCGGATCAGTGTGTGGTGCCAGATGGCTTCTACCCCGGTGTGAAATGCCAAAAAGCGATTATTATTGGTGAATTCACCAGTGTTACGGGGAAGGTCGCTCCGGGTTATGCCTGCTGCTGGCGCCAGGGGTGTGCCCATACCCTGTCCTTTGTACGACCATCCGTTCCGGTAAATGTAATGGTTGTAATAGTTACCCTTTTCATAAATGGCCAACCCACCGGCTGGCGATCCGTTTTGCTGGCTTTCAGTTACCACAACTTCTATCAACAGGCTGCGTACATCTAGCCGGGACGATTCGGCACCTGTCTTGCCTGACTTACGTATACGAAGCCCATTCAGACCATCTTTCAGGTTAATAACCCGAAAAAGAGAACCCGTTTCATAGATGTTCTGCCGGTATACAAAGTATTCCCATTTTTTACCCTTCCATTCACCGCCCAGATCAATGGTGCCAAAATGATTTCCAACTTTGCGGTGCTCGAATGTTTTACCGGTGGCCATGTACCAGTAAGCTTTGGAGCCAGGCATATTGTACAAAGGCATAATGTCTTTTTCACCTCCCCAGATGACCTGATGATTAAAGCCCAGGTAACCTTTCCATCGGTCTATGTTTTTACCAAAACGCAGGTAAAGGGTTTTCTGGTGAAAATAAGTGCGGTCTACCTGCCTGACACTACCATAGTTGATTCTGCTGCTGCCCAGATAACCGTCGGAGTAGGAAGCTTTAATGGCTAAAAGTCCATCTGTAATGTAGAGTGGCAAATATTCGGGAATAGCGATTTGTATGCGTGGAATTGGTCTTGCATTGCCTGAAACGGCGAGTGATCCTGAGCTCATGAGGGTATCCGTAAGTCCGGCGATCATGCTTTTTTGTCCTGCAAGTATTTCCACAGCACCGACTTTTGCACCGAGATAGGCATCGGACACAAACAAGTTGTCGTATTTACGTCCATAGCTCCCCACTGCCTCCACACCGCCGATCCACTGAAAGGTACGTGGGTTATTGGGATTGTAAATTTTGTAAAGTCCTGCTTTTGCCAGCCCGAAGTTGCCATCCCGGGGAACACTTCCGTACTGATTGGCATACACCCAGAAGGGTGTTTGCCCGCTTGCACCGGAAAGCATAACCGAGGCATTGAAGTATAACGTTGAATCCTGTGCGTAGGTGTTGAGTGTGACGCAGAGTACCAGTATGAGGCAGATTCGCATCTAAAAGTAAGCAGACGTTGAAATGGACGGCGCGTTGATGTAAGTTATTGATTCTATCTGAAATATCCTGCTCTTCGCCAGCCGATCATAATTGCCTGACTGGCTGGAAAGAGCTTACCGTAGTCACCTGCAAAAACAACGGACACATGCGAGCGCCCTAAGATGTTTACAGGCAGTTCCGCCTGAATAAACAAGCTTGCCTGGTTAACAGGCGATTCAAAAGGGGCTTTGTACAGCCCGATATTATTGGAAAAAGTGCCCTTTAATGTAACATTCAGATCTTGCCACGAAAGATCAGCCCCGGCGTGAAAAGCACTAACCCTGTTATTGGAGGTGTACGATATAATGGGAATTTTCAGATCATCCCGCATGGAAGCCTGGGGAGCAATCAGCGGAGTTCCGAGCGTTCTGCCCCGGAAGGACCACCCCTGGTTGTAGATATAATGGTTGTAATAATTGTCCCGGCCGAAGGTGCCGGTGTTGAAGTCAAAGATGGCGCCGCCCTGATTTTTGGTGTAAGCGTATTCAAGGAGAATGGCATTGAGGTGCAGGCCCTGGTTAGCCTGCTTCCTGATACTCTTCAGGCGGATTCCTGCTAGTCCGTCCGCAATGTTGGACAGGTCAATGAGTGAACCATCTTCATAAATGCTCTGCCTGTATAAAAAGAGCGTCCAGCTCTCACCCTTCCATTCTGCTCCCAGATCAATGGTGCCAAAATGATTTCCAACGCGGCTGTGGGCCCAGGGTTTTCCAAAAACAACATATTTGTAAGCTTCCGGCTTTTTAAGTCCGTCAGAAAATATGAGGTCTTCTCCTCCCCACATTGCCTGATGGTTGAAGCCGCCATACAAGTTCAGTCTTTGATGTGCTCCACCAAGTTTCAGGTACAGCATTTTGTGGTGCAGGTATGTGGCCGGGACGTGCGTGACATTTCCAAAGTTAATGTCCGCACTTCCCAGCAAACCATCTGAGTACGCGAAATTGAAGCTGATAAAGTCATTTCCGGGAATGAGATTCATGAAGCCCGCGCTCGCAATCCATATTCTGGGATATGGCCGTGCATTGGCAGACAAGGCCAGTGAGCCGCTGGTGAGAAGTGTATCTGTAAGACCAACCTGATTTTTCTTTTGCCCGATCCCAACTTCAACGTTACCGATTTTCCCTGCTAAGAATACATCAGTAAAGAATGCAGAGGACTTTTTACCGGCATTTGCGATCATTTCAAACCCGCCGGACCATTGAAAAAAACGGGGGTTTCCGGGATTGTAGACTTTGTGTGCCGCAAGCTGTGCTGAGAGAAATGAGCCTTCATAAGGAACACTACCATACTGATTGGCATGGAGCCACAGCGGAGTGTTGGCCGAGGAAGCCGCAGCCGTAATCCGTCCCTGAAAAGTAAAGGTAGAGTCCTGAGAAAAGGAGCCTGCAGTACTTGTTACGTATAGCAGTAACAGTAGAGTAAAGCTCCTCATACCAAATAGTTGATAGTGTACGGGAATTTTCAGCGGCCTCTTTTGCCAAAGATGACAAATGCTGTAAGGAAAATGATCTTAAGTTCCAGGAAGAGACTCCAGTTCCTGATGTAATAAAGGTCGTACATCAGCTTGTGCCTTGCATCGTAAATCCCTGCTCCGTACGAGTACATTACCTGTGCATAGCCGGTAATGCCGGGTTTGATGTTGTGCCGGTAATTGTAGTAGGGAATCAATTCGTCAAAGGTCTCCGTGAACACCTGACGCTCAGGTCTCGGACCAATCAGGGACAGGTCACGACGGAATATATTGATGATCTGCGGCAACTCGTCGATGCGCGTCTGCCGCATGTAAGAGCCATAAGAAAAGGTCCGGGAGTCATTTTTCTTCGAGAAAGAAGCACCATTTGCCTCAGCATCCAGACCCATTGAACGAAATTTGATGCAGTAAAATGGCTTTCTATCCATTCCTACGCGTTCCTGGTAATAAAATACGGGGCCGGGAGACTGAAATTTGATCCGGAAAAAACTGAATATCCAGACCGGGAAAGTAAGCAGGAAAAGTATGATCGAGATCGTAATATCGATGATCTTCTTGGGGTAGCGGATTCTGCGGCCGAATACCGGGATCACCAGCAGGTTAGGATTGATCTCCGAAATGTTGTCCGGGATGTAGACCTTTTTAAGATACTTCTCGCAAAAGTCATAAACAGTTGTGATCCGGATTGACTTGTTCTTGCGTATTACAAGTTCATATATAACGCGGTTCCGACGATCGTACTGCGGATTGGTAACAAGGTGTATCTTTTCAAACTTGTCCAGCAGTGGACGTACGGTATGGTTGAGAAGGTAGTCGTCGTTATCGGAATGGGGGATGAGGATAACCTCTTTGTATCGTTTGAGAAGTGCTGCAAGGTCATACTTCTGCAAAAAGTAATCGTAGCTGGTAACGATCAAAACTTCCTCTGACGTTGCAGTTTTACTTAAAAGCCGGTGAATATACCTGCGATCAGATACGTAAGTGTTGCCCATATGTGTGTATTTGGTAAATAGAACTTAACCGAAAAAAGCTAATCTTCTGCCCGATCACAAGTTTATAAATAAACTTCTATAATATAAAATATAATATTAGCGTCCTTAAAATATCACTTTACCAAGGAGTCTTTCTTCCGGTGTATGTCAGGGTGATTTTGCTTGCTCAACTAATTGACTTATAAATTCATAAGAAGCAGATAACAAACAAAATTTTCTTTTATAGAGGAGCCGCTCGATCAATATTCCGACCTGCGTGAGTTGATTTGCGCATCAATATAGCACTTTTTTCAATGTTAATCCTGACAACCCCACATTAGATGATTAACAAGGCAGCTTACAAACCCCTGAATACGTCCGTAAAGTCCTGGTAGCGCTGCTCTCCTCTTACTTTCGAAATTCAAGAAAGTCAGAAAAGTTTGTTTGTAAAATACTCAGTTTTCAGGTGGCTGGGTTTGATGATCAAACGGTAGCTTTAAAGCGTAACCTTACTGCTTTATTAGCAACTTAGCCGTAAAATGCAAGTTGCAGCCTTAATACAATGCCTTGTATGCCTTGTACATCAGGTTAATTGTAAAGTTTTCCTCGTACGACCTTCTGGCTTCTTTTCTGGCATTTGCAAGCAGTTGGTCATTGTTCATATACCGTTTGATTTCCCTGATAAAACTTTCCGCATCGCTGCTGACAGCTGTGCCGTTCTGACCATTCAGAATCTCGCTGATGCCACCAACATCCGAGGCAATAACGGGCACTCCATAGCACAAGGCTTCCAGAATAGAAACAGGCAGGCCTTCGTAACGGGTAGGCAGCAGAAAAAGATCTGCCAGCGGAAGCAGGCGGTGCGCATCATTTATTTCACCGAGGCAAAATACATTATCAGGCAGGCCTGTCATCTTTTCTTTATTGCCGATCCAGAAAAAATTGACGGGTTCATCTGAAAGCTGTCTTGCAATTTCTAAAAAAAGAGGAAAGTTCTTTTGAGGCGAAACACGGGCAATGCACATGATTCTGAAACCCGGTTTGGAAAGAATCACGTCTTTGGCTTTGTCCAAAACGTTGGTATCATAGGCAGCAATGGTATGATCAGCAATGCCGTTCGCAATGGCACACACGTTTGTACTAATGCCTTCTGCAAGCATATTGACGTGGTCATAGCGGCTTACACCAACAATATGCCGGGCCTTGTTTTGCAGCAACTTTTCCAAAAAGAGAAATTTCCGGTTGGCATGTCTTACCGAATCAAAACCGTGAACGGTATAAATAATTTTGGATGCAGGAAGACAAAGGCGCCCCAGTACACCGATTTTGGAAGAATGCAGGTGAATAATGTCGGGCCTGAATGCGCGATTCGCTTTTCGCAGGCTTGCCATAACGCGCATATCCTTCAACAGGCTAACCTCGCGTTGCAGGTCCCTGATTTTCCAGCGCTCCGCATCAGGTGGCAAAATATCCCACAATCCACCCTTTTCGGATGATGCGACCATAACCTGGTTGCCGTCGCGCAGGGCTTCTGCTACCAGATTATTTACTACGGACTGAGCCCCGCCGATTTCTGCCAGTGTGATGATATGTAGTATTTTCATTCAGGTAATTTAGCAGCTTATTGACGTACCTTCAAGCCCGGCTTTTGGGTGTTGTTAAAGTAAAAGCCTCAATTGCAGCCGTCAATGATTCCGAATAGGTTTGAACATGGCTGAAAGCGGTAAATGCCACATCTGAAAGCACCTGATAACTTTTCGGGTCCTGGCAGGTTGCAAGCAATTTCTCTAATGACCGGGCAAAGGTGTCGGTTGTTGAAATATCGGCAAAAATGGCACTCACACCGTCAGTTGCATAATTGGGGATCTCTCCCACCGGCGTCACAAAGCATACCAGTCCGTTTTGCATGGCCTCTGCTACGCTCATCGCCATTCCCTCAGCGTCACTCAGCTGGATTAAAAACTGATATGTTTTGATCACCTCCTGTTTCTCTGCAGGTACCAGTTCTCCTTTAAAAGCAATCACGGATTCCAGGCTGCAATGCCTGATATGTGCCAAAACCTCGTCCAAAGCTCCGTCATTTCTGCCGTAAATGTCCAAAGATGCATTCAGGCCTTTACTTCGCAGATAGTCAATGGTATCGATTGCGAGGGGAATGTTCTTGGTCCGATGGATTCGTCCCAGATAAATAAAGCGTAGTTCGTTTTTATCAAACAACTGATGAAGATTTACAACAGGCGATTTGTTTGTGATAAAAGAAATGGTTGTGACCTCGGTGTTCGGGTTGAACTTCGCTTTGACAAACGCTGAAACAGCAGCAGAATCTGTAAAAATGGTATCAGCCAGGCAGATTGCCGATTTTGTAAAATAAGCATCCAGCCGGTGGAAGAATGTAGTATTATGAACAAAGGAGATGAAAGTAACCTGTTTCCTGAGCCGCTTGACAATGATCCCGATCATGGAAGCCCGCCATAGCGAGCATATCATTACGTCGGGTTTAAACTGAAGTGCAAAGGAAACCATTCGGAAAATGGCTGCCGGATAGTGAAGAAGGGGCGAAGGAAAAGCGTGAAAACAGGATTTTTCCTCCTCGCTGAAATGGGCAATCATCTTCTGGTCCACCTTTCCCAGTACCAGTACTTTCAGGTTGAACTGACGGTGAAGTTCCGGAATTGCGGAAAGTAAGGCGACTTCTACTCCGCCAATGTGAATGTCATGGAGAATGTAGAGGAGCTTTTTTTTCAAATGACCTGATTTAAATGCTTTTAGATTGCCCTTCCAGTTTCGTCCAGCTCATGAGGCTGGAATATTCGCGGACCATCGCAGACAAACTGAAAAATTTGTCATAGTATGCCCTGGCACCTTTCGATAGTTTTTCAGCGATAGCCGGATTCTCGTATATGAATGAGATTTTTTGTACAAGATCCGCCGGATCTCCGCAGCGGAAGTGAAGGCCATTTTCTCCGTTTACAATAAATTCCTCTACTCCGCGGACGCTGGTTCCCAGGAACACCTTGCCATGACCCATCGCCTCCATCATAGAAAAGCTCATTGCTTCTCCTTTGCTGGATTGTATGTAAATATCGACGCTGTTATAAAACGCTTCCATTTCGGGCTTGTTGATCAATCCTAAAAATTCAGCATTACTTTCCTGGCCCAGTTCCCTTACCAGGTTTTCGGTTCTCGCCCGGTTGGGGCCGTCACCAGCCATTTTGAACACATACCTGGTTCCGGTATGGGTTGTGTTGAGCATGTGAAGTGCGCGGATCACCGTGTCGTAATCCTTGACATCGTCAAACCTTGCAGCCATTCCAAGCGTAACCGTATTTAGCGCAATCTCCTGGTGGGTTGCCGGAGTACTGCTCAGAGGAACGTCAAGCCCATTTGGGATGACCCTGATCTTTTTGCCAAAAATGCTGGAAAGCGGCTTCATGGATTTGATGTATCCGTCGGCATAGGTGCGTGAGGCAGGAACTACGTGATCGTAAAATGCCAGGGCTGCATAGGCATGCACGTATTCTTTAAATGAAATCAGATTCAGCGGATGCTGTTCCACGACCACGATCGTGGCTTTTGAATTAGCAAGTTTGTAGGCCGAAATTCCTATAAACGGAGATGCAGATACTACCAGAACGTTTTCGGGCTTGTAGTGCTGCAGTTGGCGGTAAATGCCGATTTGCGATTCCAGATCAACCAGTCCGGATTTTTTCCGGACGAAGCAGGTTTCGACCTTCAAAGCATTAAGTTCATCCAGGTAAGACGGTGTTACGCCAGCTGTTTTCCCATGAAATATGAACACAATGTCTTCTTGCGGAATCTCAATGCCTTTTACATAGTTTATACCAACCTGAGTGGCACCGCTCAATCCGCTAAATCCAATGACTGCCAGCTTTTTGGGAACTCCCATAAACTCAATTCAATTTTCCTTCTAAGTATATCAGCACTTCCATACCGAACCTGGGTGTATCTGCATGGAACCTGCTGTCAGGCAGCACATACGGTACTGACCGATAAAAGTATTGTTTAATATCTGATTGACCAATGCAATGTGACACTCCCCAAAATCAAAACCTCTTCCGATGCCGGAAGAGGTCAGGGCTTGCTCAGTAAAAGCAAACAATTTTGTAGAAATTGGTGATCTCTATTGCATCGGGCCTTCAAATATACCGGCCAATAGCTGAAATGAAAAGGTAAATAGAGAATCGTTTATCTGCTGGCCACTTGCCTGACCGAATGGTAGTTTATGACGCTATTTGTAAAAGATGCGTTGATTTACCGGTTTTCTGCACCTAAAGCCTTTTGCTACCATCAGTAAAGGCCGGAAAGCAGGATGAAATTATTTGTAAGTAAAATGAATTTCAACCAGGTCAGCCGGTGGTTACAATATTGTAATTTCCCAGGAGCCGCAACTCACCTCCTTTTTCAACGTGAATGTTCCTGACCGTAAGATCCTGGCCCACATCCACAATGTGCCCTGCCTTGATCCTGACATAATCACTGGTCGCAGGCATGCTGCCGGCAGTCCAGATACCACGGTCGGGCCAGGAACCCGAGCCTGTACTTTCGATCACATTGGAGAAAATTGAGGTTGTTTTATGGTTGCCGAACATGACGGCATTCGTAGTGGCAGTGGTTACTCCAAACCAATCCGTCAGAATATCGGTGTAAATCCTTCTGAAATCGATCTGCATTTTGATATCCTGATTTTTATTACCCGAGGTTGTGGTAGGTGGCTCCATATCGCTCGTCAGATCCGGGTTAGTCCCTACGCCCTGGCGTTTGATATTGGTTCCGAACACAAACATAGGTGCCGCAATACCATGGTCGGTACCCTTGGAAGTATTGGAGGTAGCCCGTCTTCCAAAGTCTGAAAATGTCATTCCGATCACTTTATCTTCGGTTCCCTGCAGTTTCAGGTCATTCTGGAATGCGGCAATGGCGTCAGACATTTTCTTAAGCAGCACCGCGTGCATACCTTCCAGCGGAGTGGTTCCAACCTGTCCGGCGTGGGTATCAAATCCACCCATTTCTACAAAGTAAATCTTGGACTGTAGCCCGCCATGAATGAGCTTGGCTACGATTTTCAACTGTTCCGACAAATCATTGGTGGCAGAGGCAGTCGGGTAAGTAGCGAGCGTCTTGCCGGTATCCGCAGCCTGCTTAATCCGCGAAGAATACCCGATTGAAAGTACCTGCTGCTGCTTTATAAACTGGATCAGCTCACCCGCATCGCAGCAGGGGAGCCCCTCGGAGGATACACTTCCCAGCTGTCCCATCATCTGATAAAACTTGACGGGATCTTCAAAAGAGACATTCATCGGCTGCACAGAACCTTTCAGCGTAGTCGTATCCACATACCCGATCTGAATGGCCAGCGGATCAGACATTTGTGCATTCGGGTAGTTGGCAGGAAATCCCGGAAATCTGTTTTCGAGGTACCTCGCCGCCCAGCCTGTTTCTGAGTATTTATCGGCACTCACGCCGGTCATCAGAATATCCGTAGACCTGACGTGCGACTGATTGGGATTGGGGTAGGATACGGAATGGACAATCGCCAGCTTTCCGTCATTATACATGTCCCGCATGCCGGTCATCGACGGGTGGAGACCCGTTTTCAGATTGCCCGAAAGTTTCAGCACGTTACTTTCCGGGATTGCAATGTTGCTCCGGAGGTTGTAGTATTTGGAATACTGATCCAGCGGAATAACAGTATTAAGACCATCGTTGCCGCCATTGAGATAAATGATGACGAGAATACGGTCTGATACTGCCGCATTGGTTTTTATAATGGATTTTACAAGCGAAGAATTTTCGTTAAAACTTTTCACACCCAGACCATTAACGGTCAGCGGCAGGATCATGGACGAAGCAGCGGCGGCTATAAATTCTCTTCTTTTCATAGTGTTGTTTAAAAAATATGGTACTCGGCCATTCTCATCATATACCGCATCACCAGCTGGCCTCTCCACTTTACTGCATTCTGATTGTTGATGTTTGAGGGGTCGGTACGGTACCGGTTCATCTCACCCACGAAAGTATTTCGAGGCAGGCTTTTCATCATGATTGTGTCGATCAGGAAGTTCCTTTGTGCATCGTTTAATGGAAACACAAAAAGGTTTCTCGACATTTCTTCAAAGAAGTAGTCCGCAGTGATCGAGGGCGTTCCGGCCACATCGGAAAAGTTGGGCTGCAATGCTCTTGCCCAGGCAAGAAAGTCGATGCCTATGAGGTCGCCGGGTGCAATTTCAATGTAGGGATGCACAAATTTGTCGATCTGCGTGCCCCGGATCCCCAGCGTATTTCCATTGATCCAGTTTTTTGAATACCCTGTCTGATAATAAGGAATTGAACCAAAAACAAGCGGCTGGTTAAGCAGGTCGAGCTGCAGGCCGGCCATGTTCCAGTGCACAAACTCCATCAGCTTCCGGAATGCAACATAGTCGGTAGTGCGATCCGGAATGCGCTGACCGAAAAACCGGACCATACCGATCGCAAACTCCGTGGGAGATTTGACGATGGCGCCAATGTTTTTCTGGTCATAAAATATCTGACTGGTAAAAAGCTTTTCCAGTACTTTCTGAATGCTGAAATTCTGCTGTACAAAGTAGGTGGCCAGTGGGACAATCACGTTGGTTTCCATTTCCTGGGTGACTTCCGGATTGACATACCACCGGTAAAGCTTGCGAACAATGTGCCTTGGCGCCTCCTGGTGAGCCAGAAGCATATCAATCAGCTCGCCAAGTTCCGTATCACCGGCGGTTGCTCCGCTACGGCCGGTGATGGTTTTGGCACCATAATAGTCTGAAAACTTCTTGTTGGTTGTATCATGCCGGGCAGGGTCAAAGCTGGCTCCGAAACTGTTTGGCTGCGTACTTACCACCCATCCTGTAAGAACTTTGGCAGCGGCCTTTACATCATCTTCGGTATAATTCAGCTCACCTGCAAAGTTCTTTTGTCCAACAACAAAAAGCTCCTGCAGCTCCCGCGCATAATTCTCGTTGGGGTTCCCGGCCTGATTCACGTTTCCATTTTGAAAAACCAGCATTCCGGGATCCTTCGTCATGGCAATGATCAGGTCGCGAAAGCTTTTCAGGCCTTCTGTTCTCAGCAGCGTCAGGAATTTGTACGATTTACGGTAATCCCCGACAATGCCCTGGCTGACCACAAAGTGATTTTGCCAGAAAGCAGTAAGCTTTTCTAAAACGGAAGGCTTGCCATTTTGCTCGCACATCAGTCCAACCCACCAGTAGCGTATGTATACGTTAAAGGTATTCTGGCGTGCATTGTCGTAGGTGAGATTCAGAAAAGGCTGACCCGCGGTCGGTTTTGATTCATCGTAGTCTACCGGGGGAGCAGGATTGAGCGTTACGGCAACATTGTCCATCAACCTGGAAATCGCTGCGGCTGGTGTCAGTCCGGTAAAGTCTACAATTTCCTGCTTCGTAGGGCCAAAAGTAGCCCTCCGGAGCAGGTGGGCTGCGGTATGTGCGGTAAGTTTCTCAGTGTATGTATCTAAATATGGCATTTTAGAAGAGTTTAATCATTTTGCTGCTGATCGAATGTTTAGTCATATAGCACACAAGTCTTTAAGATCCTGTCAGACAAACCGCATGAATAACGCAGATTTTTACAAATAAGTTTTAATGTAAAATAGAAATATTTTTACGTGACAATGGAGATTGTGCCGTGAGAATATTTGCTTTGCCTGTATTCTACTACAAAGACATCATATAGCTCCGGGGCATATGCTTACATTAAATTTTGCAAATATTTTGGATCAAATACCATACAGGTACATAAAAAAAGAGAGCAAATGACCGCTCATCATCTGCTCTCTTCCGGAGAATAATTCGTTTTAATAAACTTCAATACTTGCTATCGTAACGCCGCTGCCTTTTTGGTTTGGTCCGTCGGGCTTTACGATCCAGAGGTGTACAAACTGGGCTTCGGTAGGTTTGATGTGATAGGTAATTGTTTTGCTCTCATTATCCTTGATCACGGCAGTCTCATTGAATTGATTCTTGGTAAGCCCCGTAGTGAGCTTCATTTCTGTGGCAAATCCTTGTCTGTGAAACTTCACGACCACTTTGGTGATCTTGCGGACATATAAGAGATCAATGGCGGAAACCCATTGGTAATCACCGGAAGCACCACCCGCCGAGTCTGGATCCCCATCATTCATATTGAATGCATAGAGCACTACCGCATTGGGCCCAAGTTCCTTGTAAGGCGGCACGTGAGATTGGAAGTTGATAGGTTTTCCAAGGGCGATGTCACCTGTTTTACTTGGAAGAACCTTGAATTTTAAATCAATGATCTGACCGAAGTTATCTTTCTTGACAGGTGTAATGTCACCATTTGCATTCAGAATCATATTACCCGTAATACGGATATGCTCCGTCTTGGGCAATTGGTCGAAGGTACTGGATGCATAGTCTTCCCGCTCATTTTCCTGAATACCAATGTAGTATACCATGCCGGCATCCAGTTGTATCGGATCCAGATCAGTGTATTGGTACCCATTGACAAAAGTCTTTGAATCTCCTTTAAAGGTTTCGCTGAGTACCGGATAGTTATTCCAGTATTTCTTGATAATCAGATTCTTGTCAGCGCCTGGTTTTGTGCCTTTTCTGCCTACCTGGTACAATTGCAATGGTTTGTCACCAACAACGAACACCATCCCGCGGTAGTAATCATTTGCTTCTTTTGCCGGGCTGTCACCACTTACGGGAGATTTAATGAAACTGGTCAGTGAATTCCTGGTCGCTGTTGGTGCAGCTTGCCTGGCATTAGCGGCGACGGCAGTTGGCGGTGGTGTTGCCTTGCCCCGGTTTGCTTTTACAAAATCACCTATTGTTTTCAGCACATCTTTATAAACCGGAGGTATCATTGTACCGTCCGGAAGGGTAGGCCAGTTGAGTATGAAAGTTGCACCCGCCGCCCAGTTTCTTTTGATGCTTCTGATGATCATTTCGGCCGGTTTGAACTGGGTATCTTCCATTTCCGACTTTTTCTTGATCGTATAGATAGTGTCTAGCAGGTTCAGTGCTTCGGCCGACATCTTCTTCTTTGTTTTGGGCCGGAATCCATCCACCAGGGTCGTTTCCAGAAGCGTGTAGGCCCGGCCTTCAAAAATAGTGTAATCGATCAGCGGGTATTGCCAGAGGTTACCCATTGCGGCAGTGCCGGGATTAACACCGATGATGTGCCAGGGATTGTTATGACGCATGATCGGCGCATTGATCTTCCATCGAAAAAAATCGGGTTCAATAGCACCTTTGGGATACAATGCAGGGTCACTAGCGCCAACATCAAACCAAAACCCATCAATGTTCATCAGGGAGAGCTCTGTGACAAGCCCGGTATTACGGGGTCCCCAGCCCGATTTGTCACTTGGGTCGGCATTCACTCCGCTTTTACCAGGAATTTTCTTGCCATTTTCATCCACAGGATCATTATAAATACTGTCTGCCGAGAAGTACACCATGACCTTTATATCCTGTTCATGGCACGCATCAATCAGTTCCTGGAGATAATTTCTTTTCGTCTTTAACTCCTTCTGTGTAGGTGTTTTACTCGGCCACATCCTGATTGAGTCAGTGGAAAAGGCAGAGTAGTTCAGTATTTTCGCGCCCATCGCTTTGAGTTGAGCGGCCCATTGTTTTGCATTAAACTTTACTGCCTCTGCTTCAAATTCTGCAATGCCTTCCTTCGTGTACCGGATTGGATATTGATATGGTCCAAAGGTCAGAAAGGCACCAAACTTTGCCTCAGCATGCCATTTGGCGCGGTATGGATGCGCGGTAAGCCCTAATGCTTTGGTCACTGAATCATTTCCGGAAGTAGCCTTCACTGTGAAATTAAAATCCCCTTCTCTGGTAGGCGTACCCGTGATTTTTCCATCAGCGCTCAACTTCAGTCCCGGAGGTAGCTGACCACCTGCCAGGGCCCATTTGATATCGGTTCCTCCTGTGGCTTTAAGCTGGAAGTACTCAAATTTCTCAGTCAAACTCCATGATTCATAAGGCATGTTGTCCACAAATGCCGGATAAATTGCATTGGACCGGTCGAGCAGGTACTTTTTATGTAATCCGGTAGTGGTCGTTATTGTGATGGCCATAAGCAGTCCTTTTATCTGGGCGTGTTAAAATATTTTTCAGTCCATTTCACAGCATGGGCCTGGGCACGAGATCGTGATGTACGGAGTCAGTTGTAACTACGATGTCGGAGGAGCAAGTGTCACTTTGTTCCTGTGTGCATTTTGCAGGATCAGAAAGATGACTTTGGCAAGTATATAGCAGACAAACAAAAATAAAATCGTCCAGAAGATGAAGTTGCTGTAAACGTTGATATCGTCGATCAATGTTGGGACTTTCAAAGCGATCAATGCAAAAAACAGATAAGTTGCATAGCTCATTTTGAAAGGGTGTACGTACTTGTATATGTTTCGCATGTATCCTACAAAGAGGCCCACACAGAACGAATATCCGATTCCCCCATACAAACCGAAGAAATAATAGGCTATAAAATTGTGCCTGGCATTGGGCCCGCCTCCACTCGTCATATTCGTATAGTATTCAAAAATATCACTGCCAATGAGGCGGGGCGGCGTAATGTCGAAGCCAAGATTTTTAAGTACGGTACCCCATCCCGGGTAAAAGGCATACTTGAAAAATGAGGTTTCTGTAATCGAATTCATCACATTTTCGTAGTACCCTAATAAAAATACATCTCCGCTGGACATAAACCTGAGGTACAGCTGCTGCAATGCACTTTCAGCCCCGGCACCTACCTTTATAATCAGCACTGCCACCGGAAAACTGGCAATCAGCAGAATAACAGGCAGAGAAAGTTTGATTTTTTGCATTTTCCCCGTCCTGATCATCGGAAAAGTTAGAATGAAGTAGGAATGGATGAAGATCACAATTGCCCCCTTGGCGCCGCTGCTAAGTACTCCCACAAGGAGAAGCATCAGCGTCAGGACTTCCAGCATGTTCCATTTTTTTCCTCTGACAATCCTTTTATAAAACAGACTTACAATCGCCAGACTGCGGAATGAAGATATGAACACCCGTAACACACTATGATCACTGAAAGCGGTAACATGGCTTTCACTATCGCTTACAATAACAAGCCCTACTGTGGCAAGTGATACAATTTCGAATACGATATAAAAGCAGCATACCAGGAAAACAAAGACCTCAAATTCGTCCGTGCCCACCTGCTCATCTGGTTTGAACTCAGGTATTTTGTCATTATATACCTTCAAAACAGGTAACTGGTGAGAGACAATCATTCCTGCCAGGATCGCAATTTCTGTATAAATGAACGATAGCCCATACTCCGGTTTAAGGGTGTCCATATACCACAGCAGCCAGACACAAAATGCTCCTCCTGCAAAATTGATGACCGTGAGGAACATAGGATCAAGAATGCCCCAGTAAGCCTTTTTATACACCACAAAATATAAAAGCAGGAATGCTCCATATACAATGGTGAATAGTTGCAGATTGTCAAATAACAAAGAGAAAAGTTCACTAGCTCTCACCTTGTATCGATTTTTTTAATCCTGAAATTCGCCTTCTCAGCCAGACATAGCCAGCAAGTGCCGGTCCAAACTGACGATTCATAATTGCCACAATATCTTCTGCATAATGGTCATCGGACAACGTCGAACTTCGTCCCTGATCATTATATACTGAAATCAGTACGGGAATGTACACAAACCTGGCAGGATCCTGTGCATATATTTCAAGGTTGTAAACGTGATCGGCAAAGTACTTATACCGCGTATTATACCTCTTGGTCCTGAAAACAGACTTTGGATAGAAGATCGCCTGGTGAGAGATGTTACAGAGTGAGAAGCGCATCAGGTTTATTTTACCCTGATATATTTTGTTACTTCCTTTCAGATAAGTATTGCCATAGTACACCGACTCAGGTGTTTTAAAATACATCACCAGTTCTTCAATCACGGTTGGAGTAAGCAGCAGGTCATCTGCTCCCAGGAAATAGGCCCAGTCTCCCGTGGCATGATCCAGTCCCTTGTTCATGGCATCATAAATACCATTATCCTTTTCCCTGATATGCAATGCGATGCGATCCGGGTATGACTGAATCAGTTCACTTGATCCATCCGTAGAGCAGGCGTCGATAATAATATATTCGATGTTGCCATAAG
This sequence comes from Dyadobacter sandarakinus, assembly GCF_016894445.1. Lineage (NCBI taxonomy): Bacteria > Pseudomonadati > Bacteroidota > Cytophagia > Cytophagales > Spirosomataceae > Dyadobacter > Dyadobacter sandarakinus. The sequence goes on from NZ_CP056775.1 coordinate 5,331,596, forward strand.
TCTGCGACAAAACGCTTTTAATCGTATGTTCCAGGGTTTCAATCGCATTATAAACTACAGTGATGATTGAAATTCTGGGATACAGGTGGTCTTTCATTTGTATCGGGTGTATCCTTGTAAGTTAGCAAGCGACATTTGGCTATCAGGCCAGCACATCAAGGATATCTTTGCCAAAGTTGTAAATGTTGCTATTGTAATCAATCTCTTTCCGGGGAGCGCCGCTGACCAGCAGCTCTCTCATTCTGGTTGCAAGCTCCGTGTCGGAATGGGCCGGAAAAAACATGCAGTTTTGCTGGATCTGTTCTTTATGAACATCAATGTCGCTCAGCAAAATAAACTGGCTCAGCGCTTTGGTATCTTCCACCACGGTGCTCCATCCTTCAAACAAGGAAGGCTGAATGATTGAAATTGCATTGGACATGAGCACCAGCTGATCTGCCCTGGGAATAAAGCCCAGGAACCTGATCCACCTTTCCAGACCATTCTCGGTAATGTAAGTTTTGAGCGTCTGAAAGTAATCCTTGTTCCTGTAATCGTTTTCACTTCCGGTAAACACCACCTGAAAGTCCAGGTTTTCTTTGCTAAGTGCCTTGATGGCTTTGAGGATCACGATGTGGTTTTTATGTTTCCAGAACTGGTTGGGCGACATAAAAAACGGCCGGTCAATACCATACTTTGATTTCAAACCCGCAAGATCCACATGCGAAAAAGGAGGGAGTGCGGATGCAAATCTCAGCAACTTCAGATTACATGTATGCTTTGGGAAAAACTTCACGAAATCCTTCCTGGCACTTTCACTGCTGAAAACGACGGTGCTGCCGCTTTTAGATATCACCAGCTGATTGTGTTTCCTGGACTTTACTTCCTCATCAGGAAACATCTCAGGAAGGTACCACTCCTGAAAGTCCGGTATCCAGTAATACGGCTTCTTACCCAGGCAGATACTTTCATTGTATGGATATACGGTTTCGGGTAACTGATGATAATAAATGGATTTACCCGTAACTATTTTTCTGATCTTGTTAAATGCTTTTTTCGCAAACGAAGGATTCAGATCTGCGGGAATAAGGTCCAGATAAGGATATTGAGTGGCAAAAAGATCCTCTATCGGGCTGGTAGGTCCATGAATGATCACCAGCTTTGGTTTAAGTGCATCTTCCAGGGTATTAAGTGCCCGTACGATATTTAAGATGTAAATCATCCCGCCAGACCATTTTTCATAATCTGAGAGGAAAAGTAATCCGATTGACTTTCTTGCTATAGCTTGCTGATCCATGTGTAATAATTTTTAAGGCCGTCCTGAAGGCTGAATGCAGGACGATACCCCATTGACTTCAAAAGTGAGACATCTGCCTCCCAGTAAAGCGGGTCTCCGGCTTTGACGGACCCATTGAATTCAAAAGATTTGGTGACCGTGAAAAACTGCAGGAGCGTATTAACAGCCGTATGAATGGTGATGGCCTCTCCATTTGCGACATTAATGTGCTCACCCATGCATCTGGCTGCATTTAAACAACAAAAAATGGCTTGTACCACATCGTCGATGTAAATAAAGTCGCGCGTTTCATTGCCTGTGCCAAAAAGCATTATCGAATCCGACTTTTTTGCTTTCTCTGCCAAGTCCCAGAAAAGTTGCTTCTTCAAGCCGGGGCCATAGGCAGAAAATATTCTTAAAGAGCAGGTAGGTATCTTGTATTGTTCATGAAACATACTGCAAATCTGCTCAGCCTGCATCTTGTGAATGCCATAGGGGCTGATTGGGGCAGGAGCAAAGGTTTCGACAATTGGAAGTTCCTGAGGATTGCCATAGACCGCCGCACTTGAAAGATTGATGAACCTGCATCCGGGTTGATACAGCCTGATCGCATCAAGTAATTTGAAAACATTATATGTGTTCAGGGTAAAGTCGCGCAGGGGATGCAGGATGGAGTCCGGCACGCTTGCTGCACCGGAGCAGTTGATGCAGGCATCAAACTGGATACTCTGGAAAATACTGTGATAGTCAGCATTGGTGGCATCGATGATGTGATAGTTAGCCTTCCCGTATTCGGCTACTACATCACATTCGTGCAGTTCATAGCCTTCTTTTTCCTGAATAAAGCGGGCAAGACTTTTTCCGATAAAACCATATGAACCTATTACCAGTATTCGCATTATATTGTTCGTTTGCTTAAACTTACCAGGATGAGCGTCTTAAATTTTCCGGGATATGTAGCTATACATGCGCCCCGGAATATTCTTTTCATCGAAGATTGAGTCACCTATTTTCAGTCCGTACAGGAACGCAGCGCCTGGTATATCGGCCAGAAAACCGATTTTCTTGCGCAGTGTTGATTTATAAAACTGCTGGCGGTTTTCCTGAAAGCCAAGTACACTTTCCGTTGTAATAGGGAAATAATTAACAGGCGAATCGTAAAACCGGAGCTCTTTTTCCAGCTGAAGGCCTGCTTCCTTCATTGCATTTTTGTACTCATCGGTGGTAAATGCATTTTCACCCCCGTAGAACTTGTGCAATGGATGCATTTCTAAAAACCACTTTTTGTCACTTTCATTATAGATCACATGATCCCTGACAGTGAGCAGAATACCCCCGGGCTTCAATACCCGGGCACATTCGGAGACAAACTTTTTTAATTCGTAGGCATGATGCATCGCCTGCCGTACATACACCACATCAAAACTGCCTGACTGGAAGCCTATTTCTTCCGCATAGTTCTCATGAATCTGCATATTGTCCAGCTGATAGGCATTCTGCAGTATCCGGATCGCATTGGCTCCGACGGTATCACTTGGGTCAGGTTCCACGACGGTTACCGTATATCCTTTGAGCGCAAGATTAATCGAGCTGATCCCATTCCCCGCTCCAATGTCGAGTATCGTTTTTGCATTTGGTGCATAAGTGCTCAGCAGCTTTAACGTTTCGCTAAACTCCTCACTCTCGCCAAAACGCGTTACATTCAGTTGAAGGTCTGCATCAAAGTAGGCCAGTCTCACAAGGTCGGCATACTTGGGTTGCTGCCTGATTGATAGTATGGTATCGTGCCAGTTCATGTTGTATATTTAATTATCCGCGCAGGATTTCCGCCGGCAACTGCAAAGTCCGGAATGTCTTTGGTAACTACACTTCCGGCTGCTATTACTGCTCCCTGGCCGATGGTAACTCCTTTTAATATAATTGCATTGAATCCGATCCAGGCTTTGTCTCTAATGATGACCGGCTTTGACGCTACATTTTTCCAGTCTTTATAAAAGCCTGTCTTATTTTCGTCTAAACCTTTTTTCCAATCAAGAACATCGTTTTGCCGATCGGCTGAAACCAGGGAATGCGAGTTGTTGTCAACAATCGTACATCCCCAGGATATCATAACGTCATCTCCGATTTCAATGGCATCAACGCAGATGAAGGTTGAGCCTCCAATAAATACCCGGTTACCGATCCTGATGGTACCACTTCCGCGTTCAAAAACGTAAGAACCATTCAAAATGCTGTCTGTTCCTACTTCCAGACGAACTTCTTTCCTGCTTTGGTCACGTATTTGTATGGATGCACCCTTGATGTCTGATCGGTCACCCACCCTTACAAATGCCTTTAACGCAGCAGCTGACGGGTCGTAAAACTGTCGTAAGGCTTTTTTGAACAAAGATTTGAGTGCCAATGTCAGGAGGTTTTAGTAGTAAGTTTTTCCAGGATCTGCTTCATCTTTCTGATCAGCTTATACATTGGGGATGCGTGCCTTTGTGAAGTGCTCTTTACATGTGTCAGCATGGCTTCAAGTGCCTGCATCTTTCCCTGGTCAACAGCAACGTCGGCGGGAAAGGCAGTAACTTCGTAATCCGGATTAAAATTATTATCAAAAAAAGGATTAGCTCCTTTCGTATGCGATGCTTCCGGTCCGAATCCTATGTTCTTGACGAGACTTTTGTCCGGAAATAACGTAATCCCCTGATTTACAAAAACAGACCACCACCATCTGATCGCCCAGGAGTTGATATTTGTTTTTTCCATCTGATCAATCAGCATATCGGAATAGGGATAGGTGCCGTTGATATCGAACTTAGAAGCAAGCCCCCGGTCTGATTTCAGTTGTTCATATCCTGATGCTGTCTTATCAAACTTTTCCCAGGCCCGCTTCCAGGTTGCCCATCCCCATGAAGTAGTAAGATCCATAAAAAGTGACTGGCCCTCCTCCTGATCATCAATAGGAAACTGGTATCCGGATATCTGCATTACTTTCTCTTCAAATTGATATTTGTCGAGGGCATCATTGGCATACCTTAGAAAGCCCCTGCTGGTGACGAGATCATCTTCCAGAACAATAACCTTCCCGTGCCTGCCGACCTGTTCCGTAACACCGTCGATAATAGATGTTGCCAGTCCCTTATTGGTTTTGCTTTCAATGATGTTTACTTCCGCGCACCATTTTTCCTTCCGGATCACACGCCGTACCTCTTCTATGCCTTTTTTTTCCGCATCATCCTGCACGTTTCCAGGGCCATCGGCATAAATGTATAGCACCGACTCGCTTGCAAGCATGTTCCTGGATAAAGCCTCAAGGGTTTGCAGCGTCTGTTGAGGACGCCGGTAAACAAAAACAAGTACCGGAGCATAATCATGATCCATTGTATAATAAAAGCGGCTTGCTTCCTGTCAGACCCAGGAGCCACCAGTTTGGTTAGTTAACGTTGAAGTAAATATATGTAGTTGGGAGAGAACAACAGAGTTGTCGGGAATGCCGGCCTGAATGTTGCCTCCGGAAACTGAGCACTTAAAGCATTTTGTTTTAGCATGATTATCCCCATTGCAGTTTCTTAACTGAATCTGAAAATCATCAGCACGCTCTTCATCTGCATTCCAAACAGTTTTCTTGTTTTAGGAAAAAGAGACATGCTGAATACCGATGCCACCAGCTGCGAAATGGTGGCCGCGATCGCTGCTCCGTATGCTCCGTATGCAGGTATCATAATGAAATTAAGGGACAGATTTGTAACCAGGCCGATCAATGTCCGGTACAGGCTAAACTTCTGCAGATTTTCGATAACCAAGTACTGAGTTGTAGATACGCCTAGAAATATGGGTACCAGTGACCAGATATGGATAATCAGAATTGGGCTCGCCAGCATATATTCTTCCCCGTAAAGCTGTCTGATAATCACATCGGAAAATAGTGAAATCAGTAGGGCAGTTAGGATGGAAATCCTGGCCATCCAGTTAAGGAAGTTCTGCATTTTTGTGATAAACTCATCCCAGCTTCTGCTTCTGGCTGCCATTAACGAAGGCAGGTAGCTCCCTGCTACGGCCATGGGTAAAAAGGTGAAAATATCAGAGATCTTGATTGCAGAGCTAAACAGGCCGAGCTCCTCTTCCCCAACCATAGAACCCACCATAATCTGGTCGATACGGATGTAAATCACAATGGCAAGACTGGCAATGGTAAAAGGCCAGCCCTTGGACAGAAGCCGCTTGACTAAGTTGAAACTGAACTTCCAGGCAAAAATGTTATTCTCCTTCTGATAAAACAAGGTCAGAAGAAAGTAGGAGAGAACCGCCTCAATACCCATGGCAGCGGCAAACCAGATCAGTGATTTGCCGGCAATCAGAAAATATACCCTCACAAATGCACCAAGAACGTAGGCGACGTTTTTGGATATCACCGTTAACTTGGATTGCAGCTTGGATTGAAAATCAAGATCGATCAGGTCGAAAGGTGTGATCAGGACGTTCAGGGACAAAAATGCCAGTAGCCAGTAATAGTGTGTGTCGAGCCCGCTGTAATAGAAGTATAAAGCAACTGCAATGATCAGTATGGGGCTGATTAGTAATCGGGTAGTGAAGCTGGTACCTAGTATTGCGTTTTTGTCTTCCGGATGTTGAAGGAATTCTTTTACCAGAAAGCCATCCAGACCCAGCTTTGCGATGGCAATCATAATGGTCACAAATGCATTGACAAAGTTCAGTTCTCCCCATTGAGTCGGCCCCAGATACCTTGCTACCCAGATACCTACAACAAGGCCAACTACCAGCTTGAAAACCTTGTCGAATGAAAGCCAGAATATGTTAAGAAAAACCGGATTACGAATTTTAGTTTTAACCGTACTTAGAATACTGCCTTGTCGCATGAATTGCTGTTTATGTAGGTACGTGGAACTCAGCAGGAGCCAAATTCTCACGAAAACATTGTCAATATCATGTAAAAATAGGAAAAGTCGGCTATCCATCAGAGTAAGGCAAGACCTAATAACCTTTTCAGCTTGTTACTGACCCGTTCAGCAATGGTTGGTAATTCCTTCTTGTAGACGTAATAATCAGCCTCCACAATCGGAACAAAGAAGTCAGGATGCACAAGCTGGCCTATTTCTTCCAGAGGTAAGTTTGCAAACTTGCTCGTACTGTCCTTGGTATGCGTTCCCAGATGACCAAATCCAATGTTACTCACCATGTTGAAATTGGGATTGATGCATAATCCGTTGTTCCAGAAGTTAAGAAAGGCATATTGCACGTCCCAGGTGTTCAGCTGCATGGTATGAACCTGGTGCAGTGACTCTATAAGCCTGTTTGTGACCGCCTTGTTTTCATACACATATTTGAAAAGGTCATCTTTCAGGAAGTTTTCCAGAAGCATGAGGTTCTCATCGTAGTTCTGCCAGGCACGTCTCCATGATGCCCAACCCCAGATATTGGTAATTTTTGAAAAGTAGTAGCTGGCCCGGCCGAACTTCTTTTCATGACCAAGGCATGCACCGCTGATATGTACGATCCGCGTATCAAAGCGGTATTTTTCCAAAAGCAGGTCGCAGAACCTGAAAAAGCTTTCATTGGGCAGACAATCGTCTTCCAGAATGATACCTTCCGGTTCATTGGAAAAAAACCACTTGATCGCTCCGCTGACAGCAGCCTTGCATCCAAGATTGTGTTGCTGGTACAGCATATAAACTTTACAATCCCAGTCAACATTTATCAGCTCCCGGGTTTGCTGGCATAAATAAACATCTTCTTCCCTATCAGGTCGCGGACCATCAGCTGCTATATAAAGCCTTTGTGGCCGTACGGCCCTGATTTTGTCAAAAACAAGAGCAGTTACGTCAGGCCGGTTAAATACAATGAAAAGAACAGGGGAGAGGGTTTTGTACATACATCTTGTACATATATAGTGTGTAAAAAAAGGTAGGCGTGTGAGGGCTGGCAGGGTTACCTCGGGTCTTTGAAAATCAGGCTTGTCAGCGTTTTTCCAACCATGACATAGTCCTTTGACCGCAGGAAGTTATAAATCCCCGAATCGCTCAGTTTTTCAACATCCAGGTTCACATCTTCGGCAACAACCATCTTCGGACGGAATTTAAGCCAGTTGTTGCTGGATAATACTTCAAGGTCAAGCCCTTCCACATCAACTGTCAGGAAGTCAATGGGAGTTTCTGCACGGAGGTGTGTTTCAAGAATGCCATCGAGCCGCTGCACCGGGATGTCTGTTGATCCGGTAATTTTATAGCTCGTTTGCTTGTCCCTCCCAAAAGAAAGTTCTTTTGAAAAACCGTTCAGGGCGGGCTCATCAAACATGTAGTAAGTCATACTGCCATTCTGTTGCGCAATCCCTGTCTCCAGATTGATATCTCTGGGCCGGAAAAAGTCAAAGAGTTCCTTGGTACCAGGCTTCGCATCAATGTTGATGCCGCTCCATCCCATTTTATAAAATAAATAAGTGTTGGAAAACCTGAATGGATGATGCGCGCCTACATCAATGTAAAATCCGCCTCGTTTGTAGTTAAAAAACGAGACAAGCAGCATATCTTCTCCATGTTGGGCATAGGAAGTTTTTCTTGAAAGAAGATAACGGAAATGGTTGATGTGCATAGCTTTTTAGATGTTTGATCGGATTATTTTGTCACTTTAAAAAGCATTGAAAAACTGTCGAGCTGATATCGGAAAACCAGCCTGGTCGCATTGAAAAATGCATTACTTAAAATCGCAGAAACGGAGTAGGAGATTACTGTTGCGATTGCAGCTCCCTTGGCGCCGTACCAAGGAATCAGCAACAGATTGAGCACGATATTCATGATCAATCCTGAGAGTGTTTTGAATAAGCTATACTTCTGCAGATTCTCGATAATCAGGTACTGCGAAGCGGCAACTCCCAGGTACACAGGGATAATGGACCAGATATAGATGATAAGTACATCGGATGCACCATTGAACTCGGGACCAAACAGCAAATGGATAATCTGATCAGCAAACAGGCTTACTACGATGGCAGAGCCAAGTGAGATTCGTGTCATCCAGTTCATCAGCGTTTGTATGCCAGAGAGAAATTTGGCATTGTTTGCCTCCTTTTGATGGTTTATCAGGGTGGGCATATAACTGCTGCACACCGCAACCGGGATGAATAAGAATAATTCGCTCAGCCTCACCACCGAACTGAACAAGCCAAGCTCGCGCGTGCCAGACAGTTGTTCAATCATCAGCTGATCGACACGCATATAAAGGATAATAGCGACATTGGAGATTACAAACGGCCAGCAGGTACGTACGAAGTCGTTTACGATGGCAGAACTGAATTTCCAATCACGCAGGTTGTACCGTTTTTGATAAATGAAAACCAGAAAAGCATACGAAAGCAGCGTTTCCAGCCCCATGATAGCAGCAAACCAGAATAGGGGTTTATGGCTTGTGATCAGGTAAATTTTGCCAGCCGCACCTATGATGTAGGCCGTGTTTTTGGAGATGACGGTCAACCTGGATTGTAGTCTGGCCTGAAATTCAATGTCGATCAGGTCAAAGGGTGCAATCAGGAAGTTACACGAGAGTAATACAAATAATAGGAAATCATCAAAAACAGCCCCGGATGCAAACAGAAAAAGCGAAGCGGCTCCAAAGGCAATAGGCAAGATCGCGATGCGGGAAACGAATGCTGTGCCCAGCAGCTCATTGCGGGCCTGGGGGTTTTGAACAATGGACTTGACTAAAAATCCATCCATTCCCAAATTACATAGCGGAATAAGAATGCCAATTATCGCGAGGATGTAATTCAGCTTTCCCCATTGCGCGGGACCAAGGTACCTGGCAACCCATATTCCGACCAGTAATCCGATAATAATTCTGAGGGCTTTGTCAAAAGCCAGCCAAAATACATTTTGCACCAGGGGGCTTCTAATGTCGGATTTCAGCCTGGTTAACTGTGCAGAAAATAACATGTGTGTATATCATAGTGTGGTAATTTTCAGTGTAATCCGTTGAGTAGGGGCTCTCAGTCTTGCTGCCTGTAAGTGCCCGTGAGGTGGTCAATAATCCTTTCTTTCTTAATCAAAACATAAATCAGGGTAATGAATACGCTCACGATTGCAGTGATGGCGCCATATCTGAACCTTTTCGGGCTGCTCTTTGCGAGAGGAACTTTTGCTGGTTCCAACACTTTAAATACCGGCTTTTCATCCTTCACACTGATTTTTGCCTGCTCAAACTTTTGAACTAACGAGCTGTACAACGATTCTGAAAGTACATATTCTGCTTGTAACCTTTGTTCTTCGATGCGCGCCACATTGGAAAACGTGTTTCTATTCCGGTCACGATAGCTTTGCAACGCCAGCTCTGCATTACCTAACCTCTTTTTTGCTTCCCTGACGCGTTCATTAAGCATCTTGACATTCTGCGTCTCCTTGGTCGTCCGGTAATCTTCAACATATTGCATCAGATAGCGTTTGGCAATCTCAACGATGATAGCAGATACAAATGGATCTTCCGTTTCAGCACTAATCTGTATGATACCCGTTTTTTGATCAACAGTGGAGTTGAAAAGAGAAATTGCTCTGGCGATATTACTTTGTTCCTCCGGCGAATAAGAAAGCACATCGGTGTACGATAATCTGTTAAAAGCTTTCGGTGCTTCCTTCTTTGAACCTGAAAATATCCTGCTCAAAAAGCCGGGAGATTTTTCTTTAGCATTTCTGTTCAAAAAAGCTTCCAGACTCGGATAACTATGATTCTGCTGATCCTTAACCGGCTGCTTCAGCACAAATGCGCCAAACGGAGAACTTTGAAGAATAGTAGGATATAACTCCGGCAGCAGCTTTTCTGCACCATCTGAATTCAATCCCGCTGCGAGAAATGCAAAAGAACTTCTCCTGCTCGTACCATACTCAGGGAGTACGACAATACGGGATTCAAACATTTTTGTTACGAAAAAACTCAGCCCGAATCCTAGTATACCTGAAACTACAGCAATAATAAAGAATAGCCTGATATATCGCCGGACAAACAGGATGATATCTGCAAATCCCACTTCAAGCACATTACTCCCACTTTTAGCCCTCGCGTCTTCTGTCGGCAACGTTGTCATAGTTATTAGTTGTTGCGGCTTAAAGTGATGACTGCCAGTGTAATGGTACTGGCAAGAGAGGCTATGAATGAAAACAAGGCTACGCGCTCGCCGGGCGTTCTTTCCCGCTGAGGCTCCTGGATTTTGATAGGAATTGTCACTACCGATCCGGGCTCTACCTTCGGGTATTTATGGAAAAACAGGAAATTTTTGGTTCTGTGTGTCCGGCCGTTCGGATAGGAAACATAAACCCGTTTTTTCCATCCGTACTCATTGAAACCACCCGCCTGGGAAATATAATCGTTGAAACTGAACTGACCGTCAAAGTTCATCACCGACGGATTATGAACACCTCCCTGTATTCTGACCGTCTCTGAACGCATAGGGATAATCAGTGTGTCTCCGTTCAGCAGCAAAAGGTTTGATGCCAGTGACGGTTTGTTCAGTACAGCCTCAATATCTACCGCAATCAGCTCCCGCGACCGGTAAAAACGAGCGCCTGCCAGGTATGCCTCCTTTTTGATTCCTCCTGCTTTGGGAAAAAGGTCCGAAATGCGTTCAAAATTGTTAATGATTGTGTAGTTACCCGGGTAGGTTACTTCACCCAATATCGTAACAGTCTTTTGCTCCTCGTATCGTGGTGACTTACGTACAATGACAATGTCATGCGGCAGCAGCTTGAACTTCTGATCTTCGGGACTGAGTACCAGGTTTTCGGCCACGTTTATCGTAAAAATCCTGACATTTTGCGCAGTAGGCAGGTCCAGTGTGTCGTTTTTAACACGTCGCGAGACTTCAATCCGGTAGGGAATACCGCCGTCTGTATAGCCTCCTGACTGGAATATCAGGTCTGCAATGGTAATATCTTTATAATAATAATAGTTACCGGGGTTCATGACCGACCCTGAAACAGAGAGGTATGCAAACTCTTTCAGATCGTCTACCGACTTGATCGTCAGAACATCTCCGGGTAATAGTGGAATGTCAGCAATTTCTCCTTTCACCAGCTTGCCCAGATCAATGGATACAATGCTGGTTTGAACATCGGTAGCAGGTCTTTCAAGAATGGCGCGGTTTAAAAATGCCCTTGGACTTAGTCCCTGCGCCATTTGAATCAGTTTCAGAACTGTATTGCAGCGTTCTTCCAGCGGGTATGCACCCGGAATAACAACAGCACCTTGCACTTCCACCTGATTTGCTACCACGTCGAGAATCTTCCTTACATTAATTACGTCCCCGTTTCTTGGCGTAAAGCTTGCTATCTGAGCAGAGTCCAGGGTTCCGATCACATAGTTAGCGCCTGTGTTGCGCTGGTACGTAATGTTTTTGGTAAATGCTTCAGGTGTAAATCCGCCGGCGTAACGAATGAGGCTCATCACCGATTCACCGGTTTTTGCCTCAAAAATTCCCGGACGCTTCACCTCCCCGGTCAACTCCACGCGGCTGTCAAACGGTCTGATCAGAATGATATCCTGATCCTGCAGTGCAATGTTGTCACGCAGGTCAGCATCTACCAGGAACCGGTATAAATCTATTTTACGGATCACCCCGTTATTACGAATCACTTCAATGTTGCGGTAGGAACCATTGATGCCCGGACCGCCCGAAATAGAAAGTACATTAAAGGCCGTGGCCAGCGACGAAACCGTGTAAGAGCCGGGCTGCAATGCTTCACCCGTCACCATTACCCGAATGCTCCTGACTCCGCCCAGCGTAATCGAAGAGTAAGTGCCTGACCCTGGCCTGTTCAATGAGGAGTATGCCTGACGTAACCTGTTTACAATCCTTTCGCTGGCCTGCTCAATAGTAAGTCCATTCACGTAAACCGGCGCAAGGTTCAGCATTTTGACAGTACCTTCCGGGCTGATCTTCATCCTGAAATTGTCTACCGAGTTCCCGTAGATATCAACAATGATTTCGTCATCAGGCCCCAGAATGTAATTCCTCGGAGTTGCAATCCGCAGGTTGGGTTCAAAAGTGTTTGAAGCCCTTGCAAAAAATGATGATCCGAAGGTTTTATCCGGCGTCCGGTTTGTCTCCGTTTTAATGGAATCTTTCTGATTTATATCAGCTTCCAGCTCCTGCTGGTTACCTTGCTGGCGGCTTTCATCCTGCTCGCCGCGGTTGGTCGTGGTCGCAGGCTGGGTTTGCTGGCTAGGTTGCTGCAAACGCTTTCGCATGGCCGAAATCTGATCAAGCGTATAGCCGCGCTGCAAGGCAGCCCGCTCAATGTCCATATCCGTCATACCTGCCGATTTCGCGCGATTGTAAAACTCTACTGCCTGCTGATTGGATACCTGGTTAGGGTCAGTCGGCGTGGTTGTATTGTTGTTCTGAGGATTTGTCTGCGGCTGAGTAGTGGTTGTCTGCGGCTGGGTAGGTTGCTGAGTACTGGTATTTTGGCCAAATGCAGCAAAGCTGAGCGTAAAAAGCAGAATAAGAATAAAGCCCTTGCAACGTGGTCCAAAAAAAGGTCTGTAATGCATGTAGTGGTTAGTTACATAGGACAATAACCGTTTCCGGACATCGTCGGGTTATATGTTAAGGTTTTTAAAAACTGCGGAACCGACTCCATGTTGAAAGTCCGGTTCCGCGATATTCCCGTGATTATGCCTGGTCAACCCGGATAGAAAGCTCTTTCAGCTGACCGTCCGAGATATGCGAAGGCGAGTCGATCATGACGTCACGTCCCGAGTTGTTTTTCGGGAAAGCAATGAAGTCCCGGATCGAGTCTGCCCCGCCGAATATAGAACAAAGTCTGTCAAATCCAAAGGCAATGCCGGCATGCGGAGGAGCCCCGAATTCAAATGCATTCATCAGAAACCCAAACTGTTCCTGCGCTTCTTCCGCTGAAAATCCGAGGATTTCGAACATTTTTTGCTGCAGTTCTTTTGCAAAAATCCGCACGGACCCTCCGCCTACTTCCACTCCGTTGATTACCATATCATAAGCATTTGCGCGAACCTGGCCCAGGTTAGTGTCCAGCAGGTCAATATCCTCTGGCTTTGGACTTGTAAACGGGTGGTGCATCGCAAACCAGCGGTTTTCAGCCTCGCCAAATTCAAGCAGCGGGAAGTCAAGCACCCAGAGTACCTTATAATCGTCCGGATTACGAAGGCCCAACCGTGATCCCATTTCCAGCCGGAGCTCATTGAGCTGCTTGCGTGCTTTGTCGGCATTGTCCGCCACGAGCAGGATCAGGTCGCCAGGCTTTGCATCGAATGCAACAATCCACTTTTTTAAGTCTTCTTCCGAATAGAATTTGTCAACGGATGATTTCACTGATCCATCGGTATTGTAGCGTACATATACCAACCCTTTGGAACCAATCTGCGGGCGCTTCATCCATTCAGTCAGCTCGTCCACCTGCTTGCGGGTGTACTCGGCACAACCCGGTGCCGCAATGCCCACAACCATGCCTGCATTATCAAACACACCAAAACCCTTGCCCGATGTGAGATCCTGCTCCTGGCCTTTCAATTCCACAAACTGCATCGCAAAACGGGTATCAGGCTTGTCGGAACCATACAGGCGCATGGCATCCGCATAGGTCATGCGGGGCACTTCATCCAGGGTAATGCCTTTTACTTCTTTAAAAAGACTGCGGATCAGCCCTTCAAACGTGTTCAGAATGTCTTCCTGCGTCACAAATGACATTTCACAGTCGATCTGCGTAAATTCCGGCTGGCGGTCGGCACGGAGATCTTCATCCCTGAAACACTTCACGATCTGATAATAACGGTCAAATCCGCCCACCATCAGCAACTGCTTGAAAGTCTGCGGCGACTGCGGCAATGCATAAAACTCGCCCGGGTTCATGCGGCTGGGTACCACAAAGTCCCGTGCACCTTCCGGAGTTGATTTGATCAGTACTGGCGTTTCTACCTCGATAAAATCCAGATTGTCAAGGTAAGCACGCGTGTGACGTGCAACCTGGTGGCGCAACTGAAGGTTTTTACGCACCGCATTTCTGCGAAGGTCAAGGTACCTGTATTTCATGCGGATATCGTCCCCTCCATCCGTTTCGTCCTCGATCAGGAAAGGAGGCAGCTTGGCTGCATTCAGGATTTGCAACTTCGTGACACGTATCTCTATATCGCCGGTAGCGATTTTATCATTCTTGGATAGCCGCTCAATGACGGCGCCTTTGGCAGAAATCACAAATTCACGCCCCAGCGAACGTGCTATGTCGAGTACTTCCGCGGGAGTTTTTCCCTCTTCAAAAAGAAGCTGGGTAAGCCCGTAGCGATCCCGCAAATCCAGCCATATCATACCGCCTTTGTCCCGCACACGCTGGACCCAGCCACACAATACAACCTCTTGATTTACATCTTTTAAGCTTAACTCCCCACAGGTATGTGTACGTAACATATAACTTTTTTAATGCTGATATTGTGAAAACGCCTGATAATAAATGGCGCAAAACTACGTATTTTTAGCAAATCTAACATGCTGAGTTTTTCATGAGCCTATACAAAAAGCAGGGCAGTCAGATTGGTCTATTCTTCTATTTGCTGGTTTTCTGCCTGACCTGCGCCTGTGGTCCCGATCCTGACCCTGCGGTTGAAACACCCGCCGATTTTGAAACCAAAGCCCGGAAGTATCCCATCCAGCCCGGCATCGTAGACGAGGCGTCTGGTCTGGCGGCGAGTAAAAGTATGCCCGGTTTTTTGTGGACACACCAGGATTCGGGCGCGCCTCCTGCCTTGTACCTGATCAGTCCGGACGGAAAAAGGATTAAAACGTTTAACATTCCGGGTGCGCAAAACCACGACTGGGAAGATGTAGCCATGGGGCCGGGTCCGGTTCAGGGGGTAAATTACCTTTATATAGGAGACACCGGCAACAATAACAGTCCTGTCACGCCCACCAACACCATCTACCGCGTACCCGAAATCGTCGATTCTACGGCTGCATTTGGTATTGCTGACAAAATCACATTTAGCTATCCCGATGGTCTGCGCGACGCGGAGGCTGTAATGGTAGACCCTGCTACCAGGGATATCCTGATTATTTCAAAAGAAAGTAATACTACCGGTCTGTACCGGCTTGCCTATCCGCAATCTACCAACGGTACAATCGTCGCCGAAAAGATGGGCAATGTTCCCGATGTGGCCATTGCCACGTCCGCAGACATTTCTCCCGATGGTTCAGAAATCCTGGTACGCACTTACATTGCGGTATATTACTGGAAGAAAAAGGCGGATGAAAGTATTGCACAAACCTTGCTGAAACCTTCTGTACGCCAGTTTCTGGTGGAGCTGGAACCGCAGGGGGAGAGTGTTTGCTTCGACCAGTCAGCCGCGGGTTTTTATACGCTGAGCGAAAAAGGAAAGTCCGCCGGTGTTTCATTGAATTACTACAAAAGAAAATAGTCTCTTATGCTCAAACATTTCCTCCTGCCTGTATTGCTGCTGATTTCATTGTTTTCGGCAGCCCAGTCCGACGAACCATTTATCCGCGAAAATTATACAAAAGCCGAATATGATATCCCGGTGCGTGACGGCATTAAGCTGCATACCATTGTATATAAGCCCAAAGATGCGTCGTCTGAAAAAAAGTATCCTTTTCTGATGCAGCGTACGTGTTACAGCGTCGCACCCTATGGTGCCGACAAGTATCCGCCGCGCCTGGGTCCGAGCCCGGCGCTGATGCGCGACAAATTTATTTTTGTGTACCAGGATGTGCGCGGCCGCTATATGAGTGAGGGCGTATGGACCAATATGACGCCTCACATTGATGATAAAAAAGCGAAAACCGACGTGGACGAGGCGTCCGACATGTACGATACCATTGAATGGCTCCTCAAAAACATTCCGGAAAACAATGGCCGCGTGGGTCAGTGGGGCATTTCCTATCCTGGCTTTTATACTACTGCCAGCGCGCTGGCCCAGCATCCTGCCTTAAAGGCTTCTTCACCTCAGGCACCTATTTCGGACTTCTTTTTTGACGATTTCCACCACAATGGTGCGTTTACCCAGGCATATTATACAACGTTCCCTGTTTTCGGGATCAAGCCGCCAAAGCCTACCACCCAGTCGTGGTTTGCGCCTGAAATGATACACCCTGAGCCTGATGGCTATACTTTCAATATGAAAATGGGGCCGCTGAAAAACTATGATAAGTATTACTCCAAAAACTTCTTCTGGCAGGAAACGGTAAACCATCCCAACAAGGACGAGTTCTGGCAGAAACGGGATATACTTCCGCATCTGAAAGGACTGAAACATGCATTCATGACGGTTGGAGGCTGGTTTGATGCCGAAGATCTTTACGGGCCGCTGAATACCTACAAAACCATTGAGAAGAACAACCCTTCCATTTACAATACCCTGGTGGTAGGTCCTTTCGGGCATGGAAGATGGAGCCGGGAGACTGGCCATACAATGCACAATGACATTTACTTCGGCGACAGCATTGCTACTTTTTACCAGAACAATATTGAGGCTACTTTTTTCAGGCATTTTCTCAAAGAAGCAGGAGACGGAAAGACGGGTTTGCCGGAGGCTTATCTGTTTGATACAGGTAAAAAACAATGGAAAACCTACGATAAATGGCCGCTGCCTTCTGCCGAAAAGCGCAAGCTCTATTTTCATGCAAAAGGAAAGCTCGACTTTACCCAGCCCAAAGAAAGCGCCTCAGCCAGCGAGTACGTGAGTGACCCCATGAAGCCCGTGCCTTATACTGACAATTACAAGCAAATGGCGGGTTTTACGCCTTTTGAGTACATGTCCGAAGACCAGCGCTTTGCAGCTGTCAGGCCTGATGTGCTCGTTTTTGAAACGGAGCCTTTGAAAGAGGATATGACGCTCGGAGGCGAAATCACGGCTTTGCTGAAAATCAGCACCACTGGCACCGATGCCGATTTTTTTGTTAAGCTGATTGATGTTTATCCTGACAATGAGCCCAACCACGACTACCTGCCCAATCCGCGTACCGTGCTGGCGGGTTACCAGCAAATGGTGAGGAGCGAGATCATGCGTGCCAGGTTCCGCAAGAGTTTTGAAAAACCGGAGCCGCTTGTAGCCGGGCAAGTTACCGATATCAATTTCAGATTACAGGATGTGCTGCATACCTTCAAAAAAGGCCACAGGATCATGGTGCAGGTGCAAAGTACCGCATTTCCGCTTTTTGACCGTAATCCTCAGAAGTACGTAGAGAACATTTACAAGGCCGAACAAGCCGATTTTATTACTGCAAAACAGACGATTTACCACCAGTCAGGTGCAGCAAGTGCACTTGAAGTGGAAGTAATCAAATAATATTTTATGTATAAAAAACTGATTTTCATGAATGTAATCGCTGCGACGCTGATCGGGGCAGATGGTTCTGCGCAGGAGATTAAATATCCGCAAACCAGGAAAACCGAACAAACTGATGATTATCATGGCGTAAAAGTCGCCGATCCGTACCGCTGGCTGGAAGACGACCGCTCCGAGGAAACCGCAGCCTGGGTGAAGGCAGAAAATGAGGTCACTTTCGGTTATCTGGACAAAATTTCATTCAAGGCGAAAATCTTCAGCGATCTTGAAAAAGCATACAACTATCCCAAGTACTCGGCGCCGCAGAAAAAGGGAGCGTACTTTTATTTTTACAAGAATGACGGCCTACAGAACCAGTCTGTACTGTACCGGCAAAAGGGCCTCGACGGCAAGCCGGAGGTAGTTCTTGACCCTAATAAGCTCTCCGCTGACGGTACTACACGGCTCACGGTTTTCAGTCTTTCCAAAAGCGGAGACCATGCAGTGATGGGCTTTTCAAAGGGCGGGTCCGACTGGCAGGAGTACCAGGTGATGGATATGAAAACCCTCCAGATGCTTTCCGATAAAGTAGAGTGGGTGAAGGTATCGGGTGCAGCCTGGCAGGGTAATGGATTTTATTACAGCAGCTACCCCAAGCCGGAAGGCAGTGCGCTGGCCGCCAAAAATGAAAATCACCAGGTTTTTTATCACCAGATCGGCACACCCCAGTCTGCCGACAAGCTGATCTTTGAAGACCAGGCCAATCCGCAGCGCTTCCATACCGTAGGTACCACGGAAGATGAGCAGTATGCCATACTCAGCGTTAGTGACAGGGGTAAGGGTAAGGACGGCAACGGACTTTGGGTGCTGAAAAAAGGCGAAAGTAAGTTTGTCCCCATCGTAAAGGAAATTACCGATTTCAGCTACGGCGTGATCGAGAACGTGGCCGGCAACTTCCTCATCGAAACCAATGAAAACGCACCAAACAGCAAAATCATGCTGTATAATACTGTAGGTGCGGAATGGAAAACAATAATCCCGGAAAAACCGGAGCCCTTGCAGGGCAGTGGTACTGCGGGTGGTAAACTGTTTGTGACGTATGCCAAGGATGTGACCACCCGGGCTTACGTATATGATTTTGCAGGCAAGCTCGAAAACGAAGTGAAGCTGCCGGGCTTAGGGTCGGCAGGTGGTTTTGGGGGAGAGAAAGAGGATACTTTTGTGTTTTACACATTTACAAGCTTCACCTACCCGCCTACCATTTTCAGGTACGACCTGGCCGAAAAGTCGAGCGTGGTGTTTCGTGCACCTGAAGTTTCTTTCCGGCCCGACAATTATGAGACCAAACAGGTTTTTTATACCAGCAAGGACGGTACCAAAGTGCCTGCATTTATCACTTACAAAAAAGGGCTGAAACTGGATGGGAGCAACCCCACGATCCTGTATGGCTACGGAGGTTTCAACATCAGCCTCACGCCTGCATTTAGTCCGACCCGCATTCCTTTCCTGGATCAGGGTGGTGTGTTTGTGCAGGCCAACCTGCGTGGCGGCAGTGAGTATGGCGAGAAGTGGCATGAGCAGGGTATGAAGCTGAAAAAACAGAATGTGTTTGATGACTTTATTGCCGCTGCCGAGTTCCTGATTAAAGAAAAATACACTTCTTCGGAAAAGCTGGCTGTACAGGGAGGCTCTAATGGAGGATTGCTCGTGGGAGCCGTGATGAACCAGCGTCCCGAATTGTTTAAAGTTGCATTTCCGGCCGTGGGCGTAATGGATATGCTGCGTTTTCACAAGTTTACCATTGGCTGGAACTGGATCGCGGACTATGGCAGCAGCGACAATGCCGAAGAATTCAAGGCGATTTATAAATATTCACCTTTGCACAACATCAAAGAGGGTGGCCGGTACCCGGCAACACTCATCACCACCGCTGACCACGACGACCGCGTAGTACCGGCTCACTCTTTCAAATACGCCGCCGAGTTGCAGGCCAAAGCAGGAGCCAGCTCGACCAACCCGCTGCTCATACGCATTGATACCAACTCCGGTCACGGTGCCAGCAATACGAAAAAGGCACTTGAAACGCAGGCTGATATTTATGCATTTATGTTTGCGAATATGGGATTGACCTGGAAATAATTACCCTAAATCATACCTGCCATGAAATTCATTGTATTCGCGTGCCTGTTCCTGAAGGCTTTTTCAGGCGCTGTTTTTGCCCAGGGCTCACTGGAAGGTGACCGGCAGGCGCTGGCTGCGATTTACAATGCGAATAATGGTGACGACTGGTTTGCCAAAAACGGCTGGAACGTGCCGGGCAAGCCGGGCGACAATCCTTGCGGCTGGGAAGGGGTGGGCTGTACCGGCGGGCGTGTAACAACACTGGATGTCTCAATCAACAATCTGTTTGGTGTGATTCCGCCCGAAATCGGCAACCTGAGCGAGCTGAGGGTTTTGAACATGACGGGTGCAGGAGCAGAACTGATGCCGTTGCAAGGCAACATTCCGGTGCAGCTGGGAAACCTTCTCAACCTTGAAGAGCTGTACCTGTCCGGTAATACGTTTGACAAAGAAAATATAAGTGTTATCGGCAAGCTGACGAAGCTGCGCATCCTGGAAATAACCCCTTACTGGGAAATTCCGGATGCATGGAGTGGTCTTGTCAATCTGGAAAGTTGTATTCTGGCAAATCTGGAACCGCTTCCGAGTTCACCTGAGATATCCTTTCCCAAAGTCGTTTACCAATTTACCAAGCTAAAAAAACTGGTGCTGTCTGGTATTAAATATCGGGACGGTCTGGATAGTAATATCGGAAAGCTGGTAAACCTGGAAGAATTACGGCTCGGAAACATGCAGGGGCAGCTTCCGGCAGCGATCGGCAACCTGGCAGCATTGAAAGTGTTATATGCCAGGCACGGGAACCTGGTAGGAAGTATCCCTGCGACGTTCGGCAATCTGACAAACCTGGAATTGCTTGATTTATCAGATAATGCATTGAGCGGCACCGTCCCGGACCTTACAACGCTGGCGGTCAGCGCAACGATCAATATCAGCGACAACCAGTTCTCATTTGCAGGATTGCCGCAAAATCTGCCGGTTTTGGATGTATATAGTCCCCAGAAAATCTTTAATGCCCGGATCATTGTGCCACTCTCCGGCTCGTCGGGAGCAGGGGGTATTATGGAAGTACCCAACAGTTTTCGTCAATCCGGTAATACCTATTATTGGTTCAAGGACAATGTTCTGCAAGCCTCCGGCCAGACTGCCGAGTTTGAATATTTTTTTGCGTATATACTCAACAGTACTTACCGCCTTGAGATTACCAACAGTAATGTTCCTCAGTTGAGGCTCCGGAGCTATGACTACACGGTGCAGTCATTACCAGTTACACTCGTATCATTTTCAGGGCGGGAATCTCCATCAGGTAATCTCCTTACCTGGCATACCGCAGCCGAATTGGACAATGCCGGCTTTGATATTGAGCGCAGCCGTGACGCAAAGATTTTTGAAAAAATCGGCTTTGTCGATGGTAACGGTGACTCTGAAGAAAACCACCACTACCGGTATCTGGATCAGGATCCGTCCGGAACGACCTACTACCGCCTGAAACAGCTTGATCATGACGGAAGTTTTCAATATTCGGGCACGGTTTCCGTGAAGAATGCAGGGTATGGTCTTTCCATTTACCCTAATCCGGCAAGTTCAGTGGTAACAATTTCCGGTCACACGGATACTCATGCTGTCGGCATTTATCATTCCAATGGTACAGCAGTTGCCCGTAAGGCCTTGTCTTCAAAAAAAACTTTTGATATTTCCGGACTACCCGCGGGCCTTTATACGCTAATGATTGGCAACGTTCCCAGAAAGCTTCTGATCCAGAATTAGGCTTTTATTTCTACAACTTCCTTATCTCACATTTATTCTCCATTTATTTCAAATGCAGGATACGGCAGGACGGTGCGTATAGGGAAGTTTTCTAATCTTGTGAGACCCTGAGGCAGTAACACACACTGCGGAAAAGTCTTTCAGGAATAATACGCTCAACCACGGAAAAGATAAAAAATCAACTCGGAAATATGGACAGCATTAAAGAAACCCAGTACAAGTATGTAAGTTATTTATGGGATGAGGAGAAAGCGGCTTCGCTCGGGGACGATCAGGTAGCGCTTCTTCTTTACCGTTCAAACCTGCTGGGTGCCGACTTGCGCCTCACTAACTACGCCGGCGGGAATACCAGCTGCAAGACCATTGAAAAAGACCCGCTCACAGGTAACCCCGTGGAGGTAATGTGGATCAAAGGTTCAGGCGGCGATATTGGTACCCTCACCCGCAGCGGATTGGCCGGCTTGTACGTGGATCGGCTGCATAGTCTTAAAAACATATACCGCGGACTGCAGTTTGAGGACGAAATGGTGGAGCTCTTCAACCATTGCATTTATGATCTCAAATCCAAAGCACCTTCCATTGATACCCCACTGCACGGATTACTTCCTTTTAAACATATTGATCACCTTCACCCCGATGCTCTGATTGCCATTGCAGCATCAAAGGACGGCGAAGCGATTACCAGAGAACTATTTAAAGGCGAGCTGGCGTGGGTACCCTGGCAGCGTCCGGGTTTCGACCTTGGTCTGAAACTTGAACAGGCGCTGAACGAAAATCCGGGCATTCGCGGCATCGTACTGGGCGGCCACGGCCTGTTTACCTGGGGTGATACCGCCTACGAATCATACATCAATACACTGGATACCATTGAGGCTGCTTCCGAGTACCTTCAGGAAAATTACGGAAAAGCCCGGCCTGTATTTGGCGGCCAGCGCTTGGAAAGTGAGCCGGCAGAACGCAGGAGTGATATTGCCGGTAAACTGGCACCTTACCTCCGCGGACTGGCTTCCGAGCAGCAGGCAATGATCGGTCACTTTACGGATGATGCCCGTGTACTCGAATTCATCGGCAGTCACGATCTGGACAAGCTGGCGCCGCTGGGTACCAGCTGCCCCGACCACTTCCTGCGTACCAAGATCCGCCCGCTCGTACTGGATCTTCCATTTGAGCTGCTGGATGCCACCCCACAGGAAATCCTGGATAAAATCCGCCCTCAGTTTGAGGCATATCGCGCTGACTACCAGGCATACTATGATCGCTGCCGGCATTCCAACAGTCCTGCCGTACGTGACCCTAATCCTGTGATCATCCTTTTGCCGGGTGTGGGGATGTTCTCTTTTGCAAAAGACAAGCAGACAGCGCGCGTAGCAGCCGAGTTTTATATCAATGCCATCAATGTAATGAAAGGTGCAGAGGCAATCTCGTCGTATGTATCCCTTCCTGAGCAGGAGGCATTTGACATTGAATACTGGCTGCTCGAAGAAGCCAAGCTGCAAAGAATGCCCAAAGAAAAATCCGTGTCCCGCAAGGTTGCATTTGTAACCGGCGGCTCGGGCGGCATCGGCAAAGCCATCGCTGCCAAGTTACTCCAGGAGGGTGCCTGCGTAGTTATTTCTGACATTGACCAGCATGCACTTGCTGAGACCAAAGCTGAGTTTGATGCAAAATATGGCAAGGATTTCTCCGATACAACCATCGCCAATGTTCTTGAAGTAGACCAGATCAAAGAGGCTTTGAAAGCAACCAAGCTGAAATACGGAGGAGTGGATATCGTCATCAACTGCGCCGGCTTGTCCATTTCAAAACCGCTGGCCGAAACCACCATCAAGGATTGGGATATTTTGCAGGATGTTTTGGTAAAAGGTCAGTTCCTGGTTTCGCAGGAAGCTGTTGCCATCATGCGCCAGCAGGGCCTGGGAGGTGATATTGTTAACATTGCAAGTAAAAACGGTATCGTATCGGGGCCTAATAATGTGGCTTACGGTACTGCCAAGGCTGCCCAGCAGCATATGACACGCCTGCTTGCAGCAGAACTTGGCCCGGATAGGATCCGCGTCAATGTGGTGAACCCTGATGCTGTGATTGCAGGAAGCAAAATCTGGGAGAGCGGCTGGGCTGCGGGCCGGGCCAAAGCCTATGGCATCAAAGTGGAAGAGCTGCCTGCCTACTACGCTAAAAGAACAGTACTGAATGCCGAGATCCATACCGAAGACATTGCCAACGGTGTGTACATTTTTGTGAGCGGATTGCTCAGCAAAAGCACTGGAAACGTCATCAACGTGGATGGCGGCGTTCCGGCGGCATTCTTAAGATAATAGTCAATTTGCCGGGTGAAAGGTTTTCCGGAATGTAACCAGGAAGGAAAACCTTTTCATGCTAAACCCCTGAACCATGAAGATCGAGCAATATCAGATTGACCAGCATAATGACGGCCTGCTGTCCAGTCACAACAACCAGTACGTATATACCAAAGAGCTGCTCGGGGAGCAGGGTATTTATGCGGATGAAGTTGTAAAAGCGCTGCAGGACTTCCAGGTAGCTATTCCCAGCTGGGCTTTGGGTACCGGAGGCACGCGTTTCGGACGGTTTTCCGGCGGAGGTGAACCACGCTCTCTGGAAGAAAAGATTGAAGATGTTGGCTTGCTGCATGCGCTTAATCGTTCAAGCGGATCTATTTCCCTGCATATTCCCTGGGATATCCCCGAGCAGCCAAAGGAGACCATCCAGTTGGCATCGTCACTCGGGCTGACTTTTGATGCAGTCAATTCCAATACTTTTCAGGACCAGAAAAATCAGGAGCTTTCCTACAAGTTCGGTTCACTGTCCCACGTGGATGCCGGTGTGCGAAAGCAGGCGGTTAACCATAACATTGAAGTTATAAAATACGGCGAGCAGCTTGGTTCCAAGGCATTGTCTGTCTGGCTTTCAGACGGGTCCTGCTTTCCGGGACAGTCCAGCTTTGTCAAGGCATTTCAGTATACGCTGGAATCGCTGCAGGAAATATATGCCGCACTTCCCGATGATTGGAAAGTATACGTGGAGTACAAAGCATATGAGCCCAACTTTTACTCAACCGTTATTCAGGATTGGGGTAGTTCGTTACTTTTTTGTCAGAAACTGGGTCCTAAGGCTGATGTGCTGGTGGATCTGGGCCACCATCTGCCTAATGCAAACATTGAGCAGATTGTGGCTACCCTGATGATGGAAGGGCGTCTGGCCGGGTTTCATTTCAACGATTCCAAGTACGGCGACGATGACCTCACAGTGGGCAGCATCCGTCCGTATATGCTTTTTCTGATCTTCGTGGAGCTGGTAGACGGTATGCGTCGTGCCAATCGCGGCAGCAGCAGCTATGCCTGGATGATCGATGCGAGCCACAATGTGAAGGATCCCCTGGAAGACCTGCTGCAATCTGTGGAAGCGATTCTGATCTCCTATGCAGAGGCTTTGCTGGTAGACAGGAAAAAGCTGGAACAAGCCAGGAGCGTCAATGATGTGGTTCTTGCGCAGCAGATTTTACAAAATGCATTCAGAACGGACGTGCGCCCGCTGGTAAGAGAGGCCATGCGCCAGAGCGGCGGGGCCATTGATCCTGTCGGACTGTTCAGGCAGGTCGGTGTGCGCTCGGAACTGATGAACGAGAGAGGCAAAATAACCGTGGCAACGGGTTTATGATATCAAAATCAATAATTTAGTTAGGTCTGTTTCTTAATCGCTTTGAACATTTTGTTTAAAGCGATTTTCTTTTGATGAGGGTAAAAGGATTTTTAACAATCGCCCGCTTGTTTTCCTTGATCAGCTCGGCTACGGTTTTGCCCATTTGCTCATGGTCCGTGGAGATGGTGGTAATGCCGTCAAGCAGAATTTCTTTCAGAGGAGTTTCATTATAGGAGATGATGCCCACGTCTTTTCCTACTGCAAGCTGCTGCTCCCTGCATTTCTTGATCAGGTTCACCAGGTCATTTTCCTCTACCACGATATATGCAGTACGCGGTACCACCGTACTGTTTTCATTGAAATCGTAAATAATTTCATGCTGAAACTCGTGCTGTATGCAAAAAATGCGGAAACCTTTAATAATCTCCTTAGGGTAGGGGATAAGGGTTGGAAAAATAAGGATCAGCTTATTATACACTTTCAGCAGGTCCACGGCCTCATTCAGGGCTGAAACAATGTCCTTCTCAAAATTCTGGTATACCGATGAATGCTTTTTGCTGTTCAGCTCCACATCCTTGTCGATCAGGATGAGCTTTTCGGGCGGGATCATTTTCAGGATTTCAACAGCCTCTTCCGATTTTTCATAGAAATGCGGCATGATCACGTAGTAGTCGTACTCGCCAAGGCTGTTTTTAATCAGGTTTTTAAAAATATTGGTATTGGAATGATGGATATGCAGGTCCACATTTACATTGCGCCCTATGTTTTCCACCAATGCATTGTAAATCTGCTTTTTATAATTACTGATCTTATTGAAAACAAGCAGAATACGCACGCTCGTCTCAATGTCCACACGATTGATAAAATATCCTTTTCCCCGCACGGAGATCAGTACACCATCCTTGATCAGGTGCTTGTAAGCCTTTTCCACCGTGTCCCGCGAGAGCAAGTATTCTTCACTCAACTGGTTAATGGACGGTATTTTGTCACCTCTTTTCAGCTTTCCCTTACTGATCGCCTGAAGGAGGGACTTGATAATCTGCATGTACTTGGGGGCACTCTCCTTGAATTCAATGTCAAACTGGATTTCCATTTAAGGTTGCGGGTTTTGGTTGCCTCGGCCAGCAGTATACCGGCACTATATATACAAAACAACCCGCCGGAAAATACTACTTTTCCAGGCGGGTTTAATATCAAAATCACATATGCTTACCGGGGCGACCGGCTGCTGCGTTCGGTTGCACCACCCGAGCTGCGTCCCTGGCTTTCACGTGCGCCGCCATTACCCCGGTCATTGCCTCTTGGCTCAGACGATCTTTCCTGCCGGTTTTCGCGCATCTGAGGAGCTTCACTCCGGCGTTCCTGACGGTTGTTGTTGCGTTCAGGAGTGTAAACGGGAGCCCGCTGTTCCCGGGCCGGCTCCGACGGGCGGCTGCGCTCACTGTTACGGTTTTCAAATCCGCCGCGGTCAGGGGCCGGACTACGATCGCGTCCGAAGCGGTCATTGCCACCGTCATTGTTGGATGGGCTCTCATACCGGTTATTGGACGGGATCCCGCGTCGGCTGGCCTCGTTTCCGGTGCGATCACTCCGGTCATAATCCGGGCGTTCGTTGCGGTAGCCCGGGCTCGGATAGGCATCTCTGCCAGTGCGGTTGCTCTCAGCTACTCTTCCGCGGTTATCATAACGGTCATTACCCCTTTCACCAAATCCCGCGTCATTGCGCTGGTTACCTCTTCCCGACTCTGCAACGATTACCCTGCCGCGACCACGGGGTGATGCATCAATGGTGCGTATGGGCACATCCCGGCGGGTAACCCGCTCAATCTCGTCACGGCGCGGGCCGTATACATAGGTCCGGTTGTTGCTCCGGTAATAATTGTTAATGATCACGGTCTGGTTATAATAGTGCGAAACACGGTTGCGGGGTGCGCAATAGTAGTTCCACCTCGGGCTTGTAATATATCGCTGTGGTACAAATACCCACCAGAAGGAAGGAATATTGACAGCAACGTTGATGTTCACCCCCGGACCCAGCGGCGCCCAGCCATAGTATCCGCCGCCCGAGCGCCAGTTGACCCAGGCCGGTCCCCATTCATAATCCGGTACCCAAAACCAGCCTACATAGTCATCAAAAGACCAGCGGCCATAGTGAAAAGGCGCCCAGCCCCAGTCATAATCGGAAACCCAGGTATTGCCGTACTCGGTTACCTCCCAGTATCCGTTGGTAGAGTAGGGCTGAAAACCCGAGGGAACATCAGGCACCCATACCGATCCGAACTGCGGGTTGCGCACCCACCTGCCATAAGGAGAAAGGTCGTCGTAAAAAGTCTGGAAACTGATGTTCACGCCCGGTTGTGCAGAAGCACGCTCCGAAATGGTAATTCCTGCCAGCAGTATGACAGATAAGCCGAAAATCCGAAGCGCCCGTTGTATGTTCATGGCTATAAGATTTAAATGGTTGTCAGTTGGTAAAATCGACAGTTTGACATATTGATTTGTATTTGGTTTAACGAACTTTACAGCTCATTAGCTTCTGTTAACAACATATTAACAATATTTTCAGACGGATGATCAATCCCGAAATTTTACACACTGAATTAACCTTCCAGACAGCCCGGAGCGGCGGGAAAGGAGGGCAAAATGTAAATAAGGTAGAAACGAAGGTGGAGCTGCGGTTTGACATTCCTGCGTCGGCCATGTTAAGCGAAACGGAAAAGGAAATACTTTACGGCAAACTTGCCAGCAAGCTCACCAATGAAAAGGTACTGATACTCTACCACCAGACCGAGCGCTCCCAGCTTGCCAACCGCGATAAGGTTATTGCCAAATTTGATCAACTTATCCGCAAAGCATTTGAAGTGCAGAAACTTCGTAGACCTACCAGGCCGACCCTAGGCTCGCAGCTCGAACGCATGCAGGCCAAACAGCGGCGCTCGGCCGTAAAATCTTCCAGAAAGAAGACATTTGAAGAATAATATTGCTTTTACAAACCTATGCTTGCTGCACAAAAACCCACAATCAGCGCGGTTCTTACGTTACCAGTCATTGTTGCCTCACTTGGGTACTTCGTGGATGTTTATGATTTGCTGCTGTTCAACATCGTCCGTGTGCCCAGCCTCCAAGATCTCGGACTGAGCGAGGATCAGATTTCAACCATCGGGGCGGAGATTTATAACTGGCAGCAGGCGGGCTTGCTGATCGGTGGATTCATGTGGGGCATTCTGGGCGACAAGTTCGGGCGCAGATCGGTGCTTTTCGGTTCGATCCTGATGTACTCACTGGCCAATCTTGCCTGCGGATTTACCTATAATATGGATGCATATGCCATGCTCAGGTTCATAGCCGGACTGGGACTGGCAGGTGAATTGGGTGCGGGCATCACGCTTATTGCCGAAATACTGCCCAAAGAACTCCGTGGTTACGGTGCTTCCGTCGTAGCCAGTGTGGGACTGGCGGGTGCTGTTGCAGCATTCTTTGCCGTAAAGCTCACAGACTGGCGCACGGCTTATTTTATAGGAGGCAGCATGGGTATTATCCTGCTTATTCTCAGGATCAATGTCCTGGAATCTGCATTGTTTGAAAAAAGCCGGCAGAATCGCATGATCAGGGCAGTTCCCTGGTGGACGATCTTTACGCGGTCGTCCGTATTTTTCCGGTACATCAGGTGTATGGGTATTGGATTACCAACCTATATGGTCATTGGTATTTATGCAACCTTCGGGAATGAATTTGCAAAAGCATTGGGGCTTCCTGCCGATGTACAGGCAAGTACCTGCGTGCTGTACACCTATATAGGCATTGTAACAGGCGATTTTTTCAGTGGAATTCTGAGCCAGTGGCTGCGATCACGCAAGCAGGCTATTCTGATCATGATGCTGATGACGCTGGCGGGAGTATTATGGCTGTTATTCGGAGGCATATCCACACCGGCTCTGCTTTATGCCTGCTACGGCTGGCTGGGCTTCTCGATCGGGTACATCGCCATGTTCCTGACCACCACGGCCGAGCAGTTTGGTACCAACCTGCGTGCTACGGTCACAACCTCAGTGGCCAACAATGTCCGCGCTACTACCTTACTCACCCTGCCACTCTTCCAATACCTTAAACCGCATTGGGGTGTATTGCAGGCTGGCTCGGCGATAGGCGTCATCTGCTTTTCACTTGCATTGCTTTCATGGTGGAAAATGGAGGAAACCTACGGAAAGGACCTCGACTACCAGGAGACGATTTAGTCACCTACTTTCATGACGGTGACTTGGTCAGGAGAAGGATAGAGCAATAATTTAGAGAAATCCGTTTTCCAGAAATCAAGATCAAGCAGCTGATCACGAGTATCCTTAGTGAGGGTAATTACCACCGGGGTACCATCCGAGTCTTCATACTCAACTTGTATAAGATCCCCGGCATACGAATTAGGGTCGCCGCCCAGGCTTATACTGCCCATCTTGCCACCCTCATACTCATCTACCATGGTATTGAACGGGTAATCAATCGGGTCAAAATTCAGTTGTTCCAGCAGGAAATAGATCAGCTCTTTTTCATTTTCCCGGATAGGACGGAGGTTTTTCATTTTGGTAAAAAATAAAAAAATAACTATTGCGTACCAGCGGATGCTGCTTGCTCGGCCCGCCGCCACTTTTCAGCTTTTCGCGCCACAAACCAGAACGAGAGTGCCAGCAGCGCAAAGAAAATGCCGCTGTTGGTACGGTCCCAGAAATATTCGAAGTAGCGTGTATAAATGTTGAGCAGGAAAAACACGAGAGAAAGGTCACGCAAGGTATCCTGCTTGTATTTGAATGCATAAAAAATAAGTCCTGCCAGCACCAGCGTAAAACTGGCTGCCCAAAACCAGAAATGGCTTTGTCGTGTAACCTTCCAGCCGGCCAGGTCGTCGTAGTTGCCGAAGATGGAGAGTGTCCAGGCCGCCAGTAAAAACAGGAATATGCCGATGTTGTAGGTGACTTCCCTGACAAACGCCAGCGGACGCACGTAAGCCAGCAATGCAGACAATCCCCAGATTACCAGCCCAAAGAAGGTCATTCTCAGCGGGTAGTTCATGCCGAGAAAGCGATAGCCACCCTGCGACCACAGGTAGGTTTGCGCACCCCACCAGCCCGCCAGTGCGATAATCATCACGGTCCACAGGAGTGTCGAGCGCAGGAAAATGGCAATGCCTCCATATGCAGCCGCAGCAATAAACAGGGGCAGGGCATAGTTGCCATCAAAGCCGCCCAGACTTCTGGTCCAGTAAGTAATTGCCACACCCACGGCCAGCACAATAGCAATGTGATAGGTTTCACTACCGGAGCGGGCTGCGCCAATGCGGTTTTGGCGTCTTTTTGCAAGGTAAACAAACAACCCGGCGAGTGCAGTAAATCCAACTCCCACGACGGTTTCCGAGAATCCCCAGCGTTTTCGCAGCAGCTCAATCCATTTTTCATCAATAACCAGCGCGCCGAATGCCAGCAGTCCGCAGGATATGGCGGCAATGAGCGAGTACACAGCTACGGCGTCCATGTTGGAGTTTTTGAGCTGGTAGCTGCCTCTGAGCTCTTTGGCCAGCTCCGGGCTGATCCGTGCGGATTCTTGCCAGTATTGTATGGCATTACCAATCACTTCCGCCTCTTTCTTGTCCAGTTCCATAGTGTGATTAGGATGGTGTTAGTTAAAAGCTTCTAATTTATCGTTGAAAACAGCTTCCAGCTTCGCTTTTTTCAAATATATACATTCCAAAACGTATGTCAGTTCTTGCCTTAAAGCAAAAAAGTCCGGAGACTGGCTCCGGACTGATGCTGTGTGGTTTATCTCTTTTTCTGATTGGAAAGGAATTCGACAACGTCTCGGATTTCCCGCTTGGTCATGATATTACCCATCGGTGGCATGCTGGATGGTACGTTCTCGCGTTTGGCAATGCGTGATGTGGCGATTTTGAGAGGTTCGGCTTCCGAGGTTTTCAGAACCAGCTCGTGTTCATTTTCCTGACTAAGGATACCCGCAGCGCTGGTACCATCCTTCAACGTCAGCATCACCATCCCGAACCCGGGCGAAAGGCGTGCGCTCGGCTCAATCAATGCCTGCAGAATCTGCTCACGCGAAAGTACATTGCCAATGTTGGATAAGTTAGGACCCACTTCTCCGCCTTGTCCGCCAATGGAGTGACAGCGGACGCATTCTGCTGCTGAGCTCGTCATAAAGTACCTGCGGCCCACTTGTGCATTGCCGCCGTACAGCGCATCCTGGTAGTCGGCAACCGTGGCACCGGCAGTCCGCAGGGGCGAAAGCCGGGCTATCAATGTACTTGATTTGGTAGAATCCACAGCTTCTCCAAGATCGAGGGCGAGGCTTGGTGACAGCTTTTTAGCAGACAGCTCGTCAATCAGGTTACTGAAGATACCTTCTGTTTTGTCTACCGGAATGCGGCCCAGTACTTTCAGCATCTGCTGCTGCTCTTTTACGCTGCCCTTCTCGAAAATCGCCTTGGAAATATCTTCCAGTGCTGATTTGGACATATTGACACTCCCTACCATACCCAATGCAGCAGTGCGCACATCCGCGTCGGAGTCGGTCATTCCTTTTTTCATTACCGTCTCCATGTCTGCATATTTCAGGTCCTTCAATGCAATCAGCATGGCTGCGCGTACTTTCGGATCTTTGCTGGAGTCCAGTATCTTGGAAAGTGCAGCGTTATTGTCGGCAATGTTCAGGCTGGTCAGCAGCTGGGCTGCTGCTATCAGTATGGCAGGATCACTGTCAGCAAGAAGTCCGCTGATAATAGGCTGAACTTTTGATTTCAACCTGGCAGGATCATGCTCAAGAGGCCCGCGGTACCGGCCGTCCACACGGTCCATCACGGACGGACTGGCCCAAGTACCCAATGTTGCCAGGGCTTCTGCACGAAGCTCCTTGTCAACATCGCCGCGCTGCGAAAACGCAATCAGGTTATCGATCTGCTCGTCGGTACCTACGCGCAGTGCAGCATTAATAGCGCGGCGGATGAGCGGCTCAGAGGTAAACCTTTTTTCTTTCAATACTGCTGCCAAAGCCGGCAATGCAGGCGTAATCGAAAGGTCATCATTGATGCCCCGCGCAGCCTCAGTTACAATGTACTCGTCTTTGTCCTGTAAGAAGAGGCTGATCTTTTCATTTTTCATTCTTCTCAAAACCAGTACTCCGGCCAGGCGCAATGATTTGTCGGAATTGCTGGCCAGTGCAGCAATGGGTTCCACCTCTCCGATGCGCGACAATGCCAGCACGGCGGCGTGGCGCAGGTAGACATCTTCATCATGGTTGGCTTTCACCATATCCAGGAGCGGGTTTACGGCATCCTTGTAGCTGATGCGGCCCAGCGCCTGCGCGCTGTAAAACTGTACACGGGGATTTTTGCTCGACAACAAAGGGATAAGCAGCGGACCAGCCTCTGCAATGCGCGCGTCACCCAGCACTTTGACTGCCTGCGTAATGATTTCCTGATCCGAATCTTTCAGCAGGGTCATCAGCACATTGGCATAGGACTTATCCTGACGGGCAAGCTGGCCCATTCCCCAGATACCATGGATACGTTCCAGCTGGTTGCCAGTTTGTGCAATGGCTTTACTCAGGACAGGAGCGCCTTTCGCACCGCGCGCTGCCAGTTCAAACTGCGCTTTCTGGCGAATGCGCATGTCTGCATTGGAAAGCAATGTCAGCAGCATGTCGTCGGTCTGCTTTTCGTAGTCAAGCTGCATGAGGCGCTTGGTGATTGCACGAACATCTTTAAGATCGTTTTTGGCATCGGTTACATCAAGCCGCCAAACGCGCCCATAATTTTTGGTGTCCCAGCCATTGATCCAGTCGGCAACATACAATGCACCGTCCGGCCCGAAGCGAATACCGGTAGGCAAAATGCCGGTCAGGATGTTTTCTTCTCCGTCCACGACAAACGAGGCACCTTTTGGTTTCAGACCGAAAGACCAGATGGGCGAACGCGCAGGGTTCCCTACGAATTCAACCAGAAAAAACTTGTTTTTCCAGGCAGAGCCCAAAGCTGTACCCGGATTGTACTGCATACCGGTAGGACCATTGTGGAAGTTCTGGATAGGAGGAATGATGTAGGCTGCCTGACCTTCCCAGCGGGGTTTGAACAATTTTTCGTCCATCCACACCTTGTAGCTGTTGTTTTTCGGGTCGGTATATTTTCCGTACTGCCAGTTGGAACGCCAGCCAGCATCGGAGCCTTCCACCACGTGCACGAGCCTTTCACTCTCGCCGGGGTGGTCACCATCGTTGTCGGAGCTGATCAGGTTTCCGTACTCATCAAAAACAAACTCGTGGGTATTGCGGAGTCCGTGTGCGAATATCTCAAAGTCACTGCCATCCGGATTGGCGCGGGCGATGATGCCCGAGTTCGGATGTTCGTATTTCTTCCCGTCTGCGGTCGTGATATTGGCGCCGATGTCGCCAATGTTCCAGTATATTTTACCATCCGGACCTTCAATGGGATTGGACATGCCGTGACCACTGAATCCGATGTGCACACCATAGCCGTGGCTGATGGAGGTTTTTTCGTCCAGTACGCCGTCACCATTGGTATCTTTCAAGCGCCATACATCCGGAGCAATAGTTACGAATGCATCGTGAGCCCGTATCAGCAAGCCTCCCGCTACATCGGTTACTTCATCAAAAAAGTCGTTCAGAATGCGCGTGGATACGTCGGCAATACCATCATTATCAGTGTCTTCAATGCGCCAGACCTCGTCCTTCTCGACGGCAAGGTCCTTCCAATCGTGCGAGCCGTCACCATTAAGGTCTTTAAGCCATGAATTTTCCGTGCTTTTTTCGGGAGCAAAGGTCTTATGTAAAAACTTGCGGCGGTCTTCCACGGTCTGCAATCCGATGGATTCGGTCATCCAGTTCTGATGTCCGCGGATGTCAAATTCAGAATTTTTCTGGCGGTTTGTCCGGTTGAGGTACACACGTCCCTGATCGTCCATGGCAATTGCTACGGGGTCGGGGGCCAGGGAGTCGGATGCCCAAAGGTCGAGTTTGAGGCCATCAGCGAGTTTTACAACGGTTTTCTCACGAATTTCTTTGGCGCGGGCTTTACCGGTTGCTGCATCTTCCCGCACGACCAGGGCGGTGCTGTTGGTCTTGCTCGTGGGCCCGGATGGTGCCATTTTCATACAGGATACTACTGCGATAGCGGTAGTACCCAAAAGGAAAAAGGGATTTTTAAGTAGTTTTTTGGAACGCATTGAAAGTAATTTGATGCTAAGGGATTAGTAATTCCTTATTATAGGTTTGGTAAATAAATAATTGAGGGAATGTTATGGCAGGCTCTTATGCATTAGCTGGGGTTTTTTGAAAACAGCTGTTCTACTGTAATTTCAAAATCCGGAACTATGGGTGCTGCAGAACAGGTATCAGAATCTGTACAAATCTTGACATTCTTACGAGATGTATAAACATATACTACCTCATTTTCAGGGTAGATGTGCCAAACTACACGCACTGCCGCTAAAAAGTACTCCGCCAGCTTTTCCTCAACCTGCTCGGCATCATCATTGGGGGAGATTACTTCAATAACAAATTCAGGTATAGGCTCCTGATTTGAACTTTCGGAATTGTCAATCTGAGTACCGCTGAAAAAAGCCAGGTCCGGTCTTCGCAATTGGATGCCGGTAAGCATTACATCCTGCTCCATAATCAAAGCAGCACCTTTTGAAAAAGAAGAAGTTCGAAAAAACAGTTGCTGCAATTTTCTGATAAGAAACAGGTGTTTTTTCTTCATTTTCTCAAATCTGATAATTTCTCCGTCATTCCATTCATATTTGAATCCGTCAAGCGGCTCCCATTGAAGGAATGCTTCAAGAGAACCTGGTAATACCGATGATGGGGAACGAAGTATCATAATTGAGTTTTACTGTCTCTGGTAAACTTACTAAAAGGAAAGCTATTTTGCCACTCCGGCAAGCTGCCGGGCAGCTGATACTTGCAGGAAGCTGTGCGGCTACCTTCCATGTTGATTGCTCCTGTGATAGCATTGGTAGGGAAGCTCCCCTTAAACAGGCCCTTTTCCCTCATCCTATGCAACTCCGCATGGCCGCTTTTCGTATTTGAAAGTTAGGCAATATGCTTTTAATTTCTCAGTGGTACGGATTTTTGCTAAAATGCACATCGAACTTACTACCAAACATCCACAATCTGAATGGCCTTACAGGTACTTATTACACTCGTTCTCGTTCTTCTCAATGGTTTTTTTGTTGCTGCCGAATTTGCAATCGTTAAAATCAGGGCATCACAGCTGGAACAAAAGGCACAGGAGGGCAACAAAATGGCCATACTTTCCAAGCAGATTGTCTCAAACCTGGACGGATATCTGGCAGCTACCCAGTTTGGTATCACACTGGCCAGCTTAGGGCTCGGCTGGATCGGTGAGCCGGTCGTTTCCAAAATACTGATTAGTGGCATGGAGCTGGTAGGCATCAGCCTGGACCCCGAACTTGCACACCAGATTGCATTGCCCACTGCATTTGCCATTATCACGGTTTTACACATTGTCTTTGGAGAACTGGCTCCCAAATCCATTGCAATCCAGCGGCCTGAATCGACTACACTCGCCTTATCCTATCCCCTGCACGGATTTTTCCTGGTGTTCCGGCCAGTGGTTTGGCTGCTTAACGGCATAGCTAATGTGATCCTGAAAACCATCGGTATCACACCTTCGCACGGCAGCGAAGTGCATAGCAGCGACGAGCTCAGGTACCTTGTACAGCAGCAAAAGGAAAGCGGAATGATTGAGGCGGCGGATTATGATTTGATCAAAAACGCATTCAACTTTTCGGAGCGCCTTGCCCGGCAGATCATGATCCCGCGCCCGCAGATTGTAGGGATTGATATCAATGATTTTAATGAAACCAAGCTTGAAAAGATCATCGAGGAAGGGTACTCACGCATTCCGGTCTATGAGGATACGCTGGACCAGATTGTGGGTGTGCTGCATTTAAAGGATCTTTTACTTAAAATGCGGCAGGGGAAAGAGATCAAATTGCAGGAATTGGTCAGGCCTATTTCCACCGTGCACGCATCCAAACCCATTGGTGCATTGCTGCGCGACTTTCAGCTGAGCCGCCAGCAAATGGCCGTGATCGTGGATGAATATGGCGGTGTAGACGGTATTGTGACGATGGAAGACATTCTGGAAGAGCTCGTAGGAGAAATCCAGGATGAGTACGACAATGAAGTACCCGTCATCAAAAATGAGGGTGATAAAACCTACACGGTTCTGGGTTCAGCCTCCATCACCGACCTTAACGACCGCCTGCCGCACGACATTGAAAAAGCCGAAGAATATGAAACACTGGCCGGATATCTCATCTGGAAGTTCGGACGTATCCCTGCTGTTGGAGAAAAGCTGAAAACCAAACACTACGAGTTTACCATTCTCAAAAGACAGCGTAGTACCATCACGCAAGTGAAGATTGCCGCGATCGAGTCGCCGGGTATTTTCTGATTATTTTAGGTTGAGCGTCAGCCGGATCTTCTGCTGGTTGCGCATTACTTCCACCTCCATACGGCCCGTCCAGTTAATTTGCTGGCGAATACCCTCGAGCCTGACAATGTTATCCGCCTTTTCCTGATTGGCGGTTATGATTACATCATTGTTCTGCAATCCGCTGGCGGACAAAAGGCTTTGTGCAGGAACGTCCATGACTACAATGCCTTTCTCATCGGGCAACCCGAATGCCGAACGGTCGCCAAGGCCCTGCACATTCCTGATTTTGACGCCCAGCCACGTCATTTCGTGCATGTTCTTTTCCAGCTCCGCATTGAGCAGTACTGGGTATTGCACCTTCGCGGCAATCTTCTTTAAGCTTTCAATGCGTGTTCCGAAATCATTCATCGGGAAATTCTGAAAGCCTGTGGTCAATGCGGGGCTGCCCTGCCTGACCTGGTAATTTCCATGCTCAGAATCCATAAAGCCGGCATCGCCTGCTATGCTATGGCTGTCGGTACCATTCAGTTGCGCAGCTTTCAGGTCATTTTCATTGGGAAAAAGATTATAATCTACCTCTTTGCCCCATTGTTTTACCAAAATGGGAAAGTACGGACGCATCAAAATGTTCTTCCTGAATATATCGCCGCTTTTGTTAAACCATACATGCGGATGGAAAGAGTTGTTAATCAGGATGTTGTTTTCTGCTGTCCTGTAAAAACCCTCCCGGAATTTCAGTCCGCCGCTGAGTAATACATTGTTATAGATGTGGTAATTACTGCTTCCATCGTCCAGGTCAATGTCCCAGCCGTGATCGCAGCGAAACCGGTTGTTGCGGATTATGACCGTTTTTTGTGCATCGAGCAGGATCAGCTCAGGATGCAGGGCAGTGAGGCTGTCCATGGTCTTACGGTCGGGATGCCAGAACCGGTCGCGGCCCCAGGAGTTGAATGCGCCATGATCACCCGTTTCAAGTACCGTGTCGAACACGTCATTGTTTTCAATAACATGCCCGCCCCACGCTCCGTCACCAATGTTAATGCCGGCTCTGGGCACGCGGTAGATTGTATTGTGGCTCACCCGGATTTCCGAAGCCATTTCGATCTGCACGCCTGTACATTGTTTTTCTACACGCCCGATGTCGTGGATCAGGTTGTCCCGGGCGAAGCATTGGAGCGGGTAGTGGTCATTTTTAGGGCCGGGCGTTCTATCTATCTGATCAACCGGAATAAATTGCTCGTACCCGAATGCGGGTGATCGCACCGCTGAGCTGTCGCCTACAAAGCAAATTGCACTTGACCCGATCTGGTAAATGTGTGACCCTATGATGCCCGACTTTTTATTTTTACCGGTAAACATCACCGCATTCCCGCCCAGGTTTGTCAGGGCCGCATTTTTTACCAGGCAGTTTTCTGTATTTTCCAAAACGATTGCACCCCCGCGGTAAATCATCCAGTCACTGCGCAGGAGTGGTTCATAATGCTCCATGATCGTCCGCTTGGTATGCATAAACTGTAAACCGGCAAGCGTAACATTTCTGACGGGCTGTGTGGTGGTGCCTCTGAGCTCGGCAAGGTGTTTCAGGTCTGATCTTTCAATGACAGCTTTGTTAAGGTCGGTTCCGGGTTCCGGGATCAGGTAGAGGATTTTTTTCTTTTGATCAAAAAACCACTCTCCGGCCGCATTCAGTTCTTCAAAAATATTTTCTACAAAGCGCTCCTTCGGGTGCATCGGCGAGGGACGATTGTTTTGCCAGCCACCTTCCAGCTCCGGTGTACCATTCGTAATGCTTTTGATTTTGTAATGAAAGCTGCCCCATTCTCCCGAGTGCAGGGCATGTACGTACCCACCGGCTGGGCTTTTCCACCTGCTGGTAATTGCCGGCGATAGTGCATCCGCAGCAGTACCGTTGAAAACCCTCGCGGTACTGTCATAATCGGGATAGCGTGCCAGGTGCTGCTGTTTTCCGTTTACAAACAGCATTTCAAATGCATCCGCTTCGACTTGGGCCATCCAGATCGGCCCGCTGAATTGTTTCCATATCGCAGTAATGCGTTTGCCGGCACTCAGTACCACCTTTTCATTCTGGTAATTACGAATCGTGACGACTTTGGAGTGCGTCACCTCAGGTGTGATGACGAGGGGTTCATTAAGGTAGTAAGTTCCCTGCCTGATTTGTATGGTAACGTTTGCAGACTTACGCACGCGCACTCTGGCAAGTGCTGCGGCAAGTGTTTTCAAAGGTGCCGATAGGGTACCGGCATTGGCATCATTACCCGAAGTCGCTACATAAATATCCTGGCCCGGCGCATTAAAACCGCAGAGCATCAAGGTTGTTGCCAGCGTAAGCAGGTGTTTGAAATACATATCGCCGGTCGTAGGATGCCTCTCAGGCGTTGTTGTAAAGCTTAAGTATGGTCTGGCGCATTTTACTTCCGGTTGCTCCCAATGTAAATGCAATTGCCTCGGCCATGTCCGCTGCCGGGATCCATTTGGAAAAATCTGCATCCGGCATGGCGCTGCGATTGTCCGGCGTATCAATGATGCTCGGCACGATTACCGTAGCTGTAATGTCATGCTCTTCTCCCGTAGCATTGATCATTTCAGCTGTCTGGAAAAGCAGCGATTTGGAAAGAGCGTAAGCAAAGCTCGAAGCTCCCTGCTCTGCTACGATTGCAGGGCGTGCTCCAACCAGGACAAACTGCCCTCCGCCACTCGCTTTGAAATGTTCGAACAGTGGTTTGATAAGGTGAAATGCTGTGAAGAAATTGATGTTCAGCATGCTGGTAATATCCTCATCGGTAGTATCTTCCAGCTTGCCGGCAGCGTATCCGCCCGCCAGAAAAACACCTGCGTGAATCGTGCCAGCCGCAGCAATTGCAGCTGCCGCAAAATTGCCGGCCTCTGCAACTGACGTAAGGTCGGCAGGGTAGGTGTGCATGTTTTTTTGTCCTGCAAAAATACTTTCCCTGCCGGAACGAAGA
This sequence comes from Dyadobacter sandarakinus, assembly GCF_016894445.1. Classification (NCBI taxonomy): domain Bacteria; kingdom Pseudomonadati; phylum Bacteroidota; class Cytophagia; order Cytophagales; family Spirosomataceae; genus Dyadobacter; species Dyadobacter sandarakinus. Next base: position 5,371,140 of record NZ_CP056775.1, read on the forward strand.
CTTACATGCAGTCCGTAGTCCAACCCCAAAAGTTTACTGACGACTGCCTGACCAAGATTGCCCGATGCGCCGGTGAGCAGGATCTGCTTTTGCATGATGTCAATGGTTTGTATTGGCAAGCAGTTCGTCCAGGAACTGCCGGAATGGTACGGCAAATTCTTTTCTCTTTAATGCAAATTCTACGGTCGTTTTCAGGTAATCGAGCTTGTCGCCGATATCATGACGTTTGCCTTCAATATGGTGGGCGTAAATGTTTTCTCTTTTTAAAAGCAGCAAAAGAGAGTCAGTCAGCTGGATCTCATTGTTTTTGCCCTTGGGTGTCTGCTCAATGGTGCTGAATATTTCCGGCGTAAGTACATATCGCCCTGCGATCGCAAGGTTGGACGGTGCCAGGTCAATCGCTGGTTTTTCCACAAGCGTACTCAGCTCCATAATCGAGTCGCTGAGTGCGTTGCCACCCACAATTCCGTAGCGGTTAACCTTATCGGCAGGTACCTGCTCAACGGCAATCACCGACCCGCCATATTGCTCATAAGTATCCATGAGCTGCTGCGTGACAGGGATCACGGAATCCATGATCGTATCCCCCAGCAGGACGGCAAATGGTTCGTTGCCCACATGGTGGCGCGCATAGTAAATGGCATCTCCCAGCCCATTTGCCTCTTTCTGGCGCACAAAATGCACATTGGCCATATCAGCAAGCCGCCGCATTTCATTAAACCACATCAGATCTTCCTTTTCTTCCAGCCGGCTTTCCAGCTCCACATTCCGGTCAAAGTGGTCCTCGATCGCTCGTTTTCCCTTTCCGGAAATAATAAGAATATCTTCAATGCCCGAGTCGACAGCTTCCTGTACCACATACTGAATGGTGGGAATGTCGATGATGGGGAGCATTTCTTTGGGCATTGACTTGGTAGCGGGCAAAAAGCGGGTTCCTAGTCCTGCTGCGGGTATTACGGCTTTACGAATCATGAGTGACTTTTGGCTTTCAGCTTTCGCTTCGGGCCTTTTCTATTTTGAAAGAATAAGTAAGAATCTGTTGATAGTTTATTTTGCTCTAACTGCCGACTGCCGACTGCCTAAACCACAAACGGCTTGATAACCCTGGCTCCATACTTTTTGAGTTCCACAAAAAGCTGGTTGAGCATGTCGTCACTGTGATAAATGCCGATAATCGTACCGCCTGAGCCGGCAAACTTAGCCGACGCGCCGCATGAGCGGGCTGCATTGATCAGCCTTTTATTGGATTCGGGCACATTGTAAATTTTGCACCTGAGATCAAAGTTTTCATTCATCAGCTGGTGTAGGTCGTGCGCCCTGCCTTCCAGAAGGGCTTGTTTTCCCTGCTCAGCTTTTCCTGCGATCTGGTTCAGTACATCCATTACTTCCTGCTCACCCCGGTCATAGCGGGTACGTACGTCGCTGTGGACCTTGCCGGATACTTTGCTGAGATTGGTATTGTAGGCGACATACAGGTTGGGGAGTAAAGCAGGGTCAATGCGCTCGTACCTGCCATGGCCTTTTTCCTGAATCATCTCTTTGTCAAAATCCATATACACGCAGCCTTCGTAACATTGGATAACGCGGTCCTGTAAGCCGGCTGTAATGCCCAGCTCCTCCGTTTCTGTCACCATCACAAGCTGGGGCAGGATTTCCAGTGGAATTTCCACTTTGTAAAACTGCATCAATGCCCGGAACAAAGCCACGATGATCGCGCTGGAACCTGACATGCCCACCTGCCGCGGAATCGAGGAGCGGTACCGGACCGTAAAGTTGCGGTTGGGAAGGCGGATACCTTCGTTTTCACAGTAGTCACCAAACTTTTTGATGCCTGCCTTGATCAGCGGAATGCCTCCGTTGTACCCAAGCATACTTACTGAGTCACGAAGGTGAAATATGCTTTTGAATGTACTGACATCCTGTGGCTGGGCTTCGATATGCAGCTCGGGCGACTCGTACAGGGAAATGGACGCACCGAAGTTTCTTACGGAAATGGAGATTGTTTTTCCAAAAAAACCATCAGAAGGGTTGCCTAACAATCCCGCGCGGGCATAGGCACGTGTTTCAATGATCAATGTAGCTTTTGTTTGGACCGGAATATAAATCTATGACGATGTAAAGCGGCTTTCCCCTTATGGTTTACTTTCTAATTGATTGCAATTTCTGAAGGAAAAGAAAACGATATGCATAAAAAAAGCGCGGTGTGAAAACATCCGCGCTGTCAGAGGAGCGTTTACGTATATTTATTGTTTTACTACCTGCACGTTGGCGATCAGTTTTACTTCGTCACCTACTACCACGCCGCCGGCCTCAGTTACCGCGCTCCATTCCAGGCCGAATTCCTTCCGGTTAATTTTACCTGCGATCTCAAAACCTGACTTGTTGTTGCCGTAAAAGTCGGTCATGTTACCGCCGTACTCTACATCAAACTCAAATGGTTTGGTGATATGTTTTACTGTCAGGTCGCCTTTCAAAGTATAGGCATCTCCGCTTTTTTTAGCCAGCTTACCTTCAAACGACAGGTGCGGGTACGTAGCAGCGTCAAAAAAGTCGGCTGATTTGAGGTGCTCATCACGTTGGGTCTGATTGGTATCAATGCTTGCCACATCGGCAGCAAACTTCACAGTAGCACCGTCAAAATCTTCATTATCTGCTTCCACAGTTCCCTGAAAGCTTTTGAATGAACCGGTTACGGTTGAAATCACAAGGTGTTTTACCTTAAACTGTATTTCGGAATGCGTGGGGTCAATCGCCCAAGTTGTAGTTGCCATCGTGCTGTAAATTTTTATGTAAATACATTTAATGTATATACATGTAAATTTCTGAATTAGTTTCTTAAATCAAAAAAAATCCCGGAGAAATTTTCTCCGGGAAGTTATATTTTAAATCATCATGTTACTGCGGCATCTGAAAAATACTGTCGTCCACCTTCGGATTTACTTCGAGTGAACTGATCTTAAGCGCCATGGTTGCCCCCGGCATCGCAGAGGTAGTTACTTCGGAAGTAAAGGGGTAGTAAATGCCGTCCACCTGCCGGAAGTCCGACTGCTTGTTTTCAGACATAATATCCTGCCCGTTGATATTGGCCTGCACTACCATTTTGAGAATGTAAAAAGTGTCTTTTGAAATATAGTTGACCCTTTTTACACCACTTTTCAATGTCATTCCTATCTTATAAACCTTTGCTCCCGCAAGGTCCTCTTCTCCGTCCAGTGTCAGTGTATAACCTTTTTGCTTGTAGTTGTACAGGCCGGTCAGATCAGTTTCGGCCACCATGGACTTCGCAGCTTCCTCGGGCAGGGCAGTAGCCTTGGTCTGGCCGGTCATGGGATTGATCGTCCAGCCACCTGTGTTGTTCACAGCCTGCACGATAGTCATACCTTGTATGATGGTTTCACTCCTGAATCCCTTATTGTGAACGATCGTAGTCTGGATGGGCACCTTCATGTTCATCACGTCCATTTCCGCATTGATTTTGACACTTTGCAGCTTGGCAAGCTTATCGGCCCCGCCCATGGCAGCAACATGTTTGCTGACAATTTCATCTATTGTCTGGGCCTGGGTGAATGTAACAGAAGAGAGCAGTAAAAAGAGTAAGGTCAGAAGGCGTGGCCGGATCATGAGGTTGTCTAAGTTGTTTAAAGTTCAACTTGCGTAATGGGTGAATATTGCGGATTTTCCTTTTTTTGGTAAAATAAAAAAAACGAGCAGGAGAGATTCCTGCTCGTTTTGTATGATCTTAAAACTTCAAATATTAGTTTTTCAAAGCTTCCGCTCCACCTACGATTTCAAGGATTTCCTTGGTAATCGCAGCCTGACGCGTACGGTTATAAACCAGTTTGAGGTCTTTCAAAAGCTCCTGCGCATTTTCAGTTGCTTTATCCATAGCTGTCATCCTGGCACCCTGCTCAGAGGCATTTGATTCCAGTACTGCGCGGTACAACTGTATTTTCAACGATTTCGGGATCAGTTCTTCAAGAATCTGTTCCTCACCGGGCTCGAAAATGTAGTTCACTTCCGGACCTTTGGTTTTTGCATCGTTTTGTTCCTGTGCGATCGGCAGGTAAGGATCAGCGTGGATAATCTGAGTAGCAACGTTTTTGAACTCATTGTAAACAACATCCACAGCATCGTAGCGACCGCTGGAGAAATCTCTCATGATTTCTTCTGCCGCCTGCTTCACAGCCACAAAGCTCAGCCTTCCGAAAAGGTCGGCATACGTTGTGTGGACAGTGTATCCGCGGCGTGCGAAAGCTTCTGCACCTTTTTTACCGATTGCAAAGATCTCCACATTCCCTCTGCGGGCCTGTGCGGCATATTTCAGCTCAATCAGCTGCAAGGTTGCTTTCACAATATTGGTATTAAAAGCACCGCAAAGACCGCGATCAGATGTCACGACAACGATGAGCACTTTTTCCACCGCTCTTACTGTTTTCAGAGGACTGTCTGCCGCAGTTTCAGCTCCCGACGAGACTGTTGCAAGCATATCGCCCAGCTTCTGCGCGTAAGGACGCATCTGCAGGATGTTATCCTGCGCCCTGCGCAACTTGGCTGCAGCCACCATTTTCATCGCTTTGGTGATCTGCTGCGTGGAGTTGACAGATACGATCCGGTTACGTACTTCTTTTAAACTTGCCATACGTAACGCAGATTAACGGTATTTGGAAGCAACTTCACGGGCAACTTTATCAATCACGTCGGTTACGCTGTTGTCGAGCTTGCCTGCACGCAGGGCTGCCAGCGTTTCCTTGTGTTGACCTGCCATGACGGTGTTAAAGTCTTTTTCAAATTCTTTCACCTTATTTACATCCACAGTATCCAGCAATCCTTTGGTAGATGCATAAACCGTTGCTACCTGGATCTCAACAGGTACAGGAGCATATTGTGGCTGTTTCAGTACTTCCTGGTTGCGGCGACCCCGGTCAATAGCCAGCTTGGTAGCAGCATCCAGGTCAGATCCGAATTTTGCAAATGCTTCCAGCTCGCGGAACTGCGCCTGATCCAGTTTCAGTGTACCTGAAACCTTTTTCATGGATTTGATCTGTGCATTACCACCCACCCGGGATACCGAAATACCTACGTTGATAGCAGGACGGATACCTGAGTTGAACAGGTTGGATTCCAGGAATATTTGTCCGTCAGTGATTGAAATCACGTTCGTAGGAATATAAGCCGAAACGTCACCTGCCTGTGTCTCGATGATCGGAAGCGCTGTCAGTGAGCCACCACCTTTTACTTTTCCTACCAGTGAAGGAGGAAGGTCGTTCATGGTTGCAGCAATTGCATCGTCATTGATCACCTTCGCAGCTCTTTCCAGCAAGCGGCTGTGCAGGTAAAACACGTCTCCCGGATAAGCCTCACGACCCGGCGGGCGGCGGAGCAGCAGGGAAACTTCGCGGTAGGATACAGCTTGTTTTGAAAGGTCATCATAAATAACCAGGGCAGGGCGGCCGGTGTCACGGAAGTACTCACCGATTGCAGCACCTGTAAATGGCGCATAAAACTGCATTGGAGAAGGATCGGAAGCACCCGCAGCAACGATCACCGTGTAATCCATGGCACCGTACTTGCGAAGCGTTCCTTCAATTCCCTTGATGGTAGAAGCTTTCTGGCCGCAGGCTACGTAAATACAGAAAACCGGCTCACCTTTTTCAAAATACTCTCTCTGATTGATGATCGTATCAATCGCCACGGCAGTTTTACCTGTCTGACGGTCACCGATGATCAGCTCGCGCTGGCCACGGCCGATAGGGATCATTGCATCAATCGCCTTGATACCTGTCTGAAGAGGCTCGGTAACAGGCTGGCGGAAAATCACACCGGGTGCCTTACGCTCGATCGGCATTTCATAAAGATCACCTGTAAGGGGACCATTACCGTCGATCGGCTCAGCCAGTGTGTTTACAACACGACCGATAATTCCGTCACCCACTTTAACAGAGGCGATTTCCTTGGTGCGTTTTACAGTTGCACCTTCTTTAATATCACTGAAGTCCCCAAGCAAAACGGCGCCGACGTTATCCTCTTCAAGGTTCAACGCGAGTGCTTTAAGGCCGTTTTCAAACACAAGCAGCTCACCCGCCTGTACTTGTGAAAGACCGTAAATACGGGCGACACCGTCACCTACCTGAAGGACTGTTCCTACTTCTTCAAGTTCTGCTTCTGATCGAGCGCCTGCAAGTTGTTCGCGCAGGATGGCCGAAACTTCATCCGGTCTGACAGATACCATAGTATAATTAACTTATTTAGAGTATAGTAGTAAGTTTTTCGAAAACTGCCGCAAAGGTAGGGCTTTATTTTGGTTATTGAAGTATAAATTAATTAAAACATACAGCTGAAAATTAGATTTTTCCAAGGTGACGTACCCGCTGGTTTTCGTCCACTCCATACTACCGTTCATGCATTCAGACAAACATTTCTAAAACTTTTTTAGGTAGTAATTGTGTTTTTGTTGTAATTGAATTCGTTAATATCACTTACGTTAAACGAATCAATTAACCGACCATCTCAGTCTAATGTTCACATCAGGAAAAACAATTTTTGCAGCTTTATTCATCGCAGCACTATCAGGACAAAGCATTGCTCAAACTACGAAAAAAACAGTGAAGCCAGCTACTCCGGTGAAAAAAACCGCTACAAGCTCAGCAACTAAAACTGCTCAGGGACCGGCAGTTCTCAAAACCCAGGCTGACTCCCTGTGTGCTGCAATCGGCGTTAGTTTTTCCAATTCGTTAACTTCTCAGGGAATTACAGATATCAATACCGATGTGCTTACCCAAACCATTACAGCGGCGCTTAAAGGGCAGAAGACAGCTTTTAACCCTGAGGATGCCAACCGTTTCATTGCAGGATATTTCCAGAAAATGATGGAGGAAAAAGGTGCCGTAGTACGGGTAGAAGGTGAAAAGTTTTTGGAAGAAAATAAGACGAAGCCTGGTGTGGTGACTACCGAAAGCGGACTGCAGTACCAGGTAATCAAAACCGGTGACGGCCCCAAACCGGCTGCCACGGATAAAGTAAAAACACATTACCACGGAACACTTACCAATGGAACGGTTTTTGACAGTTCGGTAGATCGCGGAGAGCCGGTGGAATTTCCTGTGAATGGTGTGATTAAAGGATGGACCGAAGCATTGCAGCTGATGCCGGTAGGTTCCAAATGGAAGTTGTTTATTCCTTATCAGCTGGCGTACGGCGAGCGGGCAGCAGGACCTCAGATCCCCGCTTATTCAGCCTTGGTTTTTGAGGTCGAACTATTAGAAATCGTTAAATAGCAACGTTCAGCTAATGAAAAAGTACCTAATCACTCTTATACCGGTTGTTTTGCTTGGATGGCAGCGCGGCCCTGTTCACGAACAAGCAGCGCTTCGCCCTGCCGTGGAGGTTTCAATGGATGAGGATATCAAGCCAATACCGGCTCAGTTCAAAGCTGAGGGATTGACTACGCGTATTTTATCAGGCTACCATTACAGAAAGACAAAACTCAATGATTCGCTCTCGGCAGCGATCTTTGATAAGTACATTGATGCCATAGATCATGGCAAGCTGTACTATCTCAGCTCGGATATCAAGGATTTTGACCAGTACAAAAATTCTTTTGACGACTACCTGCTGAACCAGGAGCTGGATGTTCCCTTTCAGATGTACAATGTATTCAGAAAGCGCTACAAAGAGCGCAGTGAGTATATCCAGACGTTGTTGAAAGAGCCCAAGCCATTTGACTTTACAGCAGACGAGTCTATGGATACAGACCGTGAAAAAGCTGCGTGGGCAACCAATACGAACCAGCTTAATGATACCTGGCGCAAGTACCTGAAAAGCGAGGCGCTGGACCTGAAATTGTCAGGTAAAGCGGATACAGCCGTCATCAGTACGCTGCGTGACCGCTACAAAACCCGTGACCGTGCGCTGGGCCGCATTCGTACCGAGCAGGTTTTCCAGATGTTCATGAATGCTTATGCGGAATCCATGGACCCTCACACCAGTTACATGGCGCCTACCTCCGCAGACCGTTTCAAGCAGGAAATGAGTCAGTCACTGGAAGGTATCGGAGCACTTCTGAGGGAAGAGGATAACTACATCAAGATCGTGGAGGTAATTCCAGGTGGTCCTGCATTTAAAGGAAAACAGCTTAAAAAAGAGGACAAGATTGTTGCGGTTGCACAGGGTGACGAAGGGAAAATGGTTGACATTGTCGGCTGGTTTGTGGACGATGCTGTAAAGCTGATCAAAGGCCCGAAATCAACTGTGGTACGCTTGCAGGTCATCTCGGCCGATGCATTGCCCGGAGCAGCTCCGAAAGAGTACCGGCTGGTAAGGGAAAAGATCAAGCTGGAAGAGCAGCGTGCAAAAAGTGAGATTGTATCCATCAATTCGGGTAATAAAGCTTACAAAATCGGGGTGATCGACATTCCCCTGTTTTACCGTGACTTTGAAGGTGCACAGCATCGTGAAAAAGAATTTTCGAGCACTACCCGCGATGTACAAAAGCTGATCGGCGAGTTGCAGCAGGCCAATGTGGACGGAGTGGTGATTGACCTTCGTAATAATGGAGGCGGGTCACTGACCGAGGCGGTATCATTGACAGGATTGTTTATCAACCGCGGTCCGGTGGTTCAGGTAAAAGAGGGCCAGGGCGAGATTGAAGTACAGTCTGATAATGATCCTACCATCGCTTACGACGGACCGATGGCCGTCATGGTGAACCGTTTCAGCGCTTCGGCTTCTGAGATATTTGCCGCAGCTATTCAGGATTATAAAAGAGGCTTGATCGTAGGTGAGCAAACATATGGAAAAGGTACTGTTCAGACTTTGATCGACCTGAACCAGTGGGTGCCGAAAGAAACGGATCAGCTTGGACAGGTTAAACTTACCGTTGCGAAATTCTATCGGATTAATGGAAGCAGTACGCAGCTGAAAGGTGTTGTGCCGGATCTGGAACTTCCTACTGCATTCAAGGTAAATGAGTACGGTGAAGGATCTCAGCCAAGTGCTTTGCCCTGGGATCAGATTGCATCGTCCAAGTACGAGCTGACCAACAAAGTCAATCCAAAGATTATTGAGCAGGTAAAAGATAAGTACAGCCAGCGTCTGAAAACTGACGGAGAACTGAAAACACTGGTTAAAACCCTGGCTGAATTTAAGGAAGCCAGAGAAAACAAGGTTGTTTCGTTACAGGAATCGAAGCGGAAAGCAGAGCGGGATGAGGCAGAAAAGAAAAGAGCTGCCATGAAGCAGATTGGTGAAGACAATGTGACCGGCGAAGACGATGAGGAAGAAACAACTGCTTCGCAAACGCCGAAAGAGGTGAAGAAGAAACAGGATATCTACCTTACAGAAACAGGCCGTATGCTGGTTGACTACATCATAGTCGCCAAAGAGCCAAGCCTGGCAGGTGCCAAGAAAAAGTAAGACAAGGTTCATTATCAAAGGCCGCTTCGGAAGAAGCGGCCTTTTTTTATTCATTTACCTGATCCAGTTTCTCGTTTACGCGTTTTATTTCTTTTAAAACCAAACGCATCAGTGCGGCATCCCGCTGCCTTACGAATAATTGTGCTACCAGGGAGTCAAGCGTCTTAATGCTGTCTGAGGGAAAGTATGCCGCATCTTTGTGCATATTCAGATCAATGTAGGACCATTCCTGCCGGATATCCAGCATAGTACTGCCGGCCTGATCGTAATTATTGGACATACATTCCTGTCGCAGGTTATGAAATAAGATATTCAACCTGATATGATTTTTTACATTCCGCGCATCGGTCGATACACAACTCTTTTTAGTACCCGGGACCCGTATAATGAACAAAGCTGCTAATAATAAAATGAGGCACACAAAAAGGCTTATTTGTGGCTTTGATGGCATAGTGTGAATTTTTATTAAGCAGAAAATGAATGGTGAGAACAGTATGCCAATATCTAAAAAAGGCTAAGATAGGTAGCACACTATTGATCAGGCGCCGGAGACGAATGAGCAGAAGGTGATTGATGCCTGTTTGAAAGTCATTCCTGATCATTGCTTTTTTTGTCTATGTATTTTTCATAGAATGTCTCCAACTCGGATGATGTGGCAAAGCCAAGATAATTGGCTATCCTCTCTGCTGTATCAATACCTATTTGTATCTGTCCATTCTCAATTTTACTCACGGATTGTTGTCTTACATTCAGCAGCTGGGCAATCTCGATCTGTTTGATTCCTTTCATCATTCTAATTGCCCTGATTTTTTCATTGAATCCTGACATACAGCTATATACGGTTAAGTGTGCGGGTATTAGCCTGCAAAATATGATAATTCAAGTCCACAGCCAAGTTGTAAAATACAACCTCCTCAGGGGTATAGTACAACTGTTATTTTTTTGTGATGAATGCAGGAATAGGTCTCTTTGTGTCATCGGACTGACTAATTTATTTCTACATGATGACGCACTTTCTTGGGATTAGCAGTGTCTTCCCCACTCGTTTTGTCCAGGCCTGTATAATACTTGCAGTACTGAGCTGTCAAAAAGATGTACTGGCGCCGGAAACTGGTTTGATAAGCCAGGCAGTCGGTAAAATTGAAACCGAGTATGTAGCCGGCCAGGAGAAAATAGAGGTTGGCGGTAATGAGGAGGTTGAAACCTTTGCTACGGCCGAGGTCATCAACGAGGTACGAACTCGATTACAAGCTTACCAGAAAAATTTTGAGACCCGGTATAAAGTCACCAGAAATTTGTCTGAAGGATACCCCGTAGGTGTGATACCGGCAGTTGACGCTTGTCCTGCGGGTACAGAAAAGGTTAAGTTCTTTATGGATAATCAGGATGGTGGAAGTTCTTCAAGGTCTGGCTGGACAGGTGCCTGGACCGTTGATCAGAATGGTAACAGCTGGCATACACTATGTGTCGTATATGGCGGCGTATTTAGATTTATGATTTTGAATAAGCCTACCGAGTACCTGTTGGTGAGATTTGGAAATAATAAGAGCCTCTACATGGAGCCAAGAGTATGGAATGTATACATGGACAATGAGGACAAGAATAATAAGAATGCCTTGGCTGAGGGGGATTTGAGTCCAAGCTTTATTAACAGCAAAGGGACAAACTTGCAATTTTGGGCGATATCAGGAAATACCACGCCGGGGCCAAACCAGGATGCGCAATTTCCGGATCTTGGTTTCAGCTATGGTGTTTTTGGAACATTCTCCGCTCCGGTCATCGCAGGTGGCAGCGGCACATTGAAAACAGATGATGAAAATAACAATAATGCCAATCAACTATATTCCGTTGACTGGAATACCAATGCGGTGACAAACGCAAGTTACGTACAAGGTTTTGGCGTGGACAGGACTAATGATCCAGGTAATACGACTTTTAATATCAGACGGGTACGATAGCATTATACTTGAAATACCATTATGAAGCGTACCTGTATAAACTTTGTTTTAATATTTCAGCTATTTTTTCTAAGCTGTAAAAGGTCGGCAGAGATTGTTGCAGAAGCAGGTGGGCAGAAAGTTTATCTTGATGAAGTTGATAATCTGGTAGGTAATTCATTGCATGAATATCTCTCAGCTATTTACGAAACGCGTGCAATCGCGGCTGACGAAATTATTAATATGAAGTTACTTCAGCTTGAAGCCCAAGCGCGAAACATTTCAGTAGATTCCCTTCTAGCGGCCGAAACAAGGAAGCTCGCAGAAACAACTACTCTAAAACAGTACATAGCAGACAATTCATTACAAGCTGGTGTAGTGGATGAAGCAAATCCATTCGTGCTACTTCCGCTGCATAGTACCGAAGGCAAGAGAATACTGAAAAACAGTTATGAAAAGCATTTAAAAATTCAGTTTCTCGGAGCATTGAGGGATAAACATGGTGTAAAGTTTCTGCTGAAAAAACCTGTCAGTCCGAAGGTTGATTTAAGGGGTATTCAAGTTTACACCCGGGGTAATGTAAACAGCAAAAATACGATCACAATAGTTTCTAATTTTAATTGTGCTGTTTGTCGTCGCAAAGCACCGGATTTCAAAATGCTATATGAACGCTATAGAGACTCATTTCGATTTAATACTATCTTATTGTCGTCATCGGTTACTCTGCCGGTACTGCTTGCAACATGTGCAGCAAAACAAAACAAGTTTTGGCAAACCTATGATCTGTTATATGACAGTGCCATTGCAGATAGTCTGGATCTTATAGAACGCTCCCGGCAATGGGGGTTGAATGATGATTGCTTGTTGTGTCTGAAATCCGGTGAGGTGAAATCAGCTATAACAGACAATATGAATAAGCTTCGTGCATTGGGACTCAATGCTACTCCCACTATTATCATTAACGATCACATTTACTATGGCTCGCTGGACGATGAAGCCATCAGGCGCTTCATGAAAGATTAATGAAGCACCTGATTTACAATCATCTGTAACCAAATTATTCCCAGCCACCACCCAGCGAACGGTAGAGTTCGATCAATGCCAGAAACTGATCGCGGCGGGCATTGGTGAGGGTCAGCTCTGCATCCAGAACACTGCGCTGTGCGGTAATTACTTCCAGGTAATTGGCATATCCTCCTATAAAAAGGTCCCGGGAAACCGAAACGGCTCCCTGCAGTACGGCTACTTCCTGTGTTTTAAAATTGCCGATCTTTCTGCTGTTTTCCAGCTTTTTCAGTCCGGTACTTATTTCCTGAAATGCATTCAATACGGTTTTATTATAACCATAATATGCTTCCAGGCTGGCTGCTTCTGCACGTTTTTGTCCTGCTTTCAATGCTCTTCGATTGACCAGCGGAGCGGTTAGACCACCCAGTGCACTGTACGCGACAGAGCCCGGATTAAACAACAAATTGCTTTTAAATGCATTGAGACCAATAAACGCGGTAATATTGAGCGAGGGAAGAAAAGCAAGGCGGGCTGCCTGTTGTTCCGAGTAAGCTGCCTGCAGATTCCACTGGGCTTCCTGTACATCAGGTCTTCTTCGCAGCATCGCTGCCGGGAACCCGGCCTGAATACCATCCGGAAGAACAAGGTTTTGAATAGGTGTTCTTTCAACAGCCTGTGGAAAACGCCCCAGCATTAAGTTAAGCCTGTTTTCATTTTCAATGATCTTCTGGTGTATCTCTACTTCCATGCTTCGGGTATTAAGCAGCTGAGCATCAAACTGGCGAACAGCCAGCTCCGTAGCCCGCCCGGCCTCTTTCTGTATTCTTACGGTTTGAGAGGCAGAGTCCTGCAAAGCCAGGTTCCGGTGAATAATTTCAAGTTCGGAATCCAATGCAGTCAGCTCATAATAGCTGTTGGCAATCTCGGCCACAAGTCCTGTAATCACCGCCTGACGTCCCTTTTCGGTGCTGAGCAGCCTGTTATAAGCAGCACGTTTCTGGGTTTTTAGTTTTCCCCATATATCCACTTCCCAGCCACTTCTGAGCCCTACAAAATAGTCGGGCAGGAATGGAGCGGGAAGGCGCCGGTCATTATCCAAGTTTTCCGAAAAATTGGTGTCGTAATTTCCTACCCCGTCCATCGTATAATCCCCGAACTTCCTGCCGCCACCGGAAATGTCAGCACCTACCACGGGTAACATTGCACCATGAGCCGCCCACACGCCTGAACGTGCCATCTCTATACGTTGGGCTGCGATTTTTAAATCCAGGTTGTGGTGAAGGGCCGTGTCTATCAATGCTACCAGGCGCACGTCTTTAAAAAACGTTTTCCAGGGAATATCTGCAATACTCGCAGTGTCTGTCTGGCCTGTAAATGTTTCGGGGGTTTTCAGACGGGCTTGTTGCTGTACGGGCTTTGTAAGCTTACAGCCTGATACTATGGCAATCAGCCCCGCACTGATCAGCCAATAGAATTTTTTATATGTTTTCATTCGTGTAAAATCAAGGTAAAAGTGCAGGCTGACCAGGCAGCCTGCATGAGATTATTCAAGGACTGCTTCTTCTTTGACAGGTGCCGGCTTGCGCGTTTTACCGCGGGTAGCCATGCCTGCAAATAGTACATACAGCCCCGGAATGATAATCACTCCAAACAAGGTACCTATGAGCATACCACCTGCTGCCGCAGTCCCAATAGACCGGTTACCCAATGCACCTGCGCCCGATGCAATACAAAGCGGTATAAGCCCGGCGATAAAGGCAAACGACGTCATCAGGATAGGGCGGAGGCGCTCGGTAGCACCTTCCAGCGCAGCGTCAAGAACGGACCGTCCTTCCTTCTGGCGGATAATGGCATATTCTACAATCAGGATCGCATTTTTACCCAATAAACCAATCAGCATCACCAGGGAAACCTGTGCATAGATGTTGTTTTCCAAACCGAGCAGCTTCAATGCGAGAAATGCACCAAAGACGCCGGTAGGCAGGGAAAGAATGACAGGCAGCGGCAGCAGGAAGCTCTCATACTGGGCCGCAAGCAGCAGGTATACAAACACAAGGCAGATCGCGAAAATGAAAACAGCCTGATTGCCGGAAAGGATTTCTTCACGCGTCATCCCCGACCATTCGTACGTAAAACCACGCGGCAGCTTCTCTTCCGCCACACGCTCCACAGCCTTGATGGCATCACCGCTTGAATAGCCCGGGGCAGCATCGCCATTGATCATGGCGGATGTAAACATGTTGTACCGGGTGAGCAGTTCGGGGCCGTATACCCTTTCCAGCGTAATAAAAGTGGAAAATGGTACCATTTCACCCCGGTTATTTTTGACATACAGCTTTAAAAGGTCTTCCGGGTTTTTACGATAACTCGCATCGGCCTGCACCATGACCTTGTACATCTGGCCAAACCTGATAAAGTTGGAAGCATAGTAGCTGCCGATCATGGTTTGAAGAGTACTCATTGCCACGTCAACCGAAACACCTTTTTTCGCCGCAATATCATTATCCACGTGAATCATATATTGCGGAAAGCTGGCATCGAAGCTGCTGAATGCTGCCGAGATTTCCGGAGTCGCCATAAGATCTTTGACAAACTGATTGGTAACCTCAGCCGTTTTCTGCAAATCTTCATTACCCGACCTGTCCTGCACCCTGAGCTCAAAGCCGCTGGAATTACCGAATCCCGGAACCGTAGGCGGAGGAAAGTACTGGATTTCCGCATCCTTGATGTGCCTGGTTTTTGCTTCCATTTCCGCAATAATATCCTGAACAGAAGCCTCTCGCTGGTCCCAGGGTTTGAGGTTGATCATCGCCATACCGTACGAAGAGCCCGCCGACTCGGTAAGAAGGCTGTATCCGGACAAGGACGAAACGGATTCAACGGGTTCAAGGCTTTCGGCAACTTTCTGGATTTCATCGAGAACTGCCTCTGTTCTTTCCACGGTGGCAGCCACCGGGGTAGTAACATTCACATTGATCACTCCCTGGTCTTCCGTAGGGATAAACCCGCTGGGCAGAATGGTGTTGATCCCGTAAGTAGCCACACAGAAGGCCAGCAGTAAGCCAATGGTAATGACCCGGCGGCTTACGATAGTGGTCAAAAGTCTGCGATAGCCACTTTGTACACCATCATACCCTTTATTAAACCCATTGAAAAACCTGGTGAGCAAATTGTTTTTTACAGGTTGCCCATGCGTATTTTTCAACATCAATGCACATAAAGCAGGCGTGAGCGTCAATGCATTGATACCCGATATGACAATAGAAATGGCGAGGGTTATGGAGAATTGCCGGTAAAAAATACCCACTGGACCCGACATGAATGCCACCGGCACAAATACGGCCGACATCACCAGGGTGATTGCTATGATGGCACCGCTCATTTCTTTCATGGATTCGATGGTGGCGGTTTTTGCGTCAAGGTGTTTTTCGGCCATCTTGGCATGGACAGCCTCCACGACCACAATCGCATTATCCACCACAATACCGATGGCCAGTACGAGCGCGAAAAGCGTCAGCAGGTTGATGGAAAATCCAAAAAGCTGCATGAATGCAAATGTCCCGACGAGCGCCACGGGTACGGCTAGGGCCGGGATGAGCGTGGAGCGGAAATCCTGCAAAAACAGGTAAACGATCAGGATTACCAGCACAAAAGCCTCAATGAGTGTGCGGATTACCTCGTGAATGGATGCATCCAGAAAGCGGGAAACATCATACGATACAAAGTAGTCCATTCCGGGCGGAAAGGTGGTCGCTTTCAGCTCGGCTACCTTATTTTTGATATTCTGGATAACCTCCTGCGCATTGGATCCTGGGCGCTGTTTGATCATGATCGAAGCGGATGGTCGCCCGTTGGACTTGGAGGCCATATCATATTCAAGCGTGCCGAATTCGATCTTGGCTACATCTTTCAGTTTCAGGATAGAGCCATCGGGATTGGAGCGCAGTACGATGTTCTCATATTGAGCGGGTTCAAATAGTTTTCCCGTATACTTCAAAACGTACTGCAATACATTCTTTTCACGTCCGGAGCTTACTCCTGTTTTACCGGGGGCTGCTACTACGTTCTGATCGCGGATGGCCTGGATTACTTCATCCGACGACACATTATAACTGTTCATGCGGTCGGGTTGCAGCCATACGCGCATAGAGTAATCCTTGCTGCCCATGATCTGTGCACGCCCGACACCATCAATCCTTTTCAGCTCTTTCAGGATGTTGATGTCCGCAAAATTGTAGACGAAATCCTCGCCTACGGCAGTGTCGGAGCTCATAATATCCAGGTACATGAGCATACTGTTTACTTCCTTTTCGGTGGTCACCCCGGCCTTGATCACTTCTTCAGGAAGTTCATCAATCACCGTTTGCACGCGGTTTTGCACGTTTACGGCCGCCAGGTCGGGATCCACACCGACGTTAAAAGAAATATTGATCGTTGTCACACCATCATTGCCGGACACGCTGGTCATGTAAGTCATGCCGGGTACGCCATTAATGGCTTTTTCAAGGGGTACGGCCACCGCATCGACGCACACCTCGGCATTGGCACCGGTATATGTGGCAGTTACGACTACAGAGGGCGGAACGATATCAGGAAACTGGGAAACGGGCAGTTCCAGCACTGCGAGGATTCCAAGCAGGGTTATAAATATGGAGATAACCAGCGACAGCACCGGTCGCTCGATGAATTTTTGAAACATAATCTGCTGTTCAGGTGAAGGAAGGGCGCTTATCTGGCGCTGATTGCAATTTTTTCGGTTGATACCTCAGCCGTGTCCAGGGAAACCGTCTTGGGATTGATGGTTGCCCCATCCCGCAGCGACTGCAGGCCCTCATATACAATGGTTTCGCCCGATTGTAATCCTGATTTGACTACATAGAAAGTAGACAGACGGGAGTGCGGCACGAAGCTTCGTGTCTTGATCTTATTATCTTTCCCCAATACATACACGAAGTTTTTGTCCTGGATTTCAAAAGCTGCCTTCTGAGGAATCAGGATCGCATTTTCTACCGTATTCGTGAGCCGGATAGTACCCGTGGAACCGTGTTTGAGGAGTTTTTCAGGATTACTGAACCGTGCACGGAATGCGATAGAGCCGGTACCTTCGTCGAATGCACCCTCCATAGTTTCGATGGTTCCTTTATGCCTGAAGAACGAACCATCGGCCAGTTCCAACTGCACTACTGCCTTGCCATGCTCGTTTTTCCCTCTTGACTTCACATATTCCAGGTACTCGTTTTCGGAAACATTGAAATAGGCAAATACGGTTTTTGTATCAGACAAGGTTGTAAGCAGGGTACCTTCAGTGATCAGGCTTCCCATTTTGTGGGGAAGGCGGTCGATCACACCGTCGAAGGGTGCACGGATTTCTGTTTGCGCCAGTTGCAGAGCGGCATTGGATTTCTCGGAGCGGGCCTCTTCAATGCGTGCATTGGCAGCAGCAAGTTTGGCATCCGCTACATCAACCTCTGTTTTGGAAATTACATTTTTATCGGCCAGCAGCTTTATCCTGCGGAGTTCCAGCTCAGCACCTTTAGCCTCGGCTACGGCGCTTTGAAGATTGGCTTTGGCTTTGGCGAGCTGCGTAGCATATTCTTCATTGTTAATACGGAAAAGAAGCTGTCCTTTTTTTACATCCTTTCCTTCGTCCACATACACTTCTTCCAGGTAACCTTTAACTCGGGCGTATATTTCTACATTTCTGACGGCGTGAATATTGCCGACATATTCACGATGCAGCTGTGTTTTCTGCGGCTTCAACTCGGTGACGGGGATGGTCATAATACTGTCTTTGCTGCCGGCTTCACTTTGTTTTTTGGAAGCACAGCCATACGACAGCAGGCCCAGGATGCATAGCACCGGCCAATGAAAATTTTTCATGATGAGTAGTTATAAATTAGCAAATACAGGGTGCCGCAATGCCTCCGCAGGGACGTGCATTGCAAATCGGAAATAATGAATGGGCAGACTTAGGCAGCAGTACGTGCGCATCAAGCCTATGTAACAGCAAAGTTTTGAAGTCAATAGCCCGTCAGGGCGCGGTGCTCAGAAGGGGCAGAGCCGGTGCAGAAATGAGTAGTAATCGGGAAGAGGTACGAGGCCTTTGCCTGCCGGACTTAAAATAAGGCTTTCGCGTATTGCTTTTGTAACCCCGGACAAGTAAAATGACGGGGCTGCATGTACAATCAGACTGAGAAAACGGTAGGTGGAATGCCGGTAGCCCAGCAATTCCGACAGGTTATCTTTCCATTCAGATTCGTCGGCCCGCACGATCGTTTCCTCCGTGCAGATACTGTCGTCAACGATTATGGGAGAATGGATTTTGTCGGCGGCTCTGACTGAAAAAGGTGAAAAGCCGGAAGTCCCAATTTCCAGGTTGCATGTAGCCCCGTGCTTTGCCGCCGTGAGGGGTAAAGCAAGAAGTTGCATAAAGCAAAAAAACAATACAAAAGCCTTTTTTATCATGATGCTGATGGAAAATCAGAACACTAAAAATTCATACTTTTATAATGAATTCAAGATTAACTGGGACTATTGAAACGGAATCGCAATAGAAAACCGCAATAATCCAAATGTAACAATTCGAATGTTTAAACCAAATTTCGTTTCTTGTTAATGAGTGTTAACAAAACAATTTTAGAGTACTCAATCTCTGTGCAACTGCGCTTTTCTGAAAAATTTTGTAAGATTAAACAGATGATGAATGAAACTTTACCGGGGAAAATCTATATTTATTGATAAAGACTCACCTGCTCAATGTAGCAAGACCAGCGTATTGCCGGTAAAATCGGGCAATGGTATTTTCTGTAAAAAAAAGAATGGGGAATGGCAGTGACACCCATCATTACTGACCGCCTCGCGCTGCATAAAATCACCTCTGACGATGGCGATAAGTATTACCGGCTGAGCAACAATGCAAAAGTGATGAAGTTTGTCACCGGCTACGCGCTTTCCCGGAAGGAATCGGACGAAATGCTGAGAAGTTTTCTTATTGAATATGGCCCGGATTCACACTTAGGCAGGTACTTGATTGAGGACCGGCAATCGGGAGAGCTGATTGGCATGGCCAAGCTGGACTGGTCGGGCTTTGATATTGAAATCGGCTACCGCGTCATGGAAGAGCACTGGGGCAAGGGCATTGCCACAGAAGTCGCATCGGCCCTGATCCGGTTTGCATTGACGCAGCTGAAAGCCAGGACGGTAGCAGCCTATGTAAATGTCGATAATACAGCCTCGGTACGGGTGTTGGAAAAAGCAGGGATGAAGCGGGTGGGTGTGATCGAGGATATTGATGAAGTAAAGTACAAGTACATTTATTCACCTCATAGCCATCAAAACATGAAAAAAGCCATTTACGTCGTCACGGGGATCATTGCAGTGTTCCTGATTATAGCCGTGATCATGCCGAAAAGTTATGCCGTAGAGCGGGATATTGTCATTCACAGACCGAAAGGAAAGGTGTTTGAGTACCTTAGATCCCTTAAAAATCAGGATCAGTGGAGCGTATGGATGCAGCGTGATCCGAATATCGTAAAGGAGTATATCGGTATTGACGGAGAGCCCGGCTTTGTGACGACCTGGCGTGGCAACAAAGAGGTAGGCAAAGGTGAGCAGGAGATCAAGCATGTGGAAGAAGGCAAACGCATTGATACGGAACTACGGTTTATCGAGCCTTTTAAAAGCACCAGCAATGCGTACATGATCACAGAAGCAACCGACTCGGCCTCGACCCGGGTCCGCTGGGGGTTCACCGGAGCAATGCCTATACCCATGAACGTTATGCTGCCTTTTATCGATCTGGATAAGATGGTCGGGAAGGATTTTGAGGCAGGACTGAAGAACCTGAAAACCATTCTCGAAAAATAAGCGGCATACCTGCTAGGTTACCCTGAATGCGCTCGGGTTTTGAATATATAAGTAAAAAGAGCCAGCAACGCCTGAAACGTTGCTGGCTCTTTTTTCACACAAGCCTGTAAGCCTTACGGTTGGAAATACTATTTGAGGTTTGTGGACCCGTCGGCCTGAAATGCATACCGGAAAGTATATGTTTTACCGGCCGGCCTTCTGGTAAGATCCTTGAAAGTTTCCGAATTAGTACCTGGATTCCCTTTATAGTAGCTGATCATCTCCATTTTCGCATATTTACCATCTTTTGTTTTTACAACAATGATCTTGCCCGGTACCGGCAGGATTGCATGCTGGGGCTCAGTTTCAGCGGTGTAGTTGTACCACGACCCGCTGCCTGCAATGGCGTTGGCGGTGTACCCTGCTGCGGGTGCAGTCGTATAAGAGTCAAACAAAGTGCCGTCGGTTAAAGCTACTACCTGGGCAGTACCGCTGGTTGAGATCGTGGTGGACTTAAATTTAAGGTCCCAGTTTTCCGTCGCACTTACCTCTTTGTTTTGTGAAAAACTGAAAAATACACTGTCTTTCCTGGACTCGGCCGAACCGTCCAGGTCCTTCACTTCGTGGATGGTCAGCTCGGGCGTAACAGCCGGCCCGTCGCTGTCATCGTCGCTGCATGCAGAAAACATCAGAACAAACGCGGCAAGGATACAAATGGATTGGAGACGTAGATTTTTCATTGCGGTT
The DNA here is from genome assembly GCF_016894445.1 of Dyadobacter sandarakinus. NCBI lineage: Bacteria > Pseudomonadati > Bacteroidota > Cytophagia > Cytophagales > Spirosomataceae > Dyadobacter > Dyadobacter sandarakinus. The sequence goes on from NZ_CP056775.1 coordinate 5,392,088, forward strand.
GTAGATATGAATTGATTGTTAAGTTTCAGAAATTGTAGCTCACGCCGCCGTACAGCAGGCGGCCCGGCAGGTTGCTGACCGAGGCTTTGTCTGTGTAACCGAGGAGGTTTTCGGCAGTCGCCTGTATGCGCAGCCGGTTTTTCAGCAGGCTTTTGGAGGCTGATGCATTGAGCAGGTTATAGCCCTTCACATATTCGTTCGCCGCATTCAGGATACCATTTCCATCTGTATCACTGATACCGTATTTGCCCCTGTAAATGCTTCTGACAGATATCGTAATGCCTTTTTCAGGGTTGTTGTAAGACATTCGTGCATTGGCCATATACCTCGACCGGTTGTACAGCCCGCCATACTCTCCCGGCTTCACAAGCCTCGTGTGGTTTTGCTCATCTTTGGTATACACCTTCCCTGCTTTGACCTTGTCGCGCTCGGCCTCATCAAATGCATCAAGAAGCTGAAATCCCGTAGCTACCTCGAAGTGCCGCCCGAGCGACCAGGAGACTTCGGTTTCAGCTCCCTGCGTGATTACACTGTTGAGATTGAAGTAGGAGTACACAAACAAACCATTTGTTTTAAGTGCAATTGCCTGCGTGTTGATCAGGTTTTTGATATTATTTCTGAAAAAATTAATGGTAATATGGAAGTCTGACCAGGGACTATACCGCATTCCTGCATTGAAAGAAGTGGAGCTTTCTGCGTTCAGCTCTGCAAGGCTGGCGGGATCGATCAGTACTTTCTCGATCTGTCCGCTGCGCTGTAATTCAGCGAGCCGCTCGGCCAGTCCGATGTAGCCGAACACGCTGTACCCGACCGCTGCATTGCTGAAATTGAGATAAAGCTGGCGGAAGTCCGGCGCTTTGTAGCCTTTTCCTGCCGAGGCCAGTACCATGAGCCGGTCGGTCAGCCGGTAGCTTGCAGCCAGCTTGGGACTGAACTGCGACTTGTACTGGCTGTGCGCGTCAAATCGCCCGCCACCAATGATGCTCATACGATCCACAGGCATCCAGTCGGCCTGGAAGTATCCATAGCCTGAGTTAAATGCCTGTAAATGTTCATACCGGGTGGCTTCTACCGTCTCGTGTACGGCCCCGCCGCCCAGTGTTACCTTCACATTTTTGACGGGTGTATAGTCGGTTTGTAATTCGATGCGTGTAAAGGTTTGATCAAAATACGACTGATCGAAAAGTGAATGATCGTCTTCGTAATGGTAGGCTGCTTTTGTTTTATAAAACGAATGGTAAAACCGCGCAGAGGCATTCAGCTTGTCCGAGAACCGCACGTGGTACGAAGGCGCCAGGCTGAGATTTTGTTCGTGTCCTCTTCCGCCCGCATACCTGTTTTCAGTAACGTAGCGGTCATCCTGCCCGCTCTCAAAGTACCGGCCCGAAAACCGGATGTCTGACCTGGAATTCACCTTGAAGCCCGACCGCACCTGGAATGTACAGGCGGCAAAAGGAGAAACCGTGTGGGTACCCGTTTCTGGTCGCAGTGCGTAACCCGAGCTGCTGTTGTGGTTGACAAACCCGCCGATATCAAACCTGTTTTTCCTGAAACTGCTTTCTACCGACAGATCGGTGCTGTTATTGGTGCCATACCGGGCTGATAATGCGGTTTTGAATCCGTCATGGGGTTTTTGTGTAATGATATTAATCACGCCTGCCATCGCCTCGCTCCCGTACAATGAGGACGACGGGCCTTTTACAATTTCGATCCTTTCAATGTTCGTAGTGGTTATACGCGAAAGTTCGAGCGTGCCCGAGGTGCGGCCAATCACCGGCTCTCCGTCGATCAGAATCATGGTATACTCTGGCGAAAAACCCTGCATCTGAATTCCTTTACCATGGTCAGTCACGATCGCCAGACCGGTTTGTTCTGCTAAAATCTCGTTCAGACGCACCATTCCCCGGTTTTTAATCTCCGAAGAAGTAATCTGCATAACCGGTACCGGTAGCTGCGACAGCATTTTTTCTGTACGGGTGGCCGTCACTACCACTTCTTTGAGCTCACTGGTCCGGACAGAATCTTCCCGGGCATCTTGGGCCAGGGAAGTATTTACAGCGGAAGTAAGCAGGAGAACTAATAAATGGTGCTTCATTTATTTAGTTTAATTTTAAATAGATGAGCAAAGAAAAGATTATTTAGACTAATTTCAAACAAGGATGTAGTTTAAATATCTGGAAGCCTGTATTTCAGCGGAGCACTGCGGTGAGGGTTACCGTGACGATGTCTTTCAATTTCCAGTCTTTCTCACCGATGTGATAGTCCAGGCGGTTGAGCTCGAAGGTACTTGCAAGCTTCATGGGGCCGTCAGCATTTTTTACGGCTGTAAATGGAAGCGTAACTGTTCTGGAAACATCGCGGATGGTGAGCGTACCGGTAGCATTGTACTGCTTGCCAACCTGTTCTACCTTACTGGATCTGAACCGGATCTGAGGGAACTTGTCTACATAAAAGTATTTTTCACTCTTCATGTCCCGGTCGCGGGAGTCACTATTGGTCTTGAAGCTGGCGGCATCCACCGTCATGTCAAATGTGGAAGCTTCGGGGTTTTTCTCGGAAAATACAGCTTTCCCTTTGGGCGCACCGAATGTTCCGTGGCACGTTCCAAGTATGAATTTTACGCTGAATTCCGTACTGCCCGAAACAATGCGGCTGGTTTGTGCGCTGGCCAGTGCTGCATTGAAAAGGAGTAGAAAAATAATCAGTGCATTGCGGGTAAGCATGTTCATATAGTCAGATTTCCTGCAGCAAAGACTCTCCTGCGGAAAAATCGCCCGAGGTCCACTGCCATTTTTCATGCATACGAACTTTTCCGTCCGGAAGTTGCTCGGGCACGGAGCGGCACTTTCCGGTTGTAATTTCACCTTTCAGGTTAATCTGGTGATAACGCATGTCCAGCACGCCAAAGTCGTCAACAAGCGCTATCAGGTGCCCGCTGCGGATATTGGCGCCGGAGTAAGTACAGGTCACAATGTTACCCTGCTGCTGATAATGGAATTTCATTTCCAGGTCCACCTCGCCGTTTTCAGAATTATGCAGCGGTACAAATATTTTGTCGTGGTAATTGATCATTGCAGGTAAAGTTTATAGCACCGAGGTAATCCACCATGTATTTCCGGCAGGATCGGTTATCCCGCAGCTGCGTCCGTAACTTTGGTCGGCGGGCTCCATCACGCTGGTTGCTCCGTTTTCCAGCGCAAGCTGGTAAGTATCATCCGCATTCTTTACATAAATGAAGAGGCTGCCGGTTTGTGCGGGCCAGGTCTCATTTTTATCGGCAAACATGATGCAGCTTTCCCCGATGCGTACTTCTGCATGCCTGATCAGCACAGCATCATCCTGATGGTGGATGGAGAGGGTTTCGGCAGTAAATACGACGGTGATAAAGTCGAGAAAAGCCGCGGCACCATCTATTATCAGGTAAGGCATTACCTGCTGGTGCCCGACTGGAATTTTAACATTATCCATAAGAAGGATCTGTATGAAAGGTTTGGAAAATGAAGTAATTGAAAGGAAAGACTGTGGTGTTTACATGTAGATAATCAGCATATTCTATTAACTCTATATATATTATTGATCTTTTATTTTTATTGAAGATGAAATTTATATTTTCAAATTCTCTTTAATACATTTGACCAGATGATGACGTGTTGACAAGAACATTCCTCACTCTGTTAGCGTTAGTTTTAACAGTAATATACTTTAATCGATTACCACATTTATTCGGTTCCTGTTATGAAGTTGATGCCTATTGAAAAACGAAGCGGACTTACCCGCGAGGAATTTATAGAAAATTATTTGAAACCCAGCCGGCCAGTCGTTTTTACGGACCTGGCGAAGGACTGGCCTGCGGTACAGAAGTGGACCTTTGACTGGCTCCGTGAAAATCACGGCAACCTGGATGTGCCTCTCGTGGACAATCACATGCACGACGCCGACAAATACTTCCAGATTGCAAAGACCATGAAGTTTGGTGAGTACCTGTCGCTGATCGAGCAGGGGCCTACGGACCTCAGGATTTTTCTTTTTGATATCTTTAAAAAAGCACCTGAGCTGGCCAATGATATTCGTTTTCCGACGATTATGGATGGTTTTCTTAAATCCTATAAGTTCGTTTTTTTTGGCGGAGAAGGTTCCATTACCAGTCTGCATTATGATATGGATTGCTCCAACGTGTTCCTGACGCAGTTTCAGACGCGCAAGCAGGTAATCCTGTTTTCACCGGAAGAAAGCAAAAGGCTGTACCATCACCCATTCACGGTAATGAGCAAGGTTGATCCGTTGAAGCCAGACTACGAGCGCTTCCCGGCATTGAAAGGCGCCGTGGGGCACGAGACCATCCTGAACCATGGCGAAACGATTTTTATTCCGTCACTCTGGTGGCATTACATCCGCTATGTAGACGGTGGATTCAGCCTGGCACTCAGAGCCAATAATTCCATTTTCACAGCAGTACGCGGTGGAATGAACCTGGTGCGCCATACGTTTGTGGACAAAAGCATGACCAAGCTGCTCGGACTGGACTGGCAGCACTGGAAAGAAAAGAAAGCCGTTGAGAATGCGAAAACAGTGCTCGAAGAAGCTGTGTAGGACATATCGGGGACGCATTTCAAAGAAACTAATCTGCCTTTGAAATGCGTTATCCCATACGGCTTCACAACTAAATATGGACTTCGAACTCACTTCCCAATACCTGCCTACCGGCGATCAGCCCGCTGCAATTGACCAATTAGTTCTTGGAATCCAGTCCGGCGATCCGGCGCAGACATTGCTGGGGGTTACCGGTTCCGGAAAGACTTTTACTGTGGCCAATGTAATTTCCAAGGTCAATAAGCCTACACTGGTACTCAGTCATAACAAAACGCTGGCTGCCCAGCTTTATGGAGAGTTCAAGCAGTTTTTCCCCAATAATGCCGTCGAGTACTTTATCAGCTACTACGATTATTACCAGCCCGAGGCATTTATTTCCACTACCAATACCTACATAGAAAAAGATTTGCAGATCAATCAAGAGATTGAAAAGCTGCGCCTGCATACCGTATCATCCCTGATGAGCGGGCGGCGTGATGTGGTAGTGGTGGCATCTGTGTCCTGTATTTATGGTGCAGGTAATCCCAATGAGTATAAAAAAAGCATTGTAAGTGCCAAAGTAGGCGATATCGTCAGTCGCAACCAGTTTTTATTCAGGCTGGTGGAGATCCTGTACAGCCGTACCGAGGCTGATTTTGTGCGGGGTACTTTCCGTGTGAAGGGTGATACGGTGGATGTTTTCCCAGGCTATGCCGACTTCGCCTACCGCATTATTTTCTTCGGGGACGAAATTGAGGAAATTCAGCGGATAGAGCCTGATACAGGCAAGAAGCTTTCAAATGACAAGGCAATCGCCATTTTTCCTGCCAACCTTTTTGTAACCGGTCGTGATGTACTTACCCAGTCCATGCGCGAAATCCAGGATGATCTCACCTCGCAAATCAACTTCTTTATCAAGGAAGGACGTCTGGCCGAGGCTGAGCGCGTGAAGGAGCGTACCGAATTTGATATGGAAATGATGCGGGAGCTCGGATACTGTTCGGGTATTGAAAACTACTCCCGCTACTTCGACCGGCGATTGCCGGGACAACGGCCGTTTTGTTTGCTCGACTATTTCCCGTCGGACTTTCTGCTCGTCGTGGACGAGAGCCACGTGACCATGCCGCAGATTCGCGCCATGTGGGGCGGTGACCGTTCAAGAAAGGAGTCGCTGGTAGAATATGGTTTCCGGCTTCCCTCGGCATTGGACAACCGTCCGCTGACGTTCCAGGAGTTTGAGGATATGACTCCACAGACCATTTTCGTCAGTGCCACGCCCGCAGATTACGAGCTGCGCAAATCGGAGGGTATTGTAGTGGAGCAGATTATCCGTCCCACGGGGCTGCTGGATCCGCTTATCGAAATCCGCCCGAGCCTGAACCAGATCGACGATCTTTTGGAAGAAATTACGGAGCGTATCAAAATGGGTGACCGGGTGCTGATTACCACTTTGACCAAAAGGATGGCCGAAGAGCTTAGCAAGTACCTTGATCGGGTAGGGATCAAATGCCGCTACATCCACTCGGAGGTTAAAACACTGGATCGGGTAGAGATTCTGCGCGAGCTTCGGCTCGGCGTCTTCGATGTGCTGGTTGGGGTCAACTTATTGCGGGAAGGTCTCGACTTGCCGGAGGTTTCCCTGGTAGCCATTATGGATGCCGACAAAGAAGGCTTCCTGCGCGATAACCGGTCTATGATCCAGACCATCGGACGTGCTGCACGGAATGACAGGGGTAAGGTGATTATGTATGCGGATACGATGACAGGCTCCATGCAGCAGGCTATCGACGAAACAAACCGCCGGCGAAGCATTCAGATGGAGTACAATGAGGCCAACGGCATTACACCGAAGACGATCCGGAAATCGAGGGAAGCGATTATGGAGCAAACATCAGTTGCAGATTCCAAAGCACGGAAAATTTACGTTGAACCCGAGGAAATACGGATTGCCGCAGATCCGGTGGTTCAGTATATGGGTAAAAACGACCTGCAGAAACTGATTTCAGAAACTCAGCGAAAAATGGAAGCCGCCGCCAAAAACCTCGACTTCCTCGAAGCTGCCAGGTTGCGGGACGAGCTTATGCAGCTCAAAGAGCGCTCGAAGGAGAAGGTTTGACTTATCTTAATGGAAGTAACGTTTCAAATTGCAGTGGATTTCTGCTGGTATGGAAAATGGAGGCTACGTAGACACTTTGTGATTTTTCTTCAATCCAGTAGGCGATCAGATAAGGAAAGACTTTCAATGCAGCAAAGCGAAAATCATTTTGATACCTGACAGCAAAAATAAATGGGTTTTCCGATATCATTTTAAGATATCGGGAAACCTCTCCCACCAGTTGGTAACCAAGTCCGGCCTTTTGCTGATTGTACCATTCGTAAGCTTCATCCAGCTCAATTTCGGCTACATTTAACAGGTAAACTTTGTACTCAGTCATACTTGTGGCGTATTTCTGCCCAGGAGCGAGCAGTAATATTTCCTTCACCAAACTGCTCTTTCCTGCGACTCAATTCAACCAGGGCCTCATCAGAAACAGTGATATCTGCTTCAAGGACAGACTTAACCTGAATTTTTTCTAACTCATTGAGTCCGTTAATAACATCGAGAAGTTGCTCCATTGAAATGTTGGCAGGTAGCATAAGAGTTCGTTTAAATGATGTTGAGTCTGTTATGCTAATTTACTCATTTTAGCTCAGAGACGATACTTAAACCCTCGATGTGCGGTTTGAAAAAGCTAATGGCTTCCTCCCAGTTATTCACCCGCTGGTGCCTGGTGACATTTATATTGTGCCCGGCGGTAAAGAGAATCGGTGTTCCTTTGCAAAAATCCAGGTTTTTGAGATGATCGTCTATGAGGAAGTCGGTATCGATCACTTTCTTGTCGCCACAAAATACGATGTTCTTCCAGTGAATAAACGGAAAATGCTCGGCTAACCAGTCGTACTTTTCAGGAAGTGAATTCGGAAACTCCATAGCGGCCGACACAATATACACTTCAAAGTGCTCCTGCAATTTTAAGAGTGCTTCCTGCGAACCTGCTATCAGCGGCGCATACCGGAAAAAACCAGGCTTGTAAAGTAAGCTTCTGGCAGCCAGCGGATCCGGGAAAGCCTGATCTTCAGGTATACCATGCATGGCCTCCCTGGCAACCGTAACTCCAAACTCACGCTCGTACCAGCTGATCCAGTTGGCCTCAATGTCTACGATGACATTATCCATATCAATGGCAATCGACTTCTTCATATATTCAGTTTAATGCGGTTTCATGCTTCAAATGTAAATCAATGTTGCAAAACATTGCAAGAAAAAGTTTTAATATTCTTTAACTTTGCAAAAAGTTGAACATCCATGTTAAAAGAAGAAAGATTTCAGATTATCCTTGACAAATTAGAGCAGGACAAGAAAGTTTATCTTTCCGGGCTAAGCAGCCTGCTGAATGTTTCGGAAGATACAATCCGGAGGGATATCCGCGACCTGGCAGATCAGGGACTGCTTAAATCAGTCAGGGGAGGAGCTGTACCGCATGCGCCGGGGCCAATGCATTTCCGTGACCGGCTTTCTTATGATACCGAGCAAAAGCGGGTAATTGCCGGCAAAGCATTGGAGTTTTTGAAAGATGACCAGCTGGTGATATTCGACGGAGGAACCTCTGCCATGCTGATTGCACAGCTGCTGCCCCGTGACCTGCGGCTTACAGTGGTAACCAACAGCTTTCCGATCGCATCAATTCTTGAAGAGCATGAGCATGTAGAAGTTCTTTTTGCCGGTGGCAGATTGCTGAAGAATTCATTTGTAACAATCGGTACCGACGCCATCGGTTTTTTTCGCAAATTCAGGGCAGACGTGTGTTTCCTGGGCATCTGCAGTATTCATAAGGATCTGGGTGTTACTGGTCCGCACTTTGAGGAAAGTGAGGTCAAAAGGACCATGGTGGGCGTATCTGCCGACGTGATTGCACTGGCGACCCTGGAAAAGCTGGGCACCGCAGAATCGCATTACGTATGTCCCACAGACAGGCTCGCCGCCATTGTAACGGACCAATCACCTGACAACGAAGTTTTTGATGTATACAGGGATCTGGGCATACGCATGGTTTAGTGAGGCACAAAAAAACGGACAACGCCTATGCAGGTGCTGCCCGTTTTTCTTAGTCCCGATAATCCATCTACACCACCTCAATCTTCACTTTCAGCACAAACTCATCCATTTCGATCTCGGTTGCTTCGCCGTTCAGGTCGGAGACGAGATTGAGATCCAGAGCCTGAACTTCCTGGCAGATGTAATCTTTGTTGGCAGTAACCGCGCTGGCTAGCAGACCATCGTTGTTTTGCAGGGTAATCCTGATTTTGTCCGTAACTTCAAACCCGCTGTCTTTCCGCAGATTCTGAACGCGGTTGACGAAATCGCGCGCAATACCTTCAAGCCGCAGGCTTTCGGTCACGGTAATATCCAGCGCTACTGTCAGTCCGCCTTCACTCGCTACCAGCCAGCCCGGCACATCCTCCGCAATAATTTCAACATCACTCACGGCAATGTCGATCGGACCGGAAGCGGCGACAAGATTGATAGTACTGTTTTGCTCGATTTCCTTGATCTGCGACTCGCTCATGCCCGAAATAGCCGCGGCTACTTCTTTCATCTTAGGCCCGAACTTAGGCCCCAATGCTTTAAAGTTGGGTTTGATTTTCTTTTTCAAAATCCCGCTCTCATCATGTACAAACTCAATGGTTTTCACATTGACTTCGGTCAGGATAATAGGTGTGACCTGCTCGATCTGGCGTTTTATATTGTCGCTCAATACAGGGATCAGAATTTTCGAAAGCGGCTGACGTACTTTCAGCTTGTTGCCTTTTCGGATGGAATGCACCAGCGAACTGATCCGCTGCGCCAGATCCATCGACGCTTCCAGGTTTTCACTGATCACTGAAGTATCGGCTTTTGGCCAGTAGGTAAGGTGCACCGAGTCATATTTGAATGCAGCATTGTGCTCCTGTGCAGCGCTGCGGTCGCCGTCCGTCAGATTTTTGTAGAGCCACTCCCCAAAGAACGGAGCTATCGGCGACATCAGCTGAGCCACTGTTACAAGGCAGTGCTGCAAAGTTTCGTAAGCAGCCCTTTTGTCATCCGTCAAGCCTTCGGCCTGCTCCTGAGAAGGATTCCAGAAGCGGCGGCGGTTGAGGCGGATATACCAGTTTGAAAGCTGGTCGGTCACAAAGTCCTGCACCAGACGCCCTGCCTTGGTAGGGTTGTAATCGTCAAACTGTTCGCCAACTTCCTGAATGAGCGTATTCAGTTTTGATAAAATCCAGCGGTCGAGCTCGGTACGTTTTTCAACAGGTACAGAGCTGGCGTCGTGAAACTCATATCCGTCCAGGTTGGCGTACAATGCAAAGAAGTTGTAAGTATTTACCAGTGTTCCGAAGAACTTCCGCTGTACTTCACCGATACCATCAATATTGAATTTCAGATTATCCCAGGGCTCGGCATTGGTGATCATGTACCAGCGCGTTGCATCGGGACCATACTGCGCAAGTGTCGAGAATGGATCCACAGCATTGCCCAGGCGTTTGGACATTTTATTGCCATTTTTATCCAGCACCAAACCGGTAGATACTACATTCTTGAATGCTACGGAATCAAACAGCATTCCGGCAATCGCGTGCAGGGTGAAAAACCAGCCGCGGGTCTGGTCAACACCTTCCGAAATGAAGTCGGCCGGGTAGCTTTTTTCAAATATTTCCTGATTTTCAAACGGGTAATGCCATTGGGCATAAGGCATGGCGCCTGAGTCAAACCAAACGTCGATCAGGTCCGGCTCGCGGTGCATGGTGTGGCCCTGTTTTGAAACAAGCACCACATTATCCACATACGGCCGGTGCAGGTCAGCCTCTCCGTGTTCTAGTTTAAGCAGATACTCGGAGTTATGCCACGCTTGTTCCTTGGTTAAATGTCCCGAAATGGTAGCTTCTTCGAGCAAGTCTTTCAGCTCGTCAATAGACCCGACACAAACTTCATCCCCGTAATCATTGCGCCAGATCGGCAGGGGCGTACCCCAATACCTTGACCGCGACAAATTCCAGTCTACCAGGTTTTCGAGCCAGTTGCCGAAGCGTCCGGTTCCGGTACTTTCCGGTTTCCAGTTAATGCTTTTATTAAGCTCTACCAGTCTGTCTTTCACTGCAGTGGTCCGGATAAACCAGCTGTCGAGCGGGTAATAGAGCACAGGCTTGTCTGTCCGCCAGCAATGCGGGTAAGGGTGTTCGTATTTTTCAACCCTGAATGCCTTGCCTTCTTCTTTCAGCCTGATCGCAATCAGTACATCCGTCGGCCTGAACTCGGGATCATTTTGTTCTTCTTCGGTATAGTATTCAGGCTTTACAAACCGGCCGGCATAATCCGTGATCTCTTTTACAAAACGTCCGCGCTTATCCACAATCGGAACTTCTTTTCCGTTTTCGTCCCTGACCATAATGGCCGGAATTCCATTAGCCTGTGCCACCCGGAAGTCGTCCGCCCCGAAAGTAGGAGAGGTATGTACCACGCCGGTACCATCTTCGGTAGTTACAAAGTCGCCCAGAATGACCCGGAATGCAGGTTTGTCAGCCGGGCCGAGGGTGGGCTGAACGTATGGCAGCAGTTGTTCATACTCGATGCCTTCCAATTCCTGACCTTTGAATTCTTTCATAATGGTCCATGGAAGCACTTTTTTATCACCGGATGCATAACCTTCAAAGTCACCCTCCTGACCTTTTTCGGAAAAGTATTTACCTATAAGGTCCTTCGCCAGCACCACTGAAACGGGCTCATGCGTGTAGGGATTAAATGTTTTTATTAAAACATAACTGATACCTGCACCCACCGTCAATGCCGAGTTTGCCGGGAGCGTCCAGGGAGTGGTAGTCCATGCCAGAATGCGGATATCATTGTCTTCCAAACCTTCAAACACCCGGGCTGCCGCTGTAAATCTGACCTTGAACATCGCCACGATGGTGGTATCCTTTACGTCTTTGTAGGTACCGGGCATGTTCAGCTCGTGAGACGACAGTCCGGTGCCTGCTGCCGGCGAGTACGGCTGTATGGTATATCCTTTATACAACAAGCCCTTGTCATACAGCTTTTTCAGCAGGTTCCAGAGGCTTTCAATGTATTCACTTTTGTAAGTAATATAAGGATCGTCGAGGTCAACCCAGTATCCCATTTTCTCCGTCAGGTCATTCCACTGATCTGTGAATTTCATGACCGTCTGCCGGCATTTCTCATTGTAATCTTCTACGGAAATGGTTTTTCCGATATCGTCCTTGGTAATGCCAAGCTCTTTCTCAACCTGTAACTCAACAGGCAGACCGTGGGTATCCCAGCCGCCTTTCCGCTTCACCTGGAAGCCCTGCAAAGTTTTATACCGGCAGAAAATATCCTTGATCGCACGCGCCATCACATGGTGGATGCCGGGTGTGCCGTTGGCGGAGGGAGGGCCTTCAAAAAACGTAAAGTTGGGCGCGCCTTCCCGGGTCTCAACAGACGCCTCAAATATCTTCTGGTCTTTCCAAAATTTAAGTACTTCGTCTCCGATCTGCGGATAACTCAGGTTTTTATATTCCTTGTATTTCATATTTGACTATTGGAGCATCCTTTTTCAGGCAGCGCCGGTAAGATAATGGGCAATATATATGGTAAACTCCTGGTGAATTTTAAGAGTGCAAAATTACTCATTTTTTTCTGCCAAAAGGCGTCCTGGCGACGCATGAATGTGTAATACAACGCATTGTTCCCGAGCAAAATTCCGGTATATTGGCCGCCGGGACCTCATTATTCAATTAAACCGATGGAGCAATACAAACGACTGCTGACGGCGAACAAAGCCTGGGCTGCCGAGCAGCTGAATGTGGACGAAAATTATTTTAACAACCTGTCGCTGGATCAAAAACCCGATTTTCTGTGGATAGGCTGCTCCGACAGCCGCGTTCCCGCTGAAAACCTGACCGGTTCAAGACCAGGTGAAATGTTTGTGCACAGAAACGTCGCCAACATGGTGGTGCATACGGATATGAACATGCTGGCAGTGCTGCAATATGCCGTAGAAGTATTGAAAGTCAAGCATATCCTGGTGGTAGGTCACTACCAGTGCGGGGGCGTGCGTGCCTCTATGATGCACAGCGACCTTGGACTGATTGATAACTGGCTGCGCAACATCAAGGACGTGTATGACAGGCATTCCGACGAACTGGAAAATATCGCTGAGGAAAAGCAGCGGTTTGACCGCCTGGTGGAGCTCAATGTGCAGGAGCAGGTTCACAATCTTGCCAAAACAAGCATTGTTCAGAAAGCCTGGCACGAAGGCAATGAAGTACGCCTGCACGGCTGGGTATTCGGGCTGCACGATGGACTCATCAAGCCACTCATCCTGATGGATCCACAGAACGGAATCAAGGGTATTTTCAAGTTTGATTTTTAGGTAAAAACAGGCAGGCTACCTGGCTTTTTCATATACCCGGACATAGTCCACTTCAAACCGTGCCGGGAACTGTGTTCCGGCCGGGTCGCCCCCGTTATCGCCTCCGATTGCCAGATTAAGCACCATATAGTGCGGCTGCCGGAAAGGCTGCACGGATTTGTTTTTCACATTCGCCGCTTTGTCAATCTCCTGCGAAGTCAGCAGCTGATCGTCCACATACAGCCGGACAAACTGTTCATCCCAGTCCATACGCCAGATGTGGAACTTGTCCGCCCATTGCGGGTCATCAAATTCTTTGACAGGCTTTTTCACTGAATTCCAGATGGGCTTAAAGCGTTCGCCGGACCCCCAGGCCAGGTTTGCAAGCAGGTCACCCCGGTAATATTCCATAATATCAATTTCGCCGTTGTCGGGCCATTCGCCCTTTTCGCCCAGTGTCCAGAAAGCCGGCCACATGCCCGGCTGCGTGTTAATGCGCGCACGCATTTCAAAACGGCCGTACTGCCAGGTCTTTTTGTTCCGGGTGGTTATACTGGCGGAGGTGTACTCGGCAAATTCCTGCTTTTCCTTCCAGTTTTCGCTGCCGGGCTTATAGGCCGGGTTGCTGACGCGCTCCTTGCGGGCTTCAATAATCAGAAAACCGTCCTTACAGGTCGCATTCGCGGGCTGGTACCATTGTGCCTCATGATTTCGCACAAAGCCCTGCTCGAAGTTCCAGGTTTGGGCGTCGGGTGCGCCTTCTTGGGTAAACTCGTCGGCCCATACCAGCTTCCATTGCGCAAAGCCCGGAGCTGAAAATCCGGCCAGCAGGGCGATCAGTAGGGTTTTAAAAAGCGTATGCATGTTTTAGCGGGAATATTGAATGCAATGACAAAGGAATGCTGTGCGGCATTCTAACCAGCCTCGGAGAGTCCAATTTTTCGTCCGGTACAACGCCACAGGTTTTAAATGCGGTTCTTTTATCCGTATTTGCAAGTAAGCCTGCATTGCAAAGCAGGGCTTTATGATGATGAGTAAAATTTTTCAAACAGCAAAAAAAGCCGGTCTGGACGAGTTTATGCTGGCACTGCTCGGCGTGATCCTGCTGGCATGGCTGTGGCCGGAACCCGGCATGCGGGACAGCCCGCTGCCACTCTCCGAAATCTCGACCTATGCAGTTTCGGTTATATTTTTCTTCTACGGACTGAGGCTCAGTCCTGAAAAGCTCAGGGCAGGATTGGTTAACTGGAAGCTGCATATCATGGTCCACCTTTCCACTTTTGTGCTCTTTCCGGTGCTGGCACTGACGGCCAGGTCATTTTTTACCGGTAATGAAGCACAGTCACTCTGGCTGGCCGTTTTCTTTCTTACAGCCCTGCCTTCCACGGTATCTTCGTCGGTTGTCATGGTTTCCATAGCGCGCGGCAACATTCCGGCTGCCATTTTCAATGCAAGTATTTCAAGCCTGATCGGGGTTTTTGCAACCCCGCTGTGGATGGGGCTGGTTATGGACGCCACACCGGGCGCATTTGATCTCTGGTCAGTAGTCGGAAAGCTGGCATTGCAAGTATTGTTACCGGTATTTGCCGGTATCCTGCTCAATGGAAGGTGGGGGCATTTTGCAGAAACTTACAAGAAGTATATCCGCTATTTTGACCAGTTTTCCATACTTCTGATCGTATATACCTCATTTTGTGAATCCTTCGGCGAGCATCTTTTCAGCGCTCTGGACCTGAAAGATCTGCTGTTTTTGGGTGCAGGAATGCTGGGTTTATTCTTCGGTATTTACTTTTTGCTGACATTTATAGCCAACCTGCTGCATTTCAGCGATGAAGACCGTGTGACAGCCGTGTTTTGCGGATCTAAAAAGTCGCTGGTACAGGGAGCGGTGATGTCCAAAGTACTTTTTTCGGGCGCTCAGGCTGGAATTATGCTGCTCCCGATCATGATATATCATGCATTACAGCTGATTGCCGCCAGCATTATTGCCCAGCGCATCGGGCGGGAGGCGCAAGAGCAGGTGGCACAACAAAACAGGATTTTATGAAAATACTTTCATGGCTTGTCCGGCTGATTGTGCTGGTTCTGCTGCTGGCGGGGTTGCAGTCCATCTGGGCGGGCTATCGCAGCGGGAACTGGCTGCCGGGCTGGCTGGGCAATAAAAATGATGATGTACAAACCATGCATACCCTCGTATTGCAGGAAGTGAGTGCTATGGGCAAGCTGGAACTGGTGAAGTATAATTTCAAGGATGTGGTGGAGCAGGAAGTTGTCAAAACTTTTTTACCCAATGCCAAAGCCGTCCTCATTGTTCAGGGTGAGGCGATCGGCTGCGTGGATCTTACCAAAATTGTGATCGGGGATATTACTTCGGACGATCAGACACTGGTTGTCAACATGCCCGACCCGGAGCTCTGCGTTTTCAAGATTGACCATAGTAAGTCCAAGGTATACCATACCGAGTACGCTTTTACCGAGGAGGCCAAGCTGGTGCAGGAAGCTTACAGGCAGGCTGAAAAACAGATCCAGAAATCGGCCCTTGATATGGGTATCCTGGACCAAACCCGGGAAAATGCCCGTAAGATCCTCACGCCTGTGCTGGAAAAAGCGTCGGGCAAAAAAGTACTGATCCGGTTTTCTCCGAATGCTGTCATTGATAAATTGCGCTAGCGACATAAACTGACCTGAACCCATGAGTACCAAAGGATTTCTGACACAAAATGAACTGGAAGAGAAAGTGGCAGCGGGGCTGATCGAAACCGTAATCGTAGGTTTTACCGACCATTATGGCCGCCTGATGGGCAAGCGTGTGGATGCGGAGTACTTTCTGGATGATGTCCTCAAATCGGGTACGCACGGGTGTAATTACCTGCTGACTACCGATATGGCGATGGAGCCGGTGCCCGGCTATACTTACGCCAACTGGGAACTCGGTTATGGCGACTTCCACCTGGTTCCCGACCTGGCTACCCTGCGCGTGGCCGACTGGCTGGAAAAGACAGCACTGGTTATTTGTGATGTAAAAAACGAGAAAACACACAACGCCGAAAACATTGCCCCGCGCTCGATCCTCAAAAAGCAGGTCAGCCAGCTGGAAAGTGACGGGATGCAATGCTTTGCCGCTTCTGAATTAGAATATTATCTGCTGGAAAACAGCTACCGGCAGGCATTTGAACAAAATTACCAGAACCTCTCACCAGCGGGTTATTACCTGGAAGACTACCATATCATGCAGGGTACCCGCAATGAAAAGTTTACTTCGACAGTCCGCCGTCATCTCAAAAATTCAGGCTTGCAGATCGAAACTTCAAAAGGAGAGTGGGGCCTTGGTCAGCATGAGCTGAATGTAAAATACGCCGAAGTACTCCCGATGGCTGACAACCATGTGGTGTACAAGCAATGCATGAAAGAAGTGGCTGATGCCATGGGACTTTCGGTTACGTTCATGGCCAAATTCGCGACGGGGCAGGCAGGTTCCAGCAGTCACATCCATATGAGTTTGTGGAAAGACGGGCAGAATGCATTTGCCGGAGACCAGGAGTTCGGGCCGGTAAAAGGATCTGATCTGTTCCGCTGGTTCCTGGGTGGCTGGATCAGGCACGTGCCGGATGTAATGCCGTTTTACGCACCTACAGTCAATTCCTATAAGCGGTATGTGGACGGTTCCTGGGCCCCCACGCGCCTGGCGTGGAGCTACGACAACCGAACCGCGGGTTTCCGGGTGGTAGGCAGTGGGCCCAGCCTGCGGATTGAGTGCCGCATTCCGGGTGCGGACTGCAACCCTTATCTTGCATTTGCGGCCTCACTGGCCTCAGGGCTGGAAGGTATCCGCAGCAGGATTGAGCCACCTGAATGCTTTGTGGGCGACATTTATGCTGCTGCACATTTACCGAGGGTACCTTATACGCTGGCAGAGGCAACAACCTTGTTCGAAAACAGTGATTTTGCAAAAGAAACCTTCGGTACCGAAGTAGTAGCCCACTATACCCACTTCTTCAAAACCGAACAACAAGCCTACAACACTTCTGTCACCGACTGGGAAAGAAAAAGGTATTTTGAACAGATTTGATTGCGTAGCAATTAGCTGTTAGCTATTAGGATTTCTTATTCAATCATTCAGTCATTCAATCATTCAAAATTCACTCATTCAAAACTCACCCATTAAACTTCACTCCATGCGTTTAGAAAACAAGGTTGCCCTGATTACCGGCGGCAGTGGCGGAATCGGCCGCGAAACTGCATTGCTGTTTGCCCAAGAAGGTGCAAAAGTCGTTGTGACTGATGTCAATGACACAGCAGGACAGGAAACTGCCGACGAGATTGTCCGCAACGGAGGCGAAGCATACTTCCTGCATTCCGATGTTTCCAAAGCTGCTGACTGTGAAGCTGCGGTAACATTTGCCGAAGAGCAGTTCGGGAAGCTGAACATCATTTTCAACAATGCAGGCATCATGCACAGCGACGACGACAATGCGGTTACTACCGAAGAGGCGATCTGGGATCTTACAATGAACATCAATGCAAAAGGGGTTTTCCTGGGTTGCAAATATGGCATTCCTGCACTTCAGAGGGCGGGCGGCGGCTCTATTATTAATACAGCTTCCTTTGTAGCCATACTGGGTGCAGCCACTCCGCAGGTAGCCTATACAGCCAGTAAAGGTGCCGTGCTGGCACTGACACGCGAGCTTGCGGTGATTCATGCGCGCGAAAACATCCGGGTCAATGCATTGTGCCCCGGGCCGCTGCGTACCGAGCTGCTGATGAAATTCCTGAATACAGAAGAGAAAAAGCAGCGCCGGCTGGTGCATATTCCTATGGGCCGTTTCGGTGAAGCCAGAGAAATGGCCTACGCCGCATTGTTCCTCGCCTCCGATGAGTCATCTTTCGTTACCGGCACCGACTTCCTGGTCGATGGTGGGATCACTTCGGCCTATGTAACTCCGGTTTAAGGAGGAAGGAGGAAGGGATCAAAGGAGGAAGGGAGTAAGGAGGAAAGGAATAAGGAGTAAGGAAGAGCTCCTTGATGCTTACTAGCATCCTCCTTTCCTCCCTCCACCTTCCTCCCTACACCTTCCTCCCTCCTCCTTTCCTCCCTTTCTCCTTTCATCCTTTTTAAAAAAATGATACAAAAAACAATCAGCCCGATCGATGGGTCGGTATATGTGGAGCGGACGCTGGCCGATGATGCGGCGGTGGCGGCTGCGCTTGAAAAAGGCGTGGCAGCACAAAAAGCCTGGCGCAACACCAGCATTGCGGAACGGGAAGCTATTTGCCGGAAAGCATTGGAATATTTTCTTGATAACGCTGATGAAATCGGCCTCGAACTCACCTGGCAGATGGGCCGGCCGGTGCGCTATACCGCCAATGAAATCAGGAAAGGATTTCAGGAGCGTGCCAATTATATGATTTCAATAGCCGGAAAGGCGCTGGCGGATGTGGAAGTTGAGCAGATTACGGGCTTTAAAAGGTTTATCAGGCGGGAGCCGCTTGGTGTGGTGTTTGTGGTTGCACCCTGGAATTATCCCTATCTGACATCCGTAAACTCTGTGATACCGGCTATTATGGCAGGTAACTCGGTGATATTAAAGCACGCGCAGCAAACGCCGCTTTGTGCCGAGCGGTATGCAGCTGCATTTGAGTATGCGGGATTACCCAACGGTGTTTTCCAGTTTTTACATCTCAGCCATGCACAGGTAGCCTCGGTAATTGGGGATGAGCGCATTGGCTATGTGGCATTTACAGGTTCTGTAGAAGGGGGACATGCCGTGCAGAAGGCTATTAACGATCGCTTTATTGTTGGTGGTCTCGAACTCGGAGGCAAAGACCCGGCCTATGTTCGTGCGGATGCCGACCTGGCTGATGCCGTGGAGAACCTGGTGGACGGATCTTTCTTCAACTCGGGACAATCGTGTTGCGGCATTGAGCGGATTTATGTTCACCAGGAAGTATATGAGCAATTTGTAAGTGAATTTGAAAAACTGACAAAGACCTACGCGCTGGGAGATCCAACCCAGGCGGATACTACCCTCGGCCCTATGGTACGTACTGCCGCGGCAGACTTTGCCCGTGAGCAGGTAGCAGAAGCGGTTGCCGCAGGTGCAAAGACCTTGATTGACCCGCATCTTTTTTCCGCAGATCAGCAAGGTACTCCTTACATGGCGCCTCAGGTGCTTGTGGATGTAAACCACGATATGCGGGTAATGACCGAAGAAACCTTTGCACCGGTGGTGGGCATTATGCCTGTGAGCAGCGATGAGGAAGCTATCAGGCTGATGAATGACAGTCAATACGGATTAACTGCCTCAATTTGGACCTCCGACCTGGATGCCGCCCTGAAAATCGGGGAACAGGTAGAGACCGGTACCTGGTTTATGAACCGCTGCGACTACCTCGATCCGGCCCTCGCGTGGACTGGCGTTAAAAATTCAGGCAGAGGGTGTACTTTGTCGTCTCTCGGGTATGAGTCGCTGACCCGCCCCAAATCTTTTCATTTGAAAATTAAAGAATAGATGCGGGTAGGATTGCTGGAATGTGACCATGTACGGCCCGAACTGCTGGATATCGCCGGGGATTATCGCGAGATGTTCCCGGCATTGTTCTCGGCGGCAGGCTGGACGTTTCAATTTTATGACGTATGTAACGGGCATTTTCCCGAAAATGCCGCCGCATGCGATGTATATCTTTGTACAGGCTCCAAATATTCTGTGTATGATACAGAGGATTGGATACTGAGACTGAAAGACTTTGTAAACGAGGTTTATCATTCCGATTCATTTTACATAGGCGTTTGTTTCGGGCACCAGATGCTGGGTGAGGCGCTGGGCGGAAAAGTTGAAAAGTCAGCGCTGGGCTGGTGCGTGGGAATGCATTCCTTTGAAATAGTCCGGAGAGAAAACTGGATGGAACCCTGGCAAAGTGAGCTCAACCTGCTTATGATGTGCCAGGATCAGGTTACAGAACTTCCCGCCGGCTCGACGCTGCTTGCTACTACGCCAGCATGTCCGACGGGCATGTTCAGGGTGGGTGAAAGAATGCTGGGCATTCAGGCGCACCCGGAATTTACAAAGGCTTATGATCAGGCACTGATGGAGCTCAGGGTAGAGCGCATTGGGCAGGAAAAGGTTGAAAATGGCATAGCCAGCCTGCAAAAGTCAATGCATAGCAAGGTTATTGCTGAGTGGATCGGGCGCTTCATATCGTTATGAAGTAGCCGGATGTATGCTTACTTTTACGACCTTAATGAATACATACCATGGCAGACAGCATGATTTCACGCCGGCAAATTCTTACTTCGCAGCAAACCAGGCAGAAGATCCGGCGCATTGCATTTGAGATATACGAACAGAATTTTGAGGAAACCGGCATCATCATTGCCGGGATAGCGGGTGAAGGTTACACCTTTGCAAGGCTGCTCACAGCTGAGTTACAGCAGATTGCTCCGCTGAATGTACAATTGATCGAGCTCCGGTTTGACAAGCATATTCATCATCAGAGCCCCATTCTTTTCGACCGGGATGTGGATGTGGAAAATCAGGTAGTGGTGGTTACGGACGACGTACTGAATACGGGCCGCACGCTTGCCTTCGCGCTGGAACCGTTCCTGAAAGTACAGATGAAGAAAGTACAGGTAGCTGTGATCGTGGACCGGAGCCATCATAAATTCCCCGTACATGCCGACTTTGTGGGCTATTCGCTCAGTACCACGCTCACCGAGCACGTCGAGGTCGTACTGAATGGTAGCGGGGAAGAGGGAGTTTATCTTGAATAAAAAGGCAGGCCGTATTCTCCTGGCTGACTGTCAGGAGAATACGCGTCTCAGCTTGATATTTTCCACCGGTCTGATGATAAGCGGGACTTTCTCGGTTTTTACAGAACTACTGTCCAGCCCAAACCACTTGTCTTCCGGGGTTGTAAAATCTTTTACAAAAAAGTAAGCTTTCATAACGAGCTGCTCGATAACCGGCAGGTCATTTTCAAATGACAGGAAGCGTTCCAGCACGACGAAACGAAAATCGCCCGTGATGTTCTGCCGGCTCAGCGATTCGTACCGGCTGGTAATATCTACCTCCTTGTTCATCACCATATCCTCCACCACTTTCCTGAAAAACATGTTGATGCGCTGATCCACCCGGAAGCCCAGCCGGAAGTTGATCTTGATCACATTGTCATTATTATCGTCATCGGAAAGTACCTTATATTCCATCGTATAAGGGTCATCCGTTATGTCCACGTGGATAAACCAGTAAACATCCGCACGTTTCGGCCGTTTCTGGAAAATGGAGTAGATCACCTTGGTCTCGATTTCATTGGCCCGCGAGGCATTGGTCATAAACACGAGGTGTGTCGTGTATTTGGGAATACTGATGTCGCGGCTCAGCTCGTGCAGGGCAGGCAGGTATTTTTCAAGCTTGGTATATTCCGTCAGGCGGAGTTTGATGTAAAATGCTTTGAGCCAGACGGTCATCAATCCTGCTACCACTACACCTACAAAAATCGTAAACCAGCCTCCATGTGTAAATTTGAGCAGGTTGGCACCCAGGAAAAGACCTTCGATAAACAGGTAGAACAGCATGAATGCAATGACGATCCAGAGGTTTACCCGCTTGATATACAAGTAATAGGAGAACAGGATTGTAGTCATGATCATCGTCAGGGTGATTGCCAAACCATAAGCAGCCTCCATATTTGATGATTGCCTGAAATAAAGTACCACACCGATACAGCCCATCCAGAGCAGCCAGTTGATGCTTGGCACATACAACTGTCCTTTCTGATCACTTGGGTAGACGAGTCGTACCTTTGGCCAGAAATTGAGGCGTATTGCTTCCGAAATCAGGGTAAATGAGCCTGTGATCACAGCCTGGCTGGCGATAATGGCGGCCAGCGTAGCGATAACAATGCCTGGCAGCAGAAACCATTCGGGCATGATTTCGTAAAAAGGCTTGCGTGCATTGAGCAGCTGGCCCATTTCAGAAATCAGCCAGGCACCCTGACCGAAGTAGTTGAGCAGCAAACAGATTTTTACCGCAATCCAGCTTACCCGGATGTTTTTTCTGCCACAATGTCCCAGGTCCGAGTACAGCGCCTCGGCCCCCGTGGTACAAAGGAAAACAGCGCCCAGTATCCAGAAACCGCCGGGATGCTTGGTAATCAGGTCAATACCGAAAGAAGGATTGAGGGCTTTGAGGATCTCGGGATGCTTTAAGATCTGGTTTAGCCCCAATATGCCGAGCATCCCGAACCACATTACCATAATAGGCCCGAAAGCACGGCCCACCACCTTGGTACCGAACGCCTGGATCACGAAAATACCCGTCAGAATGCTGATTACGATCGGGATCGTCTGGATGTTGGGATATAAAAGTTGTAAACCTTCCACCGCCGACGACACGGAGATGGGCGGGGTAATAATCCCGTCGGCCAGCAGGGTACTGCCCCCAATGATGGCCGGCACGGTAAGCCACTTGGCATGTTTCCGCACAAGTGCGTACAGGGCAAATATCCCGCCCTCACCCCGGTTGTCGGCCCGGAGGATCAGGATCACGTATTTGATTGTGGTCTGAAGAGTAAGTGTCCAGAAGATGCAGGAGATCGCACCATAGATGATCTCCTCGGTAATGACTTCATGCAGGATAATCGCCTGCATTACATAGAGCGGGGAAGTTCCGATGTCCCCGTAAATGATACCAAACGCAACCAGTAACCCCGCAGCCGTCAGCTTGTCTATTTTATGCTTGGATTCCATTCCATCTGTTGAAAAAACGGCGAAAGTTAGGAAACAAGGTGTGTGGACAAGCACATCTGCCGGATTTATTTTTACAGCTGATGCGGTATTTGCAGGTATAGTTATATCAAATGGGTTTTTAGTACACTGCCGCCGAAACCCATGTTCCGTACTACTTCATTAAACGGACATTTTTAATAAAATGCCTTGCAAAAATAGGTGGTTTAAAGGCCTCCCAAGCTTGTACCGTTTGGCTCTCAACTGCAAGCAGGAAATCTGTAAATGCAAAGTAATTCTTACTAATCTGCGTATAGGATAAAACTATTTTGAATACGGTGTGATTTTGCTAAATTGCCGGCGTACTTACGTTCCGTTCTTCTCGTTAAATATTCCATTTTAACAATTCTTCAAATGAAGAACTACGTATTTCTAGGCTTGGCCAGCCTGGCTGTGCTGACGTCCAGTTGCAGTCCCAAGGCATCTCCCGAACCTGTGCAGACGCCGGTTCAATCACCTCAAACAGAAGAAACGCCGCCCGCTGGTACCCCGGAAAGGTTGCTGCCTTCCCTGCTCCCGACAATTGCCTACCCTATGTTCATCACAGGTGAAACAGAGTATGTTTCAAAACTGAAACCCGAAGCATGGTTCTCCCGCCCACTGGAAAAGCCTTCGCTCGGCAGCATTGCGGCACCGGGCAAGGTTCCGGTGATGGTCGCATTCGGCGGAGGGCTCACTGCCGGCGTAAGTAATGGCGGCCTGAACCGGGAAGCACAGCAGTTTGCCTATCCGAACCTGGTAGCGCATCAGATGGGCATTGCCGACTTTAAGACGCCTCTTTTAAGCGAAGCCGAAGCAAACGGAACAGGCATTTTCTTATACGAAGATCCCAAAGCCGAGTATCCGCGCTGGAAAGAGGTAAAAAACAACCTGGCCAAGCTGGAAGCAGGCGAGCCGGTTAAGATGACTCCTTATGAGGGAGTAGTGCACAATTTTGCTTATCCTAACGGAGGGACAGAAGGTGCGGTATATTATTCACCAAACTGGAAAAATCAGGTTTATCCTGCAAGATTTAGTAATTACAATATCCAGCCTCCCTCTTATTTGCTGGGAGATATACAGGCAAAGCACAATTATGATTTTGTGATCATTGAAGAATATTTCGATGATTTGACCTCAAATCTCATCAATATAGCCCGACTTGATGAAAAAGCGACAGGTATACCCGTCTGGAATGAATATCGGATTAATCCTTACACGATTGAGGCGGCGGTAAATAAGGGTCAGAAAGGTGTAATATTCAACATCCCTCATTTTAAGCATCTTGGCTTTATGAACTGGTATAAAGCGGAGGAGCTGAAGAAGAAGGTTTCATCTCTGTCTCTCGTATACCTGACTCCATATGGAGAGAAGACTATCAATGGTTCAAAGCCTTTTTTCTTGAAACCGACCCCTGTCGTTGAAGATCTGTTTTGGCAAGCAGATGTAAACAAGAAATTGGAAGTTAAGTTGGTTGACCTGGATGTCATTGATGATTCCGAGGAGGATATCATGGATCCCAGCAAAATTTATAATAGGGATCTACAAAAACTGGCAACTCAGCGAAATCTCGCGTTGGTTGATCTTTACAAGATTTATGAAAGGATCCATAATGGCACATACGTGACAGATGATGGACTCAAAATCGACGGATCAATGCGCGGCAATTTCTTTTCTTCCGACGGTATCTATCCCACGCCGATTGGGCAAGCAGTAATTGCAAATGAAGTAATAAAGGCGGTAAACCTGAAATATGACTCGAAAATCCCGCTGATCAATGTGACCGAATTTGCCGAGAAAGTCGGAGTAAAATAGGTTTTTCAACTTGCATCATTAAACCCGGTCGGGAAGTCTGGCCGGGTTCTCATTTTTAAATCTTTTCACACTATGAAAATACTTCTTACGATAGCGATCACTTTTTTTCTCTTTGTGTTTAGTGTTGCTGACGCCCAATATTTGAGCTTGTCATATCCAAAATACAACTCTGTAATACAGCGAGACAACAATAGTATTGCGACAGTCACTATTGCGGGTCAGCTTGTTTGGGGCACTGGACCGAATGGTTCGATAGTGCCGGGAACTAATGTTTCTTATAAGATAAAGACACTTAACGTTAACCCTAACATCCAGGGTGCTATTGTAAACCTTACTCTGGAATCGAATGGGATGTTTTATACCACGGTAAACCTTTCAAAAGGATGGTATCTGGTCGAGGTCATGTTAAATGGCGCTGTCTACGCGTCATCAAAAGTTGGAGTTGGGGACGTATTTCTAATAGCCGGACAATCAAATGCGCAGGGAGTTGTGAGCAATCCGGGAAAGCCGTGGCTACTTCCCAATACCACAGGTTTTCCAGAATGGATTACAGGTCTTAATGCTAACCAAAACTGTTATCGGGGTCTTCCCGAAACGATCAATGGTATGTATTCTTTAACAGATCCAGGAAGTCAATACAACTCCCTGGGTCCCACTGGAAACAACGTTTGGTGCTATGCTGTACTTGGGAAAAAGATTTCTGATGCGAATGGTGGAATGCCGGTAGCATTTTTTAATACGGCATCTGGCGGTAGTACGGTTACGCAATGGTACAATGGAGCACAGGGGTTGCCAACTGCAAATCCATACACAGGTGGGCAGCAGTTTTGTATTGGTTACCCCGGAGCTTCGCCAAATCCCACTGACTATTATGGTCAACCATATACACCACTGAAATTTGGGCTTAATTATTATGCATCAATTTTCGGGGTTGGGGCGATATTGTGGCATCAGGGGGAAGCAGATTCAGACAATACTATTCCAGCAAACTATAAAGCTACTTCATCAGCTGATTATCAGAATAAGCTTCAATTTGTCATAGACAAATCCCGGACTGATTTTGGGGCGAATGTCAATCCTAATATCCTGACCTGGATTATTTCAAAAGCAACTATTAGCAAATTCGGACCTCTCAATAATACGATCAGAACTGGACAAGGCAATGTTGTAAATGCTTTGAATAAAGTTGGGCCAGATACTGACTATGCTGTGGGTAGTGTAGGGACTACTACTGCAATCACGCATCGGAGAGATAGTACTCACTTTGAAGAATCTAAAAACAATGCACTCACCTGGCTCGCCGGTAAGTGGTTCGATGCAATCGGCAATAATGGTAACAGAATACCAGCCGGCTTCGTACCGCAGCTTTCCTATGCTGTAAACGGTAGTAAACGTATTTTGACTGCGCCGGCAGGGTACTTGGAATATCGCTGGGGATATAGCATTAACTCCCCGATTGCCGGGGCCACCACAAATGTCTTTACAACTGAGACTTGCTATCCGGAAATCAAATGCTTCCTGAAAGATGCCAAAGGCAACTGGCACGTGTCGGCAGCCACCTGGGTTCATTGTTACACATCTAATATCGTAGCTGGTGGAGGTGAAGTTGAAAAAAATGTTACTGACGAGCCGGCGCTAAACTTTACAACGTATCCCAACCCGTACCAAGAGGAGTTTCTGATTGAATTCAATGTAAGCGAAGACGGCAGCGATGTGCAGTTAGAGCTGGTCGATGTGGAAGGCCGCATACTCAAAACCATTGTCAGCAATCCGCATGCCCGTGGCAAATGGAAGTACTATTCTGGCAAAATGGAGGCCGGAGTACAACAGGTTCTCTGTCGGTTGAAGGTCAACAATCTTTATACCGTGAAAAAGCTCGTCAAGGCCGAGTAAGCACGTCTTGGAAGATATCAAACAAATGTCTTCCACAATAGAAATCCATTCAGTCCGATGATGATGGCGGCGATGACCCAGCTCAGTATTGTTACGGGTACCGCATTGGCAAAGCGGCCCATGATCTTCGGATTTGAAGTAAAAAATACCAGTGGAACCACTGCAAAGCTTAATTGCAGGGACAAAATCACCTGACTAAGTACCAGCAACTCGGCAGTGCCTCTTTCTCCAAACATAATGGAGACAACCAGTGCCGGAACAATCGCGATCCCCCGGGTGATCAGGCGCCTAAGCCAGGGTTTCAGACGGATGTTCAGAAATCCTTCCATCACAATTTGTCCGGCCAGCGTGCCCGTCAGCGTAGAGCTTTGCCCCGACGCCAGCAGTGCGAGCGCAAAGAATATTCCCGCCATACTTACCCCTAATACCGGATCCAGCAAATGATAGGCATCAGTAATGTCGGCAATCTCAAAATGACCATTGGCATGAAACGCGCTGGCTGCCAGGATCAGGATGGAGCCATTAATAAAAAACGCCAGCGCCAGCGACACTGTAGAATCAATCGTAGCAAAGCGGATTGCATGTTTTTTGCCCTCGTCCGTACGCTTGTAAGCCCTGGTTTGTACAATGCTGGAATGCAGGTACAGGTTATGCGGCATCACAGTTGCCCCCAGGATCCCGATGGCGATGTACAGCATGCCCGGATCGGTTATAATTTGTTTTTTGGGCATAAGACCTTCCACAATTCCGGCCATGGAAGGCTGCGAAACGATCATTTCATATAAGAAGCTCAGCAGGATAATGCTCATAAGCCCTGCTACAATGCTCTCAATAATGCGGAAGCCTTTTTGCTGAAAATACAAAACCACCAGCACGTCCAGAGCGGTGAAAAGAATACCTACCGGCAGCGGCAGTCCGAAAAGCAGGTTCAGTGCGATGGCAGAGCCGATCACCTCGGCCAGGTCAGTAGCGGCAATCGCGATCTCGGAAAGGATCCAAAGTACAAATGAGACCGGGCGGGAATAGTAGTCGCGGCAGGCCTGCGCAAGGTCACGGTTGGTGGCAATGCCCAGTTTCAGCGATAAATGCTGCAGCAGCATGGCAAAAAGATTCGAAATCAAAATTACGCTCAGCAGCGCATAGCCGAACCTCGAACCTCCTTCAATGTCTGTCGCCCAGTTTCCGGGGTCGATATACCCCACTGCGACCATCAGTCCTGGTCCTGTAAATGCCGCCAGTTTTTTCCAGAACCCTGCATTTTCGGGAATCTGGATGGAAGAATGTACCTCCGGTAAAGAGTTGGATTGCGGGTTTTCGGGACTGCCTGGCTGCAATGATTCGTTGATTTTGAAACTGTCTACCATTTTAACTAAACTCTAATAAACAATTCAGATGAGTAAAAACAAAGATAAGTATAAAACTAAAAACAATTTTTAGGTTAGTCTAAATTTTTTATATTCCAGTTGGTAAGTCGTATTTTTGTTTTTAATAAAAAAACGCAACCGGCTTTTCTCCGAAATGCAGAATTCCTTCACAGAAGAAAATTATCTGAAAATCATCCACTCACTTTCTGGTCGCGACGGGCAGGAAGTCAGCACGAATGCACTGGCTGAAAGTACGGCCACGCGCGCTGCCTCCGTGACGGACATGCTGCGCAAGCTGGCCGAAAAAGGGCTGATACATTACAAAAAGTACCAGGGTGTGCGCCTCACCGACGAAGGGGAGCGGGTAGCGATTAAAGTCATCCGCAAGCACCGGCTATGGGAAGTTTTTCTCGTAGAAAAGCTTGGATTTGGCTGGGATGAAGTACATGATATTGCTGAAGAGCTGGAACATATACCGTCCGAAATCCTGGTCGAAAAGCTCGATACATTCCTGGGCCACCCGCGTTTTGACCCGCACGGTGACCCGATACCCGACTCTAAAGGCAACCTGACCGAGCCCGACTACCGCATCCTGGCCGACGTACATTGCGGCGAGAAAGTGCTCATGATGGGCGTCCTCGATCATGCACCGGCATTTCTGCAGCATCTGGATAAAACCGGCATTACGCTGGGAAGTGTGCTCGAAGTGTTGGAGGTCAATGAATATGATAAATCGTCGTCTGTACAAATCAACGACGGTCAGACGTTGTTCATCAGTCTCGACGTTTCCAAAAACCTGCTTGTGCAGCGCGTCTGAGATTTCTAGCCCATGAAAATCAAAATACTGGATCGCTACCTGATCAAAAACTTCCTGGTCACCTACGTTTTTGTTGCATTCGTGATCGTGCTGATCATCTGCATGATCGACTATACCGAAAAGGTGGACGATTTTCTGGACAAAAAAGCACCTTTAAAGGAAATCATCGTCGATTATTACCTGAACCTGATCCCTTACTGGATCAACTACATCAGCCCGCTGATGGTGTTCATTGCGACGGTATTTTTCACGTCGCGGATTGCGGCCCGCACGGAGATCATTGCCATTCTGAGCAGCGGGATCAGCTTCGGACGAATGCTGCTGCCCTACATGGTAGGCGCTGTGATCCTGGGTATTGTGACCTTTCTTCAGGTGGGCTGGATACTGCCCAAAGCCAACAAAATCCGCAACGTTTTTGAGAAAACGTATGTCAAGCAGGAGTTCTATTTCAGCGGGCACAATGTCCATATTACCATTGCGCCGGACGTTTACGCCTATCTCGAAAGTTATAATACCGCTTCCAAAACAGGCAATAAATTTACCATGGAAACCATCCGTGGAAACCAGCTTCTGCAAAAGTTTTATGCGGATAAGATCGTCTGGCAGCCCAAAAAAGGCAAATGGACCTTGCAGAACTACCAGATCCGGACACTCGACAGCCTGGGTGAAAAGCTTAGCAGCGGCATGGAGATCGACACCACGATTAACCTGTATCCCAAGGATTTTGAAAGTGACTATCACCTGTTTGAAACCTTCACGCTGCCCGAGCTGAATGACTACATTGACCTGCTCAAAAGCCGCGGGGCCGACGGCCTTGAAGTGTACCTGATTGAAAAATACACCCGCTTCACCCAGCCCTTTGCCATATTGATCCTGACGGCTATCGGTGTGATTGTCTCGGCCCGCAAAAGCC
The DNA here is from genome assembly GCF_016894445.1 of Dyadobacter sandarakinus. NCBI lineage: Bacteria > Pseudomonadati > Bacteroidota > Cytophagia > Cytophagales > Spirosomataceae > Dyadobacter > Dyadobacter sandarakinus. The sequence continues at coordinate 5,421,648 of NZ_CP056775.1, forward strand.
GGCGCGGGGTAGGCTGGCAGATCGCACTGGGCTTTATGCTGGCATTTATTTACATCCTCTTTTTTCTTTTGTCAAAAGGCGTGGCCGAGGCGGGCACGATCAATACCCTGTTTGCGGTGTGGCTGCCCAATATCGTATTCTCCTTCATCGGGCTCCTGCTCTATAAGACATTGCCCCGGTAATTATGATCACATCCGATTCACTGAAGTCCTACCTGCATTTGCATTTCCTGGTGATGATCTGGGGATTTACGGCCATTGTCGGACTGCTCGTCAGTATATCGCCGGTAGCACTGGTATTGTACAGGACCCTTTTTGCGGCCGCAGGTCTGGGCCTGCTGATTTACTTCAAAAACAAAAACCTGCAGGCCGGGACGCGTGATATTGTCCGGATGTTTGGGGTAGGAGTGATCCTCTCGCTTCACTGGACCTTGTTTTTTGCCTCTGCCCGGGTTTCTACGGCTTCGGTATGCCTGGCCGGGATGGCTACTACGTCATTATGGACGAGCCTGATCGAGCCGCTGGCCAATAAACGCAGGGTTAGTCCGCTCGAAGTGGGCCTGGGCGTACTTGCATTTGCAGGTTTGTATGTAGTCTTCAGATTTGAGTTTGACCATGCGCTGGGGCTGGGGCTGGCGTTGCTTTCGGCGATACTGGCTGCGTCATTTACAGTCGCCAACAGCCGCCTGGTTCAGCGGCTGGATGCGTATGTGATCACGTTTTATGAAATGGCAGGTGCTACGGTTTTTTCATTCGTTGCGCTGGTTGTATATGAATCTACGGGCTGGTCCGGCGGTGAGAAGTACATCCCGCAAAGTACGGATTGGGTATGGATCCTGTTCCTGGCACTCATCTGCACGGTATATGCTAGCACCATGGCTACGCAGCTGATGCGGCAGTTTTCTGCTTATCTGGTTAACCTGACCATTAATCTGGAACCGGTTTATGGCATTACACTGGCGTTTTTCTTTTTTGGTTCAAAAGAAAAAATGACACGCGAGTTTTACCTCGGTACTTTGCTGATCCTGCTGGCCGTACTGCTCTATCCGCTGCTGCTCAACGCTCCGTTCCTGAAAAGAAAAACCAGCCGGCACACTCCTGAATAGGTACCTGCCCGGGCTGGCCGCCAAAAGCCGAAAGCCGGCAGTCAAAAGCCGACTGCCCAACATTTCTGCTATTTTTGCCGACACTAACCGATTTTACATGAATCCAGCGCGTTTACTTCTGGTAGTACCCTGTTACAATGAGGAAGCGATCCTGCGGCTCACGTACTCCCGGTTAAACGTACTTGTAAATCAGCTTAAACAGGAAAGCAGCATTGCACCCGATAGTCGTATCTGCTTTGTCAATGACGGCAGCCGCGATAAAACCTGGATGATCATCGAAGAGCTTTGCGGCAAGGACCCGGCTGTCACGGGCGTTAGCCTGTCGAGGAACTTCGGGCACCAGAGTGCCATTATGGCCGGGCTCGAACAGCATGTGGACCAGTTCGATTGCTTTATCACCATTGATGCCGACTTGCAGGACGATATCCAGGCGATTGCCTCCATGATTGAAAAACACCGGGAAGGCGCCAAGGTCGTATATGGGGTCCGGAGTGACCGCAGCAGCGACAGCTGGTTCAAGCGCTCTACGGCTGAGGGTTTTTACGTTTTAATGCAAAAAATGGGAGTACCCGTTATTTTTAATCATGCCGATTTCAGGCTGGTCGACCGGCGGGTATTGCAGGAGCTTGGTAATTTTAAAGAAATTAATCTTTTTCTCCGGGGCATTATTCCGCTTATCGGCTTCCGGAATGAAAAGGTTTATTACAACCGGTTGGAGCGGGAAGCCGGTGAAACCAAGTACCCGCTCAGCAAAATGCTGCTTTTTGCCTGGAATGGAATTACGTCCTTTTCGACGTTTCCCATGCGGCTGGTGCTTTATTTCGGGGTGTTCAATTTTATAATCGCTATGGGCATCGTGGTGTACATCCTGTTTTCGTACCTGTTCGGGTTTACCGTACCGGGCTGGACCTCCACCATGCTGCCACTTACATTTTTCAGCGGCTCCAATATGATGGCTCTCGGGCTCATCGGTGAGTACATCGGCAAAATTTACGAAGAAGTGAAAGGCCGCCCGCGTTACATTATTGAAAAAACGATCAATGAATAAATTTTATCGTAAATACCGGACTGTCGGAAACTGGATTAACATTCTGCTGATGATCACGGTACTGGTACCCCTGGTTGCATTGTCCTACTACAATCATCCTTCCCCGGCCGACGACTTCTGCTACATTGATACCGTTTTCAAGTACGGTTGGCTGGAAGCCATGAACTACTATTATTCAGGCTGGACAGGGCGGTACTTCGGTATTTTTCTCAACCATTCCAATCCGCTTGCATTTCACTGGATCAATGGGTTCAAGGTGCTGCCGGTCGTGCTGCTGGCTGCAACGATTTTTGCGCTGTACAGTCTGGTACGCCATCTTACTCCTACATTGTCGCGTATGGCGCATCTGGGTTTTGCAGGCGTCATTTTCTTTTTGTACATCCTGAAAATGGGCAGCATTTCGGAGGCATTCTACTGGATGGCGGCATTTGTTACCTATACCGTTCCCAATATTCTTACGCTGCTCTGGATTGTACTGGTACTGCGGTGGTACCGTCAGGACACCCAGCCCAGGCGCTCAATCCTGGGAGCATTGTCTGCATTTCTGGTTTTTGCAGTAATTGGCAGCAGCGAAACCAACCTGCTGGTGATGGTACTGCTGGTCGGTGCCTGGTGGGTATACCGCCTGCTTTTTCACCGCAAGGCAGATGGGTTTATGATCGCTACGCTCCTGGTGACGTTCATTTCCTGCTATTTTTATTTCAGTTCGCCGGGCAATCAGGCCCGCATCGGAGGCAACCCGATGGGCGGTAACATTCCTTTTTCGGTTATTTCCTCGTTTACCAAGCTTGGCTCGCTGGCATATCAGTGGGTTTTCCTCACGCCGCTTGCATTCTTTTCGGTGATCTGGCTCATGGTACTTTCACGGCTGTCGGTAGGTGCGCGTACTTACTTTTCTATCCCGGTATGGTATGCAGTACTGCTGTTTATCGGTATCCTGTCGGCCCAGCTATTTCCCTCCTACTACGGAGTTGGCATCGAGCCTACACCCCGCGTGATCAACTGCGTCTACTTTTTCTTTCTGATAGGATGGTTTTACGTGCTGGGGGTCATTTTCCATGATCTGAAACAGCGCAAAATGAGTTTTTTGCAAGTCTCTGTTCCGCGCTTCGAGCTTGTATATGCAGTTTTGCTGTTGTCCATCGGCTTGTCATTTTATAAAAGTGCCAACATTCGGATGGTATATACAGACCTGCTGCGGGGTAAGGCAGCGGCATTTGACCATGAAATGAACAACCGCTACGCCGCGCTCCGCACCTCCCGGGACGAAGTGATGTACCTGCCGCCCATTTATTCCAAACCAATGTCCATTTTTTACGATGACGACATTAAAACGGATCCCAATCACTGGTGGAACAAGTGCATGGCGGGATATTTCGGCAAGCGTGCCATCATCATGAAAGATACCCGAAGTGCTCAGTAATAAAAGGACAATCCCGGCGACCCTGATCCTGTCGGTTCCCATATTGCTATGGATCGGCGTGATTTGCTACTATTCGGTCAATGCTCCCTGGTACGACGATTTTGACCCGTTCCCTGACTTCCTGAGAAAATGGATTCATGCGCGGGGAGTACAGGAACATCTTTACCTGCTTTTTCAGCCCAATAACGAGCACCGGATGGTAGTAGGCAAGCTGGTGACCCTTGCCTGCTATGCGCTCACAGGACATCTTAATTTTACTTTCCTGCACCTGGCGGGGGCTGGTTTCACATTGGGGACACTGGCGCTGGTAGCCAAAGTTTTCCGCCGTCACGATCTGCCCTGGTGGTACTTCCTGCCGGTAGTACTGTTGCTCTTTCAGGTACAGTACCACCTTGTTTTTCTTTGGGCGATATGCAGCCTGCAGCATCAGCCCGTGATCTTTTTTGTTTGTCTTTCCATGTACCTGCTTTCGAAAAATCGTTTTTCGGGTGCATTGGCTGCGGCGCTCTGTGCAACCTTTGCCATGAGCAATGGCATTTTCGTGTGGGTGGCGGGAGCAGCTGTCCTCACCTTACAGGCATCGTACAGGTGGCTTCTTGTCTGGCTTGCTGCCGGGGCAGTAGCGGTTGCGTGCTACTTTCATGGCCTCACAACCATGGGTAACGAGTCCAGCTTCGCTTACTTCGCCCAATACCCGCATTTGTCGGTTCTTGGTTTTTTCGCTTTTCTGGGTGGACTGTTCGACTTCTTTCCCGAAAAACCTGTCTTTTCCCGTTCCGTTTTGCCTGTGATCATGGGGTTTGCAGTTATGATCTGGATCAGCATATGGCTGTTTGGCCTGGTACGTCCCTGGTTTTTATCGGTTTTTGTTAAAAAAAATAAAGAAAGTCAGGTTAAAAACCGGAATGGTAACCTTTCGCCATCATCCGGTTTCCTGCTGGGCGTTCTTATTTTTCTGCTGGTTAATGCTTTCATTATCGCCTTGTTACGCCCACGTTTCGGATTCTTTGTGATGATTGTGAGCAATTACAAGATGTACCCGGCACTGTTCCTCATTGTCGCATACCTGTCCCTGCTTTTTTTTAGCAAAAACAGAAAACAAACCATTTTCCGGGGCACCTTGGTGATCGCTGCCGGCATCTGGCTGATGAGCGCCCTCAACTACCTGCCCGTCATCGCCGAAAGAAGCCGGTACCTGACCATCAATGCGTACAACCAGGAGCATCACGGTTTCGGGCTGGGGCATGTGCCGCACTCAGCAGGAGCCAGGTATGTAGATGCGCTCATGAAGGACATGGTCGCAGGCGGCATTTACCAGTATCCGAAAGCAGGTAATGAGTTGGGAAGGCTTGCATTAAGGCAGGCAGGAACTCCCCCTTTAGCCGATGTGCAGGTGATTGTGCGGGATAGTACCATTGTCATGGACGAACCTGCGGGCAGCGTTTCCATTTCGCGCCAAACCGGGCAAATTGCATTCCTGCGTGCGGACGGCAAAGTGTATTTTTTTAAAATGAATCCCCGCCTGTATGCCGGGCGCAACTTCCTCAGGCAGTACGACCGGGGATTTACTGTTGAAATTCCACTTTCTATCATGCAGGCCGGCACGTACGAGCTCGGTATGCTCCGTCTTGAAAACGGCCGGAGTTCGGGCGGAATCGTTCGGAGCATACAGGTTCCCTGACCAACCAAAGTTTCGATAATAGCCTGAAACATGTATTTTTGCCGGCATCACTCACATCGCTAAAAAAACGCCAGTCTCTTGAAAACCCCTCAGATTTCCATTGTTGCCCCGCTCTACAACGAATCCGAGTCCTTTCCCCTGCTTGTTCAGCGAATTAATGCATTAATGGATGCAAGTCCGCTTGCGATAGAGGTGGTACTGATTGACGATGGAAGCCGGGACGATACTGCATTGCGGATTCGCCAGCTTGCACTGACCGACGGCCGGTACCACGGGGTTTTCCTGTCGCGAAACCACGGGCATCAGCTGGCACTTACGGCAGGCATTGCAGCGGCGCGCGGAACAGAGGCATTGTTTGTGATTGACGGCGACCTTCAGGATCCGCCCGAGCTGCTGCCGGAGTTTTACAAGCTGCTTCAGGAGGGTAATGACGTGGTGTACGCAGTGCGCAAGAAGCGGAAAGAGGGATTGGTGAAGCGTACCGGATACCACTTGTTTTACCGTATTTTACGATCCATATCCTACGTCGAGATTCCGCTCGACAGCGGCGACTTTGCGCTGATCAGCCGTCGGGTAGTCGATGTGCTCAACAAAATGCCGGAAGAAAGCCGCTACCTTCGCGGCATGCGTTCCTGGATCGGTTTCAGGCAGGTGGGTTTTGAATATGAGCGGGATGCACGTGTAGCCGGGGAGTCCAAGTATTCTTTCAAGCAGCTTTTCGGACTGGCTTACAATGGTATTTTCAATTTCAGTGAGTTTCCGGTGAAGTTCATGAGCCGCATGGGCGTGCTGGCGATTTTGATTTCACTGGTTTACTTCCTGGTGGTGGTGATCAAAAAAATGTTTTTTGCCCACGTGATTGAAGGTTTTACGTCTCTCTTATTTGTCATCATCCTTTTCAGCGGGGTGCAGCTGCTTGCGCTTGGAATTATTGGCGAGTACGTCCTTCGCATCTTTTTTCAATCCAAAAACCGCCCCCTGTTCATCATCAAAGAGGAAATAGTCAACCGAGAGTACAAGTCGACCGATGCTGTTTAACTCCATCCAGTTTGTTATTTTCTTTATCGTTGTCACACTGGCGTATTTCAGCCTGTCGTGGCGCGGACGCTGGATACTGCTGCTGCTGACGAGCTGCTACTTTTACATGGTTTTCAAGCCGGTGTTCATCCTGATCCTTTTCGGGACGATCGTAATCGATTACTATGCCGGTATCTGGATCGAACAATCGCAGGGCAGGAACCAGAGAAAAATGCTGCTGGTACTCAGCCTCATCTCTAACATTGGCATACTTGCTTTTTTCAAATACTACGACTTTTTACAGGATTCCGTCAATACACTTCTGCAGGGCGCACATTTGCGGCCATATGTGCCACCCCTCACGGGCCTCATTCCGGGCAACATTGCGGAGTGGATGGTGACGGGCGAGGGCCGGGTGCTGCTGCCGATCGGACTTTCGTTCCATACCTTCCAGGCCATGAGCTACACCATTGAGGTGTACCGCGGAAATCAGCAGGCTGAGCGCCATTTCGGGATTTATGCACTGTATGTCATGTTTTACCCCCAGCTTGTTGCCGGCCCTATCGAGCGCCCGCAGAACATGCTGTGGCAGTACCATGCCTATTTCAAATACGACTTTGAGCAGGTGAAGCAGGGGCTGATGCAAATGGCCTTTGGTATGTTTAAAAAAATCGTGATTGCCGACCGGCTGGCTGAGGTGGTGGATTATGCCTATGCCGATGTTGCCGGTAATAACGGACTTTCACTGCTTGTTGCGACGGTATTTTTTGCATTCCAGATTTACTGTGATTTTTCGGGCTACTCCGACATTGCGATCGGAGCCGCGCGGGTGATGGGTTTTACATTGATGGACAACTTCCGTTCACCCTATGCATCGTCGTCGGTTTCTGAGTTTTGGGGCAGGTGGCACATTTCGCTTTCGTCCTGGTTTAAAGACTATCTCTACATCCCGCTGGGTGGTAACCGGAAGGGGGAGTTCCGGAAATATGTCAACCAGTTTATTGTGTTTCTCGTCAGCGGATTGTGGCATGGAGCCAGCTGGAACTACGTGATCTGGGGCGGCCTGCACGGCACCTACCAGGTCACTGCCTCTTTGCGTGATAAGTGGCTGAAAAAAGCAGGGGTTGAAATCCCGCAGAATGCATTTACCAAAGCATTAAACATCTTTTTCACCTTTGTTCTGGTGACGATCGCCTGGGTGTTTTTCAGGAACAAGGAAGCGCCGGTCATGCGGTCGTTTGTTATTTTGAACAAGATATTTCACCTCTCCTGGACCGACCCGCTGCGTACACCCTTTAATGCAGTTGAAATGTGGTTCTGTGTATTCCTGATTGCGTTTTTACTGGTCAAAGAACGTTTTTATAAGCGCATTCCCACGGCAAACACCCGGCTGTTCTTCATTTTGTTTCCGGTCATTGCATTCCTGACCTACTTTCTGGGCGTTGTTACCGAAAACCAGTTCATTTATTTCCAGTTTTAAAGACGGATTTTGTGAAAACATTTGGGTGGCAAATTTTGTTAGCCAGTCTGGTGCCACACCATTTTTCTTTGCATTTGATTAAAGATTTTAAATAAAAATGTACGAAGTAACATCTGACAACCGGTTGAAAAGTTTGATCGTAGTGGGTGACAGGGTTTTGATCCAGCCCAAGAGTCCGAGTGACCGCACCAACAGCGGTTTGTACCTGCCGGCAACTGTAACGGAAAGAGAGCAGGTGCAGACCGGCTATGTGATTAAGGTAGGTCCCGGTTATCCCATTCCCGTAGCAGCCGAGGACGAGCCGTGGAAAGAAACCGAGGAAAAAGTAAAGTACATGCCTCTGCAGTCCAAGGAAGGAGACCTCGCTATTTACCTACAGCGTAATGCTATTGATCTGGAATACGACGGGCAAAAGTACGTGATCGTGCCGCAATCCTCCATTCTGATGCTGGAAAGGTCCGAGGACTTATTCGAGTAAAACCCTTCAAAACTCAATTATTCAGTCATTCAAAATTGATCCCGGCATGAAGTACAAATTTCTAAGCAACACAGGCGTACTGGTTTCCGAACTTTGCTTTGGTACCATGACCTTCGGCGGCGACGGCTACTGGGGTGCAATCGGGAAACTGCAGCAGGAAGAAGGTACCGGGCTTGTTAAAACCGCACTGGACAGCGGTATCAACTTCTTTGATACGGCGAATGTTTACTCCTATGGAAAATCGGAGGAAATACTGGGCCAGGCTTTCCGTGACCTGGGTATCCGGCGCAGTGAAGTGGTTATTGCCACCAAAGTGCGCGGTCGCATGGCACCCGGCCCAAACCAGATAGGGTTGTCGCGCCTCCATATCATGGACTCTGTAAATGAAAGTCTGCAAAGGCTGGGTACCGATCACATTGACCTGTACTATGTACATGGCGTGGATGCCGAAACTGCATTGGAAGAAACCATGCGTGGGCTGGAAGATATTGTCCGCTCGGGCAAGGTGAGGTACCTGGGTGTAAGCAACCATTCAGCCTGGCAGATCATGAAGGCTAACGGAATTGCGGAGCGGCACGGTTGGTCCAGGTTTGTAGCCTGCCAGCATTACTATACTGTAGCCGGCCGGGATATTGAGCGGGAGCTCATACCGATGATGCAGGACCAGAACCTCGCATTGATGCCGTGGAGCCCGCTGGCAGGTGGCTTTTTGTCAGGAAAATACGCCCGTGACAACCAGCCCGCAGGAGATAACCGCCGAGACAACTTTGACTTTCCGCCCATTGACAAGGAAAAAGCATATGATATCATTGATGTGATCCAGCCCATCGCTGCTGCCCATGGCGTATCCGTGGCGCAGGTTGCACTGGCCTGGCTCCTGCATCAGCAAAGTGTTACCAGTGTGATTATCGGTGCCAAAAAACCTGACCAGCTGCACGAGAACATTGCGGCGACAAACGTGGTGCTTACGGCCGAAGAACTTGCAAAGCTGAATGAAGTAAGCGCCCTGAAAGCGGAGTACCCGGCCTGGATGTTTGAACGCCAGGGCAGAGACCGTATTCCCGGCTGATCATGAGAAAGCTGGTTTTTATACTGTCTGTTCTTTTCCTTTCAAATGCCACCGCCCAGCAGCGGAGCGTTTCCATCACCATTGACGATGTGCCCAATGTGCATTTGTACAAAGAGGATGGAAATGTTTCTGTTCTGCAGCGGCGGCTAGACAGCCTGCAGGTACCTGTCGGTATATTCATCAATGAGGTCAATCTAAAACAGACCGGTGATGAAAAAGGCAATATCCAGCTCCTGAAAAGCTGGATTTTAAAGCCATATACCACAGTGGGCAACCATAGTTACTCACATTTCAATTACGGGGAGGTAGGAGCGGATGTATTCGAAAAAGATGTGTTGAAAGGTGCCGGGCTGACGGGTAAGATGCTGGCAAAAACCGGAAAGGCGATGCGGTACTTCAGGTTTCCATTCAATGCTTTGGGTAAAGACAGTGCGGCTCATGTGCATATGGAGCAGTTCCTGCAGAAACACGGGTATATCTCCACGCCGTTTACCGTCGAAAGTGAAGACTGGCTTTATACACAGCTCTATGAACATGCATTAAAAAACGGTAAACCTGCCGAGGCCAGACAGGTGGCTGAACGGTATGTAAACCGGACCCTGAAAGCATTTGCCTACTTTGATAGTCTGAGTACCGTGCTGCATGGCCGCCCGGTAAGGCAGATTTACCTTTGTCATGACAACAGGCTGAACACGGATTATCTCGCTGTGATCGTGCAGAAACTGAAACAGCAGCAATACAAAATGATTAGTCTGGAAGAGGCATTGGAAGACCCGCTGTATAAGTCCGTCGACTATTATGCGGGAAATGCGGGATTTTCGTGGATTTACCGCTGGGTACAGGATCCTTCCGAGCGGAAAAGATTATTGCGTGCTGAGCCGGAGGATGCGGAAACGCAGAGGGCTTTTGAAGCAATGGGTAAGTTGAGATAAAAAAAGAAAGCATGCTTTTGGGCATGCTTTCCGAAATGTTTTATGACTTAACTTAGATAACTCGAACGTTAACTGCGTTTGGGCCTTTTCTTCCATTTTCTACATCGTACGACACTTTGTCATTTTCACGGATGTCGTCCTGAAGACCCGAAACGTGAACGAAAATGTCCTTCTCACCAGTGGATGGTTGAATGAAACCAAATCCTTTGGAATCATTGAAAAACTTAACTGTACCTTCTGCCATTAGTATTGATCTTATATTTTAGAAACCAAATGTAGATAGAAAAAGCATATTTCCAAAAGTAAAATTGCAACTGTTAAAATTTTTCGCCTCATTTTTCATGACCGCCGCGCCATGTCTTTAACGTTTTTAAAAGAGCGCATATCGCCTTTCTGGTTGCCCAATGGGCATTTTCAAAGTATTTACCCTGCATTGTTCAGAAAAGTAGAGGGCGTAAGTTACAACCGTGAAAAAATTGTAACCGCTGACGGTGATTTCCTGAACCTGGATTGGACTAATACAGGTAGCCCGGGCGACAAGCCCCTGGTAATTCTGTCCCACGGACTCGAAGGAAGCAGCGACCGGCAATATATACTGGGTATGGTCAAGCTGCTCCACGCGCACGGCTTCGATTGCCTGGCCTGGAACTTCCGGAGCTGCGGCGGAGAGATGAACCAGACCGCCGGTTTTTACCACAGCGGTGCTACGCACGACCTGGCGGCTGTGATCGCCTGTGCCCTGGGCAAGGGTTACAGGCACATTCATCTCATGGGATTCAGTCTGGGGGGAAATCTTACCCTCAAATACCTGGGTGAAGCCGGCAGCGGCATTGATCGCCGCATTAAAAGTGCGCTTGTTTTCAGTGTACCCATGGACCTGAGGGCATGCAGCTTGGCGATCATAGCGCCCCGGAACCAGATTTACATGCATCGGTTTTTACAGTCACTCAAACCGAAGGTGCTGAGCAAAGCCGCACATTTTCCTGAACAAATAGATGTGAAGGCACACAAGCTGGTGAAAACGCTCTATGATTTCGACCATATTTATACGGCTCCCATTCACGGCTTCGACAGCGCAGACGATTATTACGAGCAGTGCAGCTCCATGCATTTCCTGGAACCTATTTCTGTTCCTACGATGATTATCAATGCAAAAAATGATCCGATTGTACCTTTTGAAAGTCTCCCGCTGGATGTGATCCGAAGTCACACGAAGGTTCAGATGCTTGCCACCCGCGACGGCGGACATTGCGGTTTCAGGCCGGCCAGGATGGATGATGCGTTTTACTGGTCGGAAAAGCGGGCACTGCAGTTCCTGCAGCATGGCACCTAGCTGTATGACAACAAAACTGATCCCGGTGTTATTTTGTTAGTGTCATATCTAAACGGATTTGTAATTTTGTGCCTTGTTGCAAAACAAAGGGCAAGTTACAAAGCCTGTCAATCTGGTTATTATTCAGTTATTCCCTGCTTCAATGTCCACTTTAACTCTCAATCCACCACCATTTATTATCATTGATTTTGACAGCACCTTCACCAAGGTGGAAGGGCTGGATGAACTGGCGGCTATCGCCCTCAAAGGCCACCCTGAGCGCGACTCGGTGGTAGGGAAGATTTCGGATCTGACGAACAAGGGGATGAACGGGGAAATGTCGTTTGCAGACGGATTGCGCCAGCGTATCGCGCTGCTCAAAGCCAGCCGCTCCCACATTGAGGAGCTGGTACAGGTGCTGCGCACCAAGATTTCCGATTCTTTCAAAAGAAACAGGGCTTTCCTTACCGAAAACTCGGATTACATCTACATTGTTTCCAGCGGTTTCAAGGAATTTATTGTGCCTGTGGCAACAGAGCTGGGCATTCGTGCGGATCATGTTTATGCCAATGAATTTGTTTTTGATGACGAAGGCAACATCACCGGCATTGACGAAACGAATGCGCTCTCTACAGATGGCGGTAAAATCAAGGTGCTTTCCCAGCTGAACCTTTCCGGGGACGTATATGCCATCGGGGATGGTTATACAGATTATGAACTGAAGGCATCAGGCCTGGCCAACCGGTTTTATGCATTTACAGAAAATGTAGAGCGCCCGAGGGTGATCGCAGTTGCCGACCATGTAGCCACATCATTCGACGATTTTTTGTTCGATAATAAATTCAGCAGAAGCCAGTCCTATCCCAAAAGCAGGATTAAGGTACTGCTGCTTGAAAATGTACACCCGGCTGCACTGAGGGCCTTTGAAGATGAAGGTTTCAATGTGGAGTTTGTGAAAGGTGCACTCGATGAAGACGAGCTCTGCGAGCGGATCCGGGATGTGTCGATCATCGGTATCCGTTCCAAAACCAATATCACCAAAAAGGTCCTGGAAAGTGCCAACCGGCTGATGGCCATCGGTGCATTCTGCATTGGTACCAACCAGATCGACCTGGAAGAGGCTGCCAAACGCGGGATTGCGGTGTTCAATGCACCTTACAGCAATACGCGCTCGGTGGTCGAGCTGGCTGTAGGCGAGATGATCCTGCTGATCAGGAATATTGTGGGTAAAAGCAATAGCATGCACCAGGGTATCTGGGATAAATCGGCCAACGGCAGCTTTGAAGTACGCGGCAAAAAGCTGGGTATGGTGGGCTACGGAAGCATTGGTACCCAGCTTTCAGTCGTGGCTGAGGCATTGGGTATGGAGGTGTATTTTTATGATGCAGTGGAAAAACTGTCCATCGGAAATGCCCGCAAGGTAAGCTCACTCGAAGAGTTGCTTGCGATTGCCGATGTAGTAAGTCTGCACGTGGACGGACGCAAGGAAAACACCAATATGATCGGCAAGCGTGAGTTTGACCTGATGAAAAACGGCGTTATTTTCCTGAACCTTTCACGGGGACATGTGGTGGACATCCAGGCACTGGCCGACGCTGTGAAAAGCGGCAAGGTAGCAGGTGCGGGTGTGGATGTATTCCCGAAAGAGCCCAAAACAAACGATGAAATGTTTGAGAGCGAGCTGCGCGGCCTGCCCAATGTAATCCTCACGCCCCACATTGGCGGAAGTACCGAGGAGGCGCAGGAAAATATCGGGCACTTTGTTCCGGCCAAGCTGCTCGAATTCATGAATAATGGAAGCTCTTACGGAAGTGTCAACTTTCCCGAGGTACAGCTGCCCAAACTGAAAGATTCGCACAGGCTGCTGCACATCCATGCCAATGTACCCGGCGTTCTAGCCAAGCTGAACCATATATTTGGCAAAAACAACATTAACATCACCGGTCAGTACCTGAAAACCAATGAACATATTGGTTACGTGATCGTGGACATTGCAAAAGGTTATACCGAAGAGTTTATCCAGGAAGTGAGGGAGCTGGAAGGTACAATCAGATTCAGAATGCTCTATTGAAATGAATGAGTGAATTAGTGAGTTAGTGAATGAGTGAATAGGACAAAAAACTCACTCATTCGCTCATTCACTAATTCACTAATTGAAAATATACGAATATGCCATTAACGTATTTTACCCCCGGCCCTGCCCACCTGTATCCAAGTTTTGAAAAGCATTTACAAACCTTTGTAAGCGGACAGCTGGGGTCTCTTTCGCACCGGAGCCAGCAATACCGCGATCTGCACAAGTTTACGGTTGATCAGCTACGTGTACTGCTCAATGTACCCGACTCCCATGCAATCTTGTTTCTTGGCTCGGCTTCCGAAGCCTGGGAGCGCATTTTGTTCAGCTGCGTGGAGCTGGAAAGCTTTCACCTGGTTAACGGATCATTTTCAAAGAAGTTTTTTGACTACTCCAATGCATTGAACAAGTATGCCCACAAGTTTGAAAAACCGATGGGGCAGGGGTTTAATGCAGCAGAGATTGAAGTTCCGGAGTATGCCGAGCTGATGTGTGTTACGCACAATGAAACAAGCTCGGGCGTCCAGATGCCGGTGGCAGAGATCCATAAGCTGAAACAAAAGTATCCCGACAAGTTTATTGCGGTGGATATCGTGTCCTCGGCTCCATATCCCGACCTTGATTTTAACCTGATCGATACCGCATTTTTCTCGGTGCAGAAAGCATTCGGCCTGCCTGCGGGACTGGGGGTTTGGATTGTTAATGAAAAATGCCTCGTCAAGGCAGAGCAGATCCGGAACCAGTATTCGATCGGTGCGCACAATGACCTGCCTACTCTTTGGAAAAATGCGCAGAATAATGAAACGCCAGCTACACCCAATGTGATGGGAATTTTTCTGCTTGGAAAAATTGCAGAAGAATTCAACCTACTGGGTGTGCAGAATATCCGAAAAGAAACGGAGCAGAAAGCTGCGCTGATTTATAAGTTTCTTGAAAAAACACCCGGTTTTTCTCCCTTTGTAAAAGAAAAACCTTACCGCTCTCAGACTGTAGTTGTGGCTGATACTGAAATCCCGTCCGCTGATATCATCCAAAAAGTTAAATCTGCCGGAATGGTCATCGGGAGCGGGTATGGGCAGTTTAAAGCTTCACAACTTCGTATCGCCAACTTTCCTGCCACATCCCGTGAACAGGTAGAAGCATTGCTGTCGGCGATTAAAGCTTAAATTTTTTTGTTTTCATACAAATGCAAAACCAGGTTGACTGATAGGTCAGCCTGGTCTTTTTTGTGATAAACCGGCAGACGTTTGTGCATAATTTCAATAGAAATGTCCAGTTTGCCGCTTTAAAGCGAATACGCATGTTTAATCTGATTTACAATGAAGCTACTAAAAACAACAGCATGGGCACTGCTCGCCGGAATGTTATGGACGGGTTGCGCCAAAAAGGAGGAAAGTGGGGAAGAGAAAAAGGAAGAAACTGCAGCTTCCGGTACGGGCCGGGAAATATGGACAAAGGAAGAAGCCAACAAATGGTATGAGGGCCAGAAGTGGCCGGTAGGAGCGGATTTCCTGCCAAGTACCGCTATCAACCAGCTTGAAATGTTCCAGGCGGAATCTTTTGATACTGCTACCATTGATAAAGAGCTGGGATGGGCCGAGAACATCGGCATGAATACAATGCGTGTGTACCTCCACGACCTGCTTTTTCAGCAAGATTCAGCGGGTTTTGTAAAGCGGCTGGATACATTTCTCAAAATCTCCGAAAAACACCATATCAAGCCCGTACTTGTTCTTTTCGACTCCTGCTGGGATCCCTTTCCCGAGCTGGGCAAACAGCGCGATCCCAAGCCGGGCGTGCATAACTCGGGCTGGGTACAAAGTCCGGGGCTGAAAGCATTAAAGGACAGCACGCAGCATCCGCGACTGGAAAGATATGTAAAAGGTACAGTGGGAGCATTTGCCAAAGATGGTCGTATCCTTGCATGGGATATCTGGAACGAGCCTGATAACCCAAATACCAGCTCCTATGGTAAGGTGGAGCTGCCCGATAAAGTGGATTATGTACTTCCATTGATGACCAAGGCCTTTGCCTGGGCAAGAACCCAGAACCCTGAGCAGCCGCTTACCGCCGGAATCTGGGCTGGCGACTGGACTTCGTACAATACTCTGAAGCCGATCGAGAAAGTAATGGTTGACCAGTCGGATATTATCACCTTTCACAACTACGAAAGTGCCGACAAGTTTGAGAAGTGTATCAAACAACTGCAGCAATACGGCCGCCCGATTATTTGTACGGAGTATATGTCCAGAGGAAACGGAAGCTTTTTCGGAGGGTCACTTCCAGTTGCTAAAAAATACAACGTAGGTGCAATTAACTGGGGACTTGTGAGTGGCAAGTCACAAACGATCTATCCCTGGGACAGCTGGAAAAAAACATATACCAAAGAGCCGGAACTGTGGTTTCATGATATTTTCCGTAAAGACGGCACACCGTACCGGAAAGCAGAGACAGACCTGATCAAAAACCTGACGGCTTCCAAATGATTCTGGTTTTGGTAAATTTTGCTGACCGATGAGGGGTTTGAAGATATGGCCTATTGCCTTTTTGCTGGCTGCAACGGTATTCCTTTCCTTCCGTTCCAAACCTCAGAGGCCAAATGTTATTTTCATTTATGCTGATGATGTAGGCTTTGGTGACCTGAGTGTATACGGGGCTACAAAAGTCCTGACGCCGCATCTCGACCGCCTTGCTAAAGAAGGTATCCGGTTTACCAATGCGCATGCAAGCTCGGCTACCTGTACGCCATCCCGGTTTGCATTGATGACCGGAGGATATCCCTGGCGGCAAAAAGGTACAGGCGTACTACCCGGCGACGCAGCCCTGATTATTCCTACGGACCGGCTTACCCTGCCGGGCGTTTTCAGGAATGCAGGTTATAAAACGGCAACGGTCGGCAAGTGGCATTTGGGACTGGGAGAATCCGGCAAGCAGATCAACTGGAACAAGCCGATTAGCCAGGGTCCCAATGAGGTTGGCTTTGATTATGCCTATTTCTTTCCTGCTACTTCGGACCGGGTTCCTACGGTTTTCATAGAAGATCATGATGTCACCGGCCTGGATACCGCTGATCCTATCGAAGTGGATTACAGCAGGAAAATAGGCAATGAACCGACGGGTAAGGAAAATCCCGAGTTGCTTAAACTGCCGGCATCCCCGGATCACGGACATAATAATACGATTGTAAACGGAATTGGCCGGATCGGGTGGATGACGGGTGGAAAGCAGGCACGATGGACTGATGAAGAGGTTGCGCATGTTTTTCTGTCCAAAGCAAAACAGTTTATCCAGGACAATGCCAAAAATCCGTTTTTCCTGTGTTTTTCCCTGAATGATATTCATGTTCCCAGAATGCCCAGTACGCAGTTCAAAGGAAAGAGTAAGATGGGTTTGCGCGGCGATGTGATCCTGCAGATGGACTGGACCGTGGGTGAGATCCTGGTCACGCTGGACAACCTGGGCATTGCCGACGAAACGCTGGTGATTTTTTCAAGTGACAATGGTCCCGTGCTTGATGACGGCTATGCCGACAGGGCCGTGGAACTGGCTTCCGGACACAAGCCGGCGGGCCCATTCCGGGGTGGCAAATACAGCGCTTTTGAAGGAGGAACACGCGTGCCCTGGATTGCACGCTGGCCTGCTGGCATTAAAGCGGGAGCTGTCTCGGATGCGCTGATCTGCCAGGTGGATCTGCTAGCCTCATTTGCCGGCTTTTTGGGTCAGAAGCCTGATCATGCTGACGCCGTGGATAGCTATGATGTGATGAATGCATTGCTGGGAAAAAGTCAATCCGGCAGGGAGTTTCTCGTCAAACAGGGCGGAGCACTCTCGCTAACCGAGGGAAACTGGAAATACATAGAACCCCGTGAAGGAAAAGCTTACATGGAATTAACCGGTATAGAAACAGGTGCGAATCCAAAACCGCAGCTCTACGACTTGAGCCGCGACCAGGGTGAAAAAACGAACCTGGCTGAGAAATATCCGGCCAAAGTAAAAACCATGGCCGCCAGACTCGAAAAGATCAGACAGGACGGAAGAAGCCGGTAGCACCAGGTCCGGAATTAAACTAAAAAATCCCGCTCATTCGAGCGGGATTTTTTAGTTTAAAGCTATTTGGATCAGGCTTCGACAGTTTCGCCTTTTGCAAGTTTTTCAAACTCACTTACGGAGATCGTCTGCTCGTCGGTAGTAACCTGGTTGCGGATCAGATCCAATACCTTGTTATCAAACATCTGGTTGAAAACGCTGGTATAGTTGTCGCGCTCCTTGTCGGCAAGGTAGCCCTGCGCTACGCGGTCGATGGTTTCACGCATATTTTCGTCATCACCATAGATACCGAACTGGCCTTTTACCATTTCACGTGTGAAATCCAGCAATTCAGGATATTCCACTTTCACACCGTCGCGGTCTGCAATTTTATTTTTAATAAGGCTCAGTTTCAAGGATTTTTTAAAATCTTCAAACTGCTCTTCAATCTGCTCGCGGGTGAACTTGCCTTCATTGGTACGTTCCAGCCATTCTTTCAGAAATTCCTCAGGCAGCTCAATGGAAATATTTTCCAGCAATGAATTTTCAATATCGCGGCGCAGCAATGCTTCTGTTTCACGCTCGTAGTTGCCTTTGATGATTTCCAGCACTTTCTCGCTGAACTGTTCTTCCCCCTCGGCCTGACCTGGTCCGAGTACTTTATCAAAAAACTCCTGGTTCAGCTCGGAAGGAGCCGAACGGTTTACATCTTCAACGGTCAGCGTGAATTCGCCGGATAGTTCGGCTGCATCTTCTTTTTTCTTCCCGGTAACATGTGCAATTGCAGACTCATCCGTAAAAGTATCGCGGATGTCAAAAATGATCACATCCCCTTTTTTTGCACCTACAAACTTGCTTAATGTTTCCTCTTTAATCTGCTTGGTAGGTACCGCAGTGCTGGTTGAGAATTCTGACGATGCTTGTGCCAGCGTTCCGTAAAGGATATCACCTGCCTCGCTGGTTTCAGGATGCAGTGTTTGTGCAAAACGTTCGCGCAGGCTGTCTACAGTTTTGGAAAGCTCGGCATCGTCCACATCAATACCATATCTTTTTACAGCGGGTAATTCACCCAGATTCACGTCGAAATCAGTAGCTACACCAAGGTTATAGCTGAATTCAAGTGCATTAGGGCTGTCCCAGTTCACTTCCGATGCTTTGTCGCGATCAGGAACCGGGTCACCTACAACCTGCAATTTGTTTTCACGGATGTAATTCGTTACAGCATTGCTGAGCAGGCTGTTGACTTCATCTACCAGGATGCTCTTACCATACATGCGCTGGATCACATGGGATGGTACCTTGCCAGGGCGGAATCCTTTCAGGTTTACACGCTTGGAATAATCCTTGATGGTTTTATCAACCTTAGGCTGATAGTCTTCCTTCGTCAGTGTAACTTTCAGAGAGGCTAATGTAGGCGAACTTTTTTCTAACAAAACTTCCATGTGTCGCTTATGCTTATGGTAATACCTAACAGAATATGAACGAAAAACAAAAATGCCCTCAAAACCAGGTCCTGAGGGCATTTGACGGGTCACTACGGAGCAGCTTCTGAAAAAAGGAATTGGACGCCCCGTCATTCCCCTGTTAATCTGTACGGGCGGAGGGAATCGAACCCCCACGCCTTGCGGCACTAGATCCTAAGTCTAGCACGTCTACCAGTTCCGCCACGCCCGCATTCGCCAATACATTCCGGCGCAAGCCGTCGAATTGGGAGTGCAAAGGTATTGTTAAATTTTAAATGCAAGCAAACTTTTCCCAAAAATTTATCATTTGGAAATCTGCTGTTTAACATTGTGGCTGGAATTTACTATTTTAGTGAAGCGTACTAATTAAATTATAGCAGTGGAGCAACTCGTTGAATCTCTCAACATTGATCTCGAACAGGAGCGGAAGGACATTCTCAAAAAGTACCGCAGGCTTTTGCGAACTGCGAAGCCCTATTTGAAGGATAATGACGCCAAATTAATCAAGAAAGCTTTTTACACCTCCGTAGATGCCCACAAGGACATGCGGCGGCGTTCGGGCGAACCTTACATTTACCATCCGCTTGCCGTAGCCCAGATCGTGGTTGAGGAAATCGGGCTTGGTACCACCGGCATTGTGTCGGCCCTGCTGCACGATGTGGTCGAAGATACGGACATGCGTATCGAGGATATTGAGCGGCTTTTTGGTAAAAAAGTAGCCAAGATCATCGACGGGCTGACCAAGATCTCGGGGCGCTTTGAATATGGTACCTCACAGCAGGCCGAGAATTTCCGGAAAATGCTGCTGACATTATCAGACGATGTACGGGTGATTCTTGTAAAGCTCGCCGACCGTCTGCATAATATGCGTACGCTAGACAGTATGCCACGCGACAAGCAGTTGAAAATCGCGTCGGAAACAATATTTATCTATGCTCCGCTGGCACACCGGCTTGGCTTGTACAGCATCAAGTCCGAGCTGGAAGAGCTTTATCTCAAATATACCGAGCCGCAGGAATACCGTGCGGTAGCCCGCAAGCTACGCGAGACCAAGAACATCCGCGACCGGTTCATTGCCAAGTTCATGGAGCCGATTGCACAGGATCTGGAAGCTGCGGGGCTTAATTTTATTCTCAAAGGAAGGCCTAAATCGATTTACTCGATCTGGAACAAGATGCGGAAGCAAAACAAGCCTTTTGAAGAGATTTATGATCTTTTTGCAATCCGTATTGTACTGGAATCACCTCCCGAAAGTGATCGTGAGAAGGCGATCTGCTGGCAGGCCTATTCTATTGTTACCGACCATTACAAACCCAATCCCGACCGCCTTAAAGACTTCCTGAGTACACCCCGGGCTAACGGATACCAGTCGCTGCATTCCACGGTGATGAGCAAAAGCGGACAATGGGTAGAAGTGCAGATCCGTACGAGCCGCATGGATGAAATTGCCGAGAAAGGCTATGCTGCGCACTGGAAGTACAAAGGCAACGATACCAAAGTGCGGGGTAACATTGAGCAGTGGATCACCCAGGTGCGGGAAACGCTTGAAAATGGATTCGGGGATAAAACCGCCGCAATCGAGTTTCTGGACGAGTTCAGGAGTAATCTCTTCAATGAGGAGGTTTTTGTTTTTACCCCTAAAGGAGAATTGAAAGTGCTGCAAAGCGGCGCTACGGCACTGGATTTTGCATTTGACATACACTCGGAAGTCGGTGCGCACTGCATGGCTGCCAAGGTAGGCGGCGCACTGGTACCCATCAGCTATGTGCTCAATAATGGCGACCAGATCGAAATCATTACTTCCGGGAAGCAAAAGCCTAATGAGGACTGGCTCAGGATTGTAGTAACTTCCAAGGCCCGCGGTCGGATCAAGGATTTTCTAAAAGAGGAAAACCGGCGGTACGAGACGGACGGCCGGCAGATGACCGAGAAAAAGCTCAAAACCCTCGGAATTGATCTGACCTCAGAAGTGGCCAACCAGCTGCGCGCGTTTTTTGAGTGTAAAACGCAGACTGATTTCTTTTACCGGATCGGGAAGGGCTATATTCAGCTGGATGAGCTGAAAAGGTTCAAGAGGGACAAGGAGATCAAAGAAAGGAAGCTTGCCGAAAGTTCAGGCAACAATAATTCAAATACGGTCAATCCGGCCTCGGATGGCGACGGAAAAGCATTTACCAAGTTCCTGAAACACATTCACGGCGACCGGGCGGATAGTGATACCCTGCTGATCGGCGATGATATGGACAAAATCGATTACAAGCTTGCCCAGTGCTGTAATCCGATTGCGGGCGATGACGTATTTGGCTTTGTGACGATCAATGAAGGAATAAAAATACACCGCACTACCTGCCCCAATGCAGCCGAGCTGATGTCCAAGCACGGCAACCGCATTATCAAGGCCAAGTGGGAGTCCAACAAGCAGGAAGCATTCTTGGCGGGGTTGTATCTTTCGGGAACAGATCGGGTAGGACTGGTGAATGATGTGACCAGAATTATCTCGAATGAGCTGCACATCAACATGCGTGGCCTGACCATAGATACCAAAGACGGCGTGTTCAACGGAGATATAAAATTGTATGTGCAGGATACCCGCCACCTCGATATTCTGATTGCCAAACTGGAACAGGTAGAGGGGGTTTACAACGTGCAGCGGTTTGATAATAATCTGACTGACAGCTGAGAGTTATGAACCTTTGTGGTGCAGATATGTTATGAAAACGGCATACGGCAATGTCCGTAATAAGAGAGTTTTCAAAACGGGTTTTAAGTAAAAAAGCGTATTTTCGCGCAAGATTATCAGAGATATGCCACAAGCTAGCAAGCCGAATTTTGAAGCCGCCAAGAAAATCTTAACGGCTTATCTGGAAAATAAAGGACTTCGTAAAACCCCCGAAAGGTTTGCGATATTGGAAGAAATCTACACCAGGGAGGACCATTTTGATGTGGATGAACTGTACATCAGCATGAAAAACAAGCGTTACCGCGTGAGCCGTGCTACGGTGTACAACACGCTGGACGTGCTGGTGGATTGCGACCTGGTGACCAAGCATCAGTTTGGTAAAAACCTGGCGCAGTTTGAAAAGTCGTACGGAAACAAGCAGCACGACCACCTTATCTGTACCGATTGTCATAAGGTGATGGAGTTTTGCGACCCGCGTATACAAAGTATTCAGAATATGGTTGGTGAAATGCTGAATTTCAGTGTACTGCATCACTCCCTGATATTTTACGGAAACTGTAACAAAGAGAACTGCCAGAACCGCAACGAAGCTCCCAAAGAAGCATCCGCCGTTTACGAAGACAGATAATGCAATTAAAAGCAGGCCGGCATTATCTGGTCCTGCACTCACCATTTTTTCAGTAATCAAAAATTTTAATGAAAGTTGACGTATTGCTTGGTCTTCAATGGGGAGACGAGGGTAAAGGAAAAATCGTGGACGTTCTTGCGCCCCGCTATCAGGTTGTAGGACGGTTCCAGGGAGGCCCCAATGCAGGGCATACACTGGAATTTGACGGTATCAAGCACGTTTTACACCAGATACCCTCCGGGATTTTCAGAAGCGATATCCAGAACGTGATCGGAAACGGCGTTGTGCTGGACCCAATCGTTTTTAAAAAAGAAATAGACAATCTTGGCCCATATAACCTGGACCTTGTTGCCAACCTGTTCATTTCCAAGAAAGCCTCACTGATCGTGCCTACCCATTCTTTGCTGGATGCGGCTTACGAGCGTTCTAAAGGAGAAGCCAAAATCGGATCGACCCTGCGTGGTATCGGTCCGGCTTACCAGGACAAAATAGCACGTCTGGGCCTCAGGGTAGGGGATATACTTTCACCACGTTTTGCCGACAAATACAAAAAGCTGGTAGATGCGCATAAGGTAATCCTTGACTTCTACGCTTTTGACTATTCAGAGCTGCTTGCGCCGGCAGAGGAGAAGTTTTTTGCAGCAGTGGAATTCATGAAGCAGTTTACCCTGGCAAATAGTGAATACCTGATCAATGAATCGCTGGATGCCGGAAAATCGGTATTGGCGGAAGGTGCGCAGGGATCGCTGCTGGATGTTGATTTCGGTTCATATCCGTTTGTGACCAGCTCTACAACCATGGCAGCCGGTGCCTGCACAGGACTGGGGATTTCTCCCAGCCAGATCGGTGAAGTATTCGGGATATTCAAGGCTTACTGCACCCGGGTTGGAAGCGGACCATTCCCTACTGAGCTGCTGGATGCTACCGGTGAGGAAATGCGCAAAGAAGGTCGTGAGTTTGGTGCCACAACTGGCCGGCCCCGCCGCTGCGGTTGGCTCGACCTGCCTGCATTGAAGTATGCGATCATGATCAATGGTGTGACGCAGCTTATTATGATGAAAGTCGATGTACTTACCATTTTTGATACAATCAAGGTTTGTACGCATTATCGCCTTGCTGACGGCACTTTGACAACCCAGCTTCCTTATGACCTTTGTGACGAAACCGTAGAGCCGGTTTACAAAGAATTTTCAGGATGGAAAACGTCACTCGACGGCATTTATGACTTTGATGCTATTCCTGAACAACTGCTTGCTTACGTGAAATTTCTGGAAGAAGAATTGAACCTGCCGATTACCTATATTTCTACGGGGCCGGACCGTGAGGCACTGATCAGCCGGGAGGCGTCAGCTGCTGAGGCATAATTATAAAACGAAAATGATGCTCGTCACCCTGAACGTACATACGCTCAGGGTGACTTTGTTTTACAGCCGTACCTACGACAGCAGGTTCAGCACATCGTCACGTGTCAGCGACTTGATAAAACCTTCTTCATTGGATATCAGCTCATTGGCAAGCTGCTTCTTGGTGTGCTGCAAAGCCAGGATTTTTTCTTCAACCGTGTTTTTGGTGATGAACTTGTAGGTAAACACAGTACGGTCCTGCCCAATGCGATGAGCCCGGTCAACCGCTTGTGCTTCTATGGCCGGATTCCACCAGGGATCAAGGATAAACACATAGTCGGCAGCGGTAAGGTTGAGCCCCAGCCCACCGGCTTTCAGTGAAATGAGGAAAAGCTTGATTTTTGGATTTTGCTGAAAATGCTCCACCTGCTCCTGCCGGTCCCGCGTGGAGCCATCAAGATAGGCGTAAGAAATCCCTTTTTCATCCAGGTACGCCCTGAATAGATCCAGATGCCGGATGTACTGACTGAAAATCAGAATTTTATGATTTTCACCGATTGCAGTCTGCATTTTATGGATCACATCCTCGAACTTGCCGGAGCCGAATGCATACCCGGAGTCCACCATCACAGGATGATTGGCAAGCTGGCGCAGGCGCGTCAAACCTTGCAGGACAACCAGTTGCGACTTGGAAATCCCTTCACTATCAATGCTCTGAAGGATCATGTTGCGGTAATAAGCTTTGGCTTCCTCATAAGCCTTTTCCTGCTCCTCGGACATGTCACAGTACTGTACACTTTCCACTTTTTCAGGAAGGTCGGTCGCTACCTGTGATTTTAATCTTCTGAGAATAAAGGGTTTGATCAGGTTGTACAGCTTTTTGGTCTTTTCCTCATCATTTCTTTTCTCGATAGGTACCTGAAATTCGTCCCGGAAAAATGACTGGCTGCCCAGCAACCCGGGATTGATAAATGACATTTGCGACCAGAGGTCGAGGGTGCTGTTTTCCACCGGCGTACCCGTCAGGATCAGCCGGAAGGCGGAGTTCAGGTTTTTGACAGCCTTCGTAATGATGGAAGCCGGATTTTTGATCGCCTGCGACTCGTCCAGAATAACATAGTTGAAGCGATAAGTTCTCAGAAGGTCTATATCCAGGCGTACAATGCCGTAAGATGTCAGGATAAGATCATAATCGTTGAAGAGCGCAGTATCTTTTTCGCGGTTGGTTCCGGTGTAAATCAGCAGCTTCAACTCAGGCGTGAATCGTTTTGCTTCAAGCTGCCAGTTGTAAAGCAGGGAAGTAGGCATAATCAGCAGGGAAGGCTCCAATGTACCAGCCTCTTTCTGCGATTGGAGGAGGGCCAGTGTTTGTACGGTTTTTCCCAATCCCATATCATCGGCAAGGCACCCGCCAAAACGATAATGCTTTAAAAACTGCATCCAGTCATACCCGGCTTTCTGGTACGGCCGCAATGCTCCCTGGAAGCCTAGGGGAGGATTACTGGGTTCAATGTGATTGAAATCACGGAGGTTTTCGAGTTTTCTGCTGATAATGGCAGTTGCAAGATTTTCTTCTTTAAGCTCCTGTACCAATGCAAGATGATGCATGTTGAGCCGGAGCTGGTCGGCTTCACCGGATTGCTCGGTAAATGAGAAGAACTCAGAGTACTTGGTAAACCACCAGTCGGGTATGACGGCAATTTCTCCATTTGGTAACAAAAACTCCTTTTTACGACCGAGAATATAGTTTTTAAGCTGGATAAAAGGAATCTCAAATTCACCGAAACGAACTTTGGCATTGATATCAAACCAGTCACGGCCCTCCTGAATAGAAATATCCAGCGACGAGTATCCCAGGAAGTAGCGTTTGCTGTCGGAAGTGTTTTGCCGGACAAAAATCCCGTTTTGCGCAAGTGTATTGGCATTGCTCTGCAGCCAGCCAAATGCATGTGCCTTGGGCATGCGGATCGTTCCGTCCCGCATATTCAGCCCCCAGTCTTTGAGCCGGGTGACATTCAGCCGCTCGGTTTCTATGTCGCGCTGTATTTTATTAAAAAAATAGTCATTTCCCTTCTTCTCCATCTGCACGCTGGCGGGGTGTGCAAAGCTGTCGTAGTGAAACGAAAAATTGGCGTACTGAAAAGAAAGGTCAAAGGAGAGATCAACGTCTTCATCCTCACCCTCATCCGAATGATCGTCAGCGCCGGCCAGGATGAGAGGGGGCTTTTCGGCATATTCCGAAATGGTAAGGACCGTTTTGGGAGACGATGAGACATTGCGTATCTCGAAACCACGCGCTACCACGTCGTAGGAGGCAATCAGCGGGGCCACAAACCTGCCATAATACTGCTCCTCAACCTGCCCGGGGATGGCTATATATTTTTTTGCCAAAAAAGGCTTGATCTTTTTGCCGTCCACATTGCCTTCGAACTGATACAAATGCCCTTCCACGAGCAGCCATGCAGGCTCTTCGCAAACCAGGAATGCATTTTTGTATTGGAAATCAAGCTTTTGGTAGCGATGCCGGATGGTGGGAAAATAGTGCGTATTGTCTGCATTCCGGATAAAATGAAAGCGGATTGTTGCTTTCTCATCTTCCAGCATCACCTCTTTCCATAGCGGATTTCCATCGCTGCCCATGATAAAAAGGTGCTTTCCCCTGAGTTTTTCCAGGATGCGTGCCTTGCAATTTTCGAGGTACCCCGCAATGGCTTCCTGAATCGCCTTATCCCCTTTTTGAGAATCATATACTTTCAGAAAGAAATCGACAGCACTCCATTTTTTGGTATTAAACTTCCGGAGCACGGTATCCTGCTGAATGTCGTCAATCAGTTTTACCAGTTCAAAGTCAGCAGTATCCAGACCGGCCCGGAACTCCCTGACGTTTTTGGAGGAAATATTCTGCACCTGAAAACTGAATGCTCCCTGACCATTCAGCTGAACCACAAAGGACTCGAAGATATAGCCCAGGTACTCATGGTTCAGGATGGTATAAATGATCTTAAAAGGCTCTGAGGGAGATACTTTCATTTCGCAGGGGCCGGGATGTAGAGTGTGATTGTGATCAAAAGTACCAGCAGCTTTTGCTTTTTCACCGGTACGAAAACTTCAAATATAGGCTAAACAAGAGCAATAAAAAAGTCTCCGGGGATATGCCGGAGACTTGAATACTGGTTGGTCTGATGCAGGATCAGGCTGTGATTTCCTCTTCGAGTTGGGATGCATTCAGTTGCAGTACCTCGGTGGTGCGTGCCCTGGTTTTTGCAGCCAGTTCTCCATCTTTTGCAAGCGATTTTCCGTAAGATGGGATGATCTCTCTGAATTGTTCCTGCCATTCTTTGGACTTGGCTTCCCTGAAGCATCGGTTGATCAGATCGAGCATAATGGAAACGGATGTAGACGCACCCGGGGAAGCTCCCAGCAATGCAGCCAGCGAGCCGTCAGCCGCAGTCACCATTTCGGTACCGAATTCAAGTACACCTCCTACTTTCTTATCTTTTTTGATAACCTGCACACGCTGTCCGGCAGTTTCAAGGGTCCAGTCTTCGAGCTTCGCATCGGGCAGGTAATCCTTCAATGCATCCAGGCGGTCTTCGGGAGACTGACGTACCTGGTCGATCAGGTACTTGGTCAATGGAATATTATGGATCCCGGCGGCCAGCATCGGGCGAATATTGTTGAGCTTAATGGAAAGCGGGAGATCCATGTACGAACCATTTTTCAGGAACTTCGTTGAAAAACCTGCATATGGTCCGAACAAAAGGGCTTTCTGTCCATTAATCATGCGTGTATCCAGGTGGGGTACAGACATAGGCGGTGATCCCACAGATGCTTTTCCATACACCTTTGCCTGATGGCGTTCGATGATTTCGGGCTTGTTGCAAACCAGCCATTGTCCGCTCACCGGAAATCCGCCAAATCCTTTTCCTTCCGGAATGCCCGATTTTTCGAGTAAAGGCAGAGAGCCGCCTCCTGCTCCGATGAATACAAACTTTGTGCGGATTTTCTGTGACTTTCTGGTCGCCCGGTCTTTCACTTCAATGCCCCACTCACCAGTTTTCAGCTGGTCAATATCATCTACCTCGTGATTGAGGTACAACGCTACACCGTTTTGTTTTTCAAGATAGTCGAACATGAATTTGGTTAAAGCACCAAAGTTAACGTCTGTACCAAGGTCCATACGCGTCGCAGCTACTTTCTCCTGCGCATCACGGCCTTCCATCACGATGGGCACCCAGCTGGAAATTTCGTTTTTGTCCTCGCTGTACTCCATTCCTTTGAAAAGGTGGTGTTTTGTCAGTGCAGCATGCCTTTTACGCAGGTAGTTTACATTTTCTTCACCCCACACGAAACTCATGTGCGGGATTTTGTTGATAAAGCTTTCAGGTGTGTCGATCACGCCATTTTCAACGAGGTACGCCCAGAATTCTTTCGAGACTTCGAAGGATTCGGCGATTTTAACAGCCTTTTTGGTTTCGACAGAACCATCGGGAAGCTCGGGTGTGTAGTTCAGTTCGC
Source organism: Dyadobacter sandarakinus (assembly GCF_016894445.1). Classification (NCBI taxonomy): domain Bacteria; kingdom Pseudomonadati; phylum Bacteroidota; class Cytophagia; order Cytophagales; family Spirosomataceae; genus Dyadobacter; species Dyadobacter sandarakinus. The sequence continues at coordinate 5,449,925 of NZ_CP056775.1, forward strand.
AAAATGCAGAGTGCCCTGTGCCGGCATTGTTCCAGGGATCAGAGCTCTCGGCGGTAACCCTGTCGAGACGCTCGTAAATGGAAATGGTAATAGCAGGATTGAGTTTTTTCAGCAGCACACCCAGCGTTGCACTCATGATACCGGCTCCGATCAAAACTACATCGGGGGAGGTCGTTTTTGAAGACTTTTTGGTATTCATCAGAGAAAAAGTAGTATGTTATGGAGCTAGTAAAGCTCGGAAAAGTACAATAAACAATTGCTTAACAAAGAGTCTGACACAATTTGTTTCGAAAATAGTATAATTTCAAAAATAAAATTAACTCGCCTTACAAGTTCTTAACAAGGGTCAACTAAAACGTAGATCATTGCAACGAATCCGGTACCAAGCCGAAACATGCTACAAAAAAAATGCCACTCCGGTGAGGGAGTGGCATCTGGTGTATTATAATATTCTCAGATGCTTAATACTTAACACCTTTGATAAAGTCTTTCTCTTTAACTCCCAAAGCTTTAACAACCGCATTATAGTCTTTGAAATCAACACTTGAATTCAATCGGCCATATTGGGTAGTAGGAACCAGGATAATCCTGATAGATTCAAATTTACGTTCGGGAGCAACATCAGTCTGCTCTGACCAGCTTGTCGGGAATATCTTTACGAAAAATGTCCGACCGTTGAGAAGCGCATGTCTAAAGTTAAATGTCGATGACTGATCTCCAAAAGCAACACTCCCGGGAATATTATACCACCAGCCATTACTTTTGATGTAAACAAACACACCGCATGTGCTGAAGAACGCTGTATCTTGTGATGCAGCTACACCGAATGAATATCCTCCTGCATCTGAAAGTACACTGTCAGTTGTAATCACCTTAGCGCCTAATGCATCTTTTCCCGCTACACCGGTATCTCCTTTTGCGCCGGCTGCACCTGCGGGTCCTGCGGGTCCAGCTGGACCTACATCACCTTTGTCACCATCGCAACCCAGCGATACGGCAGCCAGACCTATCCATGCGATCAAAATTAGCTGTTTAATCATCTTAACGTGTTGTTTGAGTTTGTAGCAATTACTGTTTCGGACAAATATACTGATCTAAAACTCACAAAAAATCGTGCCCTGGCTATTTTAAAGCATATATTTATAAACAGACAGGAATTTTAATGTTACAATTCTATGATTTGATGCATTTTTGTACAACCTCATTACTCAATCTTCAACTGTCATTTTGGACATTGCATTAAAAACCAGTCGGCGCAATGCACACAATGGTAGAATTATTTGTGTATCATAAATAAATTTATTTTCGTTACTAATCCAATAATTAAGTCAATATACACTATAATAACCAGGTTTATGAAAGTAAAAAACTTTACATCATTTTTCAGTCTTGTTGTACTCGCATTCATTTTCACGGCTGCCAACGTCAACGCTCAATGGAGCGGTTCTTACGGTAACGAGTGGCTGGCGGGCAAGTATGGGCAAAGTTGGGTGCGTATCGGAGTTAATGCAACCGGCATTCATCGTATTCCAATCAGCTCATTGCCGTCGGCATTTCAAAATGCCGATAAAACGAAGCTTCAACTATGGAGGCGGGGAGTCCAGGTAAGCATTATCAAAGCGGATGCCACTGAGATCCTGTTTTATGCAGTACCTAATGACGGTGCGTCGGATCAACAGCTTTACCGGTTGCCGACTTCCAGGAAAAATCCGTATTTCAGCTTATACTCTAACGAAAGTGCATATTTCCTGACCATAGGAACCACAAATGGTGCAAGGGCAGCTGTTGAAAATACTCCTGTTGATGGTAGCATTACTCCGCTGGCATCTCATGTCAGGACGGAATTGAAAACCTATCAGAATGAGTTTACGCATACGACGCTATATTCTTTAAGGCCATCTACGCTAAATAGTTATTTTGAAGAGGGTAAAACTGGTACAGGAAGCCGCATTCCAATCTCCAATGCATTATCTACTATCTATACCAGCAATCCCAAGTCAATAAATTATACAAACAGCTACGTTCCTGAGCCTTTTTCATACCAGATAAAGGTGCCGGCAGAAGATGCGCAGCCGAATGTAAAAATTATGTTGAGCGGCCGTTATGGTAATCCGAAAGTTGATGTGTTTGCCGGGAAAAATGCCAATACCTTACGTCTTGCATCAACTGTTTATACGTCGGATTTTAATCCGTATGAGCTCTCATTTGACTTGCTGCCGGAAGACTATGATGCCACTGGCAATGGAACGCTGGGCTTTCAGTCAACAGTTAATCTTAACTACTTTTCGGTAACCTATTTTACAGTTACTTACGACCAGTTAATTGACATGCAGGGATTGGGCACGTACGAATTCAATTTTCCTGCTGCGGCCTCAGGGTCCAAATCAAGGATGACCATTGCAAATCCGGCTGCAAATACCAAGTTTTACGATATTTCAAATGTAAATCAGCCCAGGATAATTTCAGGTAATGCAGCTGATCTGATGGTTACGCGTAATGGATCAGCTTTGAAACTGCTGGCAACAAACCAGCAAGTAGAGGTATTGCCTGCCAAGATTTCGACGATCACATTTCCTCAATACAATCCTGCAAATACGGACTACCTGATCGTTACAAATCAGACACTTGAATCGTCTGCTGCTGCATTTGCAACTTACAGGCAAACTACTACGCCCGGACGGAAGTTTAAGCCTGCCGTAATGAAGATCAAAGATGTATATAACGTTTTTAACTATGGTGAACCCAGCCCCGTAGCAATCAGGCACATGGTTGACTATATGATTTCTGATGGGAATAAGGATAAGTACCTGCTTATTTTAGGTAAATCTGTTACGCGTCCTGACCGTGTTACCAAGGAGCTGCCAGATGAAGTTCCTACTGTCGGTTTTCCGGGTTCAGACGTACTGCTGACAGACGGGTTGCAGGGAACTCCGGAAGATGTGCCTGCTATACCTGTCGGAAGGATATCCGCTACGGCTAATCAGCAGGTGCTCGACTACCTTGCCAAAATTTCCACTTATGAGAGTCAAAAAGACTTGTCATGGCGTAAAAACGTGATGCACATGAGCGGAGGTAAAGACCAGTCTGAGATTAATCAATTCTCAGGTTATCTGGCAACTATAGGTGGAAATGTAACTGGCGCGCCTTTTTCAGGTACGGTTATACAAAAGATCAAGACAATTGCTGAGGACGTTCAGGAACAGATTACAATCGCTCCGGAACTCAATGGTACGGGTGCAACAATCAAAGGTTTGGGAATGGTCAGTTACTTTGGACATGGTTCAACTTATCGGACTGACTTAAATGCTGGTTATGCAACTGACCCTGCGAAAGGATATAATAACACTAACAAATACCCAGTCTTGTTTTATAATGGATGTGGTGTCGGCAATGTGTTCAGTAATTTGTTTGATCCAACCGTGAATGCAGCTACATCCCGCCCTATGTCACTCGACTGGCTTCTTGCTCCGGCCAAGGGTGCTATTGTAGTTTTTGGAAATGACTGGGATGCTTATGCAAGTACTTCCAATGAATATCTCGACAGATTATATCCTTTGCTTTTTACTTCGGATGATAAACGCTTATCGATCGGTCAGATTCTGCAAAATGTAGCTGCTCAGACAAAAGCGGCAAAGGGTTACACCTACAATGCAGATCAGAATTCACGTGTTGCCGGTTACTATGATGCCGATCGAGCCAATATTCACCAGGTACTTCTTCAAGGTGATCCTGCCTTGAAAGTATTGCTGACTGAAAGTGCGCTGCCTGTCAATTTCATTTCTTTTGATGCGAAAGTTACTTCGCCATCGCAGGTTACGCTTACCTGGAAAACAGCATCTGAGCGTAACAACAGCCATTTCATTGTGGAAAAAAGTTATAATGCACGCAACTTTGAGGCTATCGGGCGTGTAGAGGGTAAAGGTGACTCAGAAAGTGAGGCTACTTACAACTTCATAGACACGCATCCGCTGGCAGGTACCAGCTATTACCGGTTGACGCAGGTAGATGTCGAAACCATTGAAAATGGAGTTAAAGTTCAGGATCAGAATATTTACTCTAAACTCGCTTCCGTGTCAAGAGATAACTTTGATCGCCTGGTCGTATCTCCTAATCCATCTGCTGACATTGCAGAAATTAAGCTTGATGCACCTGTGAGTATAAAAAGCTGGAACCTGTTTGACATCAATGGACGGATGATTAAAAAGCAGCAAACAGGAAGCAAAATCAACTTGTCAGGTTTGCAGGCTGGTGACTATATTATTAAGATTACTACTTTGAATGGAGATGTTTATACCAGAAAAATAGTAAAACTCTAATCTTATACGTTTTATTAAGGCATGGGCAACACACAGTCCATGCCTTACTTTTATATATATGAGCCTATTTATCCGCAAAATCTTTGCTTTAATCCTGCTGACACTTCTAGGTCAGGCATTCTCACCCGCATTTGGCCAATGGGGAGCACCTTATTCCAACAGCTGGATAAAATATGATCAGCCCTACGTCAGGATTGGCATTACAAAAAAGGGTGTTCAGAAAGTAGCCTTCGCGTCTCTTCCTGCAACATTTCCGACTTCAACGCCTGACAATTTACAGCTGTGGCATCGTGGCAGGCAGGTGGCAATTCTTAGTACTTCCAATAATGAGATCGTGTTCTATGCGGTTCCAAATGACGGAGCTACTGACTCTTTGCTTTACAGGCCCATGAGTTCCAGGTTAAATCCATACACAAGTATTTACTCCGATGAAAGTGCGTATTTTCTCACCGTTGGAAAAGAAAAGGGATTACGCGCCCAAGTTGTAAACGAACCGGCTAATTCCGGAATTACTCCAACGGTTTTCCATAAACAAACAGATGTAAAGGCATTCTCGCAGGAATACTCATTAAGTACATTGATCAGTATCAGGGCCGATTTTTTCAATAGCTATTTTGAAAAAGGGGCTAGCAAAACAGGTGTGACATCAGTGGGAGATTCACTTTCCACTTATCCGATTGAGCTTAAAAACCGCTCATTGGCGATAGATGAAAAGCCCGTGGTGAAATTTATGTTGCATGGACGAAGTAACAGTGCAAAGACCATCAGCGTATACGTAGGTAAGAATACCGAATCACTCAGAAAAATCACTGATATTCCAAGTATTGGGTTTGTTGCTGCGCTACATACCTTTTCTCTGGAACCCGCAGATACGGATGCAAATGGAAAGGGAATCCTGGCATTCAGGTCGACCAGCTCTGATACGCAGACTCGCAACAGGTTTTCACTCGCATATTACACTGTTTCCTACCCGCAGGAGCTGAATATGACAAATGCGAAAACCTACCAGTTCAATTTAGAAGCGGCCAATGCGGCCACCTCCCGACTTAGTATTTCAAATGCTCCTTCGGACATTACATTCTATGATATTACTGACAATCACCTGCCAAAAATTATCAGGGGAAGCAGCAGCAATCTGATGGTTCCACGCACATTAGGTAAGGCACTTACACTGTTGGGAACATCCGAAACAGCAACAGTAGCAGCTTCCAAAATCAGTATGATGGATTTTACTGCACTTGATCCGAAAGCATACAACTATATCATCCTTACCACTGAGAATCTGGATGCCGGAGCAAAACAATATGCGGCATACCGTTCCAGTAAGCCGGGAGGGGGATACAAGGTATTGGTCATGAAAATTCATGACGTTTATAACGAATTCAACTATGGAGAGCCAAGTCCGGTAGGCGTGAGACGCTTTGTAGATTACATGTTATCGGATAAAAACAGGGATAAATATCTGTTTCTGCTTGGCAAGTCAATCACTTTTAATGAACGTATGATCCGCGAACTTCCAAACGAAGTACCATCCATTGGATTTCCGGGTTCTGATCTGCTTTTGGTAGAAGGTCTGGCAGGTGCTCCCCAGGATGTTCCTGCACTTCCTCTTGGCCGGTTGTCGGCTTTAAATAACCAGCATGTAGCCGATTATCTTGCCAAGGTAATCGACTATGAGTCCAACGTAAGTAATGAATTTGGATGGCAAAAGAAGGTACTGCATCTCAATGGTGGTAAAAGTTCCGATGAGATCAATCAGCTAAAAAACATTCTTGCAAACCTTGTACCTAAAGTTGAAAATGGCGCTATTGGTGGCAAGGTTACCTCTTTTGTTAAACAACAAGGAATTGCAGAAGTTGAAAAAGTAAATATTACCCCCGAGGTCAATGCAGGTATCGGATTGCTCACCTATTTCGGGCACGGCTCAACAACCTCGACAGATCTTGATTTCGGTTATATCACTGACGCGGCCAAAGGGTATAACAATGCGGGTAAATATCCGCTGATGTACTTCAATGGGTGCGGCGTAGGAAATATTTTCAGTGGCAGATTTAATACAAATCCATCTTCGGGTGACCGCATTGCTCTTTCTCTGGACTGGATTTTAGCGCCGGATAAAGGTTCAGTAGCGATTATTGCCAACACTTTTGACACTTATGTGTCCTCTACAAGCAGGTACCTGACGCAGCTTTATACTGCTCTGTTTACCGAAGACAGCCTGGCTGCATTGTCTATTGGCAAGATCCAGGCAGAAGTCACACGACGGGTATTAGGTGCCGGTGCCAATTACTTTGATGTTACAAACGCTCACCAGGCATTGCTTCAGGGGGATCCTGCATTGCATATGATCTACGTTGCTAAACCTGACTATGCCATGGATCCGAACACTGGGATCATGCTTTATGGAGAAGCTGGTAAGACCATTGGTAATTCGGCTAACCTTCGCACTGGACTCATCATCAGCAACAAGGGCAGGTATAATGCGGATCAAAAAATTCCACTTGAAGTGAGATACCATTATCAGGATGGTTCTGAAAAGGTAGTTTCTCAGCTTATTAATGCCATTTCTTACCAGGACACTGTGTTCATCACAGTACCAAACAAGCAGAATCTCGAAAGCATCGTAGCAAAAATTGACCCTGCTGCTACATTATCCGAATCAAATATAAGTAACAATGTCACAGAGCTTATTGTCGACTGGAATGTGGCAGCCGCTCAAAGAATTTATCCGACAGAGCAGGTAAAGGACGTTGTTCCACCAGTATTGAATGTCAGGTTTAATGGAAGGCAAATCGAAAACGATGAGGCTGTAAAGCCGTCACCAGAAATCACTTTTCTCCTTACAGATGATCGCCTCATGTCTGCTGACACATCGCTGCTTGACGTGTTTGTAAAACCATGCGGAGATGGCACTTGTGATTTTGTAAAAATCAGTTTTGCGGACCCTAAACTTACTATACAACAAAGTTCCGACCGGGCAGTAACCGTAAAATATAATTCAGATCTTGCTGCAAATGGTGAATATGAATTGCTGGTAATCGCGCAGGACAAATCAGGCAATACTGCCGCAGATAATTACAGGATCAAGTTTCGGATAGGTGATAGTACAGCAGTAACAGCCAAAATAGTAGCAAGCCCCAACCCGGCTTCAAGTTATGTTAAGTTCAGGCTTGATGGGTATGATGTCAGTCGTGTTACCACACTTGAATATACCGTTTTTGATTTACGCGGCGTAGTTCAAACCAGTAAATCAGTAAACGTATCAGCTTCGGGTATAACAGAATGGTACTGGCAACCACAAAATGCGGCAGGCACTTACATCTATCAAATTGTTTTAAAAACAAATGATAATACCCGGGAAAAGCTTGCAGGGAGAATACAACTGATCCGCTAACTTTTTGCCGTATGCAGCCAGCTTAACCAGCAGGCGAGTGACACGATGCGTGTAATGTGAAACATACTGCGATTATACTCGTGCATGGCTAGCCCATCACGTTTCAAAAACCGGAATGTTTCCTCAAATGCCTTTGGATCTATGTAAGTCCATATTTCCGAATTATCATGCAGGAAATCATAAGCCTGATCATAAAGCCTCAGTGTAGCATCTCTGCCATATGTACCAATCGTAGCCTTTTGGCTTCGGTTACGAACACTTTCCGGTAGCGTATTTTTCATGGCATTCCGGAAATGGCCTCTTCCTCGACCATCACCAAACTTAATTTCTGCTGGTATGGCAAGGCACAACTCGAATAATGCTTTGTCAAAAAAGGGAGATGCATTTCTAAGTCCGTAATAATTACCTAGTGCAAATTTTTCTTCATTCAGCAGAATAGTATGCTGGTTGAAGATATTTTCGATATCCTGATGATACTCGTCAGGCAAATCACCTCTCAGACTCGCGACGAAACTGCGTTTGTGTTCAACTGGCTGATTCAGTAAAGCTCTGAAGTCATCTTTAAGAAGAGAAGCTGGCAGAATTGATCTCTTTTGAAACTTCTTCAACATCCCCGATGCTGATCGTTGAAACATATAACCCAACGAAATATTAAAATTCCCGGACAATTCCCGATATAAATGATAAAGTTTTACCAAGTCTATGGAGTGGCTTGCTGAGGAGAGGCGATTATAAAGAAAGTTTTGTTGAACAATAGACTCTTTTGCCGCAACAGACATTTGCTCCCATCCACTATAATGATCTGCATACGAGAATGCCGACACCCGTTTTCTTAGAAGTTCTTTCAGCAGCGGCCAATTTTTTTCCTTAAAGGCTTTATCAACAGACTCAAGTCCGCTTCCTACGATAGAATCGCCACCACTGCCGTTGAGAAGTACGTTGCACCCGAGTTTACTGGCGAGCTGCATTAAGGCGCCCTGAGATGTTGGAGGTACAATTCCCATCTGCGGTTGACCACATGCAATCGTATATTTCTGGATAAGAGCTAATTCATTATTTTCCTGCTGAACTTCATGATGGATGGATCCGATCGAGTCGGCTACGGTTTTCGCATACAGATGATCATCGTCAGAATAGTAGCGAGTACTGTAGTAAAGTGTGTGCAGAGGCCGCTGAGGATGAATTTTCTTAACTAAGCTGGCAACGGACGACGAGTCCAAACCGCCACTGAGGTGAGCACCTAAAAGTGCATCTTCATCTATGTGACGACTGACAGATGCGCTTAGTAAATGGCTAAAAGCACTTCCATAATCATCTTGCGAAACGTCACCAACCCAATCTGAAATAACGAGCTTTGTATTTGGTTTTTGGTCAGATTGTTCAGTAGACAGATCCAGAACGTGACCGGGCAGAACAGCCTTAATATGATCAAAGAAAGTATTTTCACTGTAATCCGTATGGTGGTCTGCACGAAATGTAACAAACGAGGCCAAACGTCTTATATCAATTGAAAGATGCCTTTTGCTGACAAGAGGCATTGATATAAGTGAAGTAATACTGCTGGAAAAAGCTACAAACTGGCCTGGTTCATGAATGAAAAAGCAGGGGATCGCCCCAAATAAATCCCGTGAGATAGTTAATCTTTGTTCAGGCTCGGAGTACCAAACCTTCAATCTGCCGGAATTATCTTCATCAGATATAAACTCATCATGTGTAAAAAAAGAAGTCCGACTTTCAGGTTTTAAATCACCTAAAAATCGGACTATATTCTTTTGAACTTCAATTCCGATGTAGAACTGAGATTTTGCCTTCCTTCTGAAAGAACCTTGAACTTTTACAAATCCATTTTCCCAGCAGATAGTATTATCATTTACTTCATTGGTATTCCAAAAAGAACGAAGTGGTTTAAATCCAATTACACCTTCTACGTTAACCAACGATGTAAGTTATTAAAATCTGATTAGGCGTCAGCAGTGTAGTTAAATTCGCCACCATCATCATCAAGCGAGCTACCTTGCTTACCCTTCGTCAATTTGCTAACTTTTCCGTGCTTTACCAAAGCCGGCTTTACGTAAGACTTTTTCGTCTGTGTAGAGTGCGCAGTCACTGTTCTCATTTTGTGTTGTTTTATGATTAGTACCAGTATCCAGGGGTAAATTTATGTATATAATTTTAAAATGCAAACAAACGATGTTTTTCCGGCCGTAAAATTGCAACCTCCGGTAGAAACCAGTGATTATACGTCAATTTTGCCCATATTCAATGATCCTGCGGATTTTGTAGGTGCCTGAATCTATCGTTCCGGACCCTATACAAGCTTCATTCTGGCAGTATTCATATGCTACCTGCTCGTCTGAAATGAGCCCTACATCCAGTGCGTACTGCTTTATCCCTACAAACTTGTCGATCAGCGAGGAGTCGCGGCGTTCTACAACCGACAGTGATTTCTGAAATTCCTGACTGCCGATCCGGGCAGGCGTATCCAGCTTTTCGTAGTAGTAATCCTCTTTTTCCCCATCATTGTAAACATTTCCATTCCAGATAGCACCAGGGTCCACAGGAAAAGTCATTGCATAAAATACACGATTGTCAATGTTAGTCAGGATTTTGTCCGGGTACTTTTCTGCGGTGAATTCTTTGACTTTCAGCCAGTAATCCGCCGGCGTACTGCGTGTAGACCGTGTGAATGTATACAGCGGCATACCATCCTGACTGGTTGTAACACGATCAATCTCATCTTTTTCCTGCCAGGTTTTGGTTACCGGATCTTTCTGTCCCGACGAATACACCGTTTCGGTAACTTCGTAAATCGCATACCGGCCCACTTCAAGCGGGAAATAGTTTTCATAAACAACCGGCTCTGTATCGTCGGACTCGCAGGAAGCTGCCATGGCAAGCACGGCAAGTAGTGTAATTCGGAAAAATGCAGTGGTAATTTTTCGGATCATGTGTGTAGCTTAATGGTTGCGTATTGCAATAACGGAAAATCTAGCTTTTTCTTTCTTCGAGCTTACTTCTTAAAAATCCGATCAGTACCTGAAGACCGGTATCAAAGCGTGAATTGTTATTGATCACCATATCAGCCTCCGCGCGTAAAGGAAGGATAAACTTGTCGTAGGTAGGCGCAACGTGGTTTTCCCAGCGGTAAAGCACATCGTCCAGGTCATATCCACGCTCATTATTGTCACGAATGATCCTGCGCTTGATTTTTACATGCTCCTTAGCATCTACAAAGATTTTCAGATCAATCAGCCGTGCTACTTCCGGGAAGTAAAAAACAAAAATCCCTTCCACAATTATAATCGGTCGCGGTTCAAAAATAAGTACTTCCGGCTTAATCAGCGGATTATTGAAGGTGTATTCCAGCTGATGAACCTGCTTTCCGGCACGCAGTACCGCGATGTGCTCTGCAAATAAATGGTGGTCAATGGTTTCGGGCAGGTCAAAGTTTTCAATGCCGTTTTCGTCCCTTGGTATTTCATGAATCGGACGGTAATAGTTGTCTTGCGAAATGCGCGTGATCTCATCCTTACCGAATGATTCGATCAGGCTTTTCATAAAGTAGGTCTTGCCTGAGGCGCTTCCGCCGGTTATACCTATAATATAAGGTAGCTTTTCGGGGGTTGTCATGCTGCTTTAAACAATGAGATTTTATTCAAATCCCTTTAATACTATATTCAAACTAGTCAATCACGGCGAGCTTGCCGGCAAATTTCTCACTTCCATCCTCATTCACCACAAGTACCATGTATATGCCGCCGCGGGCTCGCTTGCCGGTATAGTCATTCAGGTTCCAGGAGGCAGTTCCTCCGCGGGATTTTGTTTCAAAAATAAGGCGGCCCGACAGCTCGGTAATCTTCACAGTCGCATTGCCGACCAGTCCTTTAATGCCTACGTAACCTCCGTAACCCGGCCGGACCGGATTCGGGAAAATGGTTACAGCCGACAACCCGGCGGCCGGTGCCGAAGCTCCGCTCCGGTAAGATACCATTCCATTTGGCGTATCCACGTAGAGCAGCCCTGAGGCAGGCTCAAATTCAAGACCGTCAATCTGGGCAGAAGGAAGCGGACTGTCACTCTCCGTAAATTTTTGTACCATCTCGCTTCCATCCGCATTGAAAAGATAAAGCCCGGCCCTGGTTCCAATCCATTTGCGATTGCCCGGTTCCACACAAATAGCCGTACACCTTTCTGTCGAAAACAGTTTTCTGTTGCCAAACACAGGCAGTACAGCGTCCAGTCGCGAACTGTTAATAACATTGTCTGTTATGAAGTAGCCTACACCCCGGTCACTTGCAAACCAGATGTAACCGTCTTCGTCCAGTGCAAGACTGTTGATGGCGTTGGATGGCAGACTCCCGTTTCCAATAGACGTGCTGAGCAGCCGCTGTTTATTTTGCGCGGCATCCCTGACCAGGATGCCTCCCCCCAAGTCAGCTGGCAGGCGGGTCCAGGTAAGTCCGGCAAGATCCGTGATGATAGAATCGTTTTTTGGTAAAAGCGTAGTGTCGCCTGTTTCAGGAATAAAAGATTGAAAGCTGCCTGTGAAATTACCCAGCAAACCTTTCTTCAGATCGGCAATCCAAAGTCTGTTACCTTCTTTAATAACTTGTTGAAGCGATGTAAAAAGCGGACTTGTAGAAGCCGTGCTTCGGTCCTGTAAATCGATCGAGATCACCTGACTATCTGCTGTAACAAGTATCTCGTCAGCATGGGTACTAAGGTGGGAAATGCTACTGGTGGAGGCCAGTACCGTTTTCCATCCTGTATTTGTGTTTTTATAAATTCCCTTACCTGCAAATGCGGCATACAGCAGGTTGTTTCGGGTTGTTACTGCTACAATTTCCCGCGATATATTGGTCCAGCTTGCAAAATACTGCCGGTTGACAGATGCGCTGAGAGAAGCCCGCAGCGTGCCTTCATTGGTGACAGCATACATAGAGTCGGCCGTGAAAGCAACATCGGTCACAGACACTTCACTACCTGCTTTTCCAATGTACCTGTACGTTTCAAGTACCTGCCGATTTGCTGCATTTAGTACCACAATCCCGAAGTTGGTACACAGGTACGCCTTGTTTTCAGCAAATGTGACTTTGTTGATTTGTTTATTCTCGGGTAAACCACCGGCCACAGCCAGTACCGGCCAGTTTTCAATTTCGGTAATATCCGATTCTGCATTCAGATACAGGAGGTCCATGTTCCCGTTCCGGTACGCAAGTAGCAGTATGCTGTCGGCGGGATTGTACGCCAGCGCGCCGATTCCTGTATCATTCAAACCATTTATTTTTGAGTAGGTTTGAAAAGCCTTGTCATCTGGATTGAACCGGAAAAAGCCATTTTGCGTAGCACAGAAGATTTGATCGTTTACCGCGACGATCTGTCTGGCGGAGAGGTAGCTGAAATGAGTTTGCCAGGTATGGAGCGGTATATTCTGAGCATCCGCATTCCTGCATATCATCAGTAACAGCAAACCCCACACAACCCCACCTGCTTTCATCTGTCGGAACGTTTTTAGTTATTGTTCCACCGTCACGATAGCCGAGCCACGCCCTGCACCCGAGCCGCAGCCGCTTTTCAGCGAGCTGATCTTGTACTCGGTTGTTTTCTCCGGCGATACCGAAATCAGGTAAGGGTTCAGGAAGGTCCCATTGATGGCAGTACCATCCGAAAGTGTAAATGACCAGGGCGGCAGGCCGTTTCTGAATTTTAGCTGAATACGCGTCGAGCGCCCGGCTGTAATGGTGCCTCTTCCCGAAACTTCGGCCACTGCGCGGTCCGGCGCAAGTATTTCCACTTCCTGGATCGCGCTTGATACAGCCGGCGATGAAGATATAATCCTGATTTTACGGGAGGTCAGCGTATCTCCGGGATTTACCGCCACCTTCACCTGCATCATTCCGGATGCACTGGTAGCAGGAACATCCACAAAACGCCCCGACTTATCGGTCATCTGCACCGTAAACTTGTTTCCCGGATTATACCTGCCCTCGGTTTTGTAGGGTAGTTCCAGCGTAGCTCCCGAGCAAACCATATTCTGGGTCAGCTTGTCGAGCGTAATGCTTGCAGGAGGACTTTTTACCGAAACTTTCGCGGATCCTGAGAAAGTACCCACGCCGCACAGGCCACCCGCTGAGGTAATCTGGTAGTTGGTGTCGTATAAAGGCTTCACCCTGATCTTTGCCGGTGATTCTATGATATTGTTTTCGTATGTACCGTCCGAGAGCAGTACAAACCACGGACCGCCGCCGGTAAACCGTACCGTCAGCTCTCCTGATTCATTTTCACCCAGGCGCAAAGAATCCCGCTGCAAAATGGCTGTTGTAGGCGAAACAATGGAAATATTGGCCGTCTGACTCACCAGGTAAGGAGCAGAGGAAACCACGCGGAGCTTGTACTCACCCGGTTTGTAGCTGGCAGGAATCTGCGTCGTGATATATCCGGTACTGTCCGGTGTGGAAATATTTTTAAAAGCACCTGTACGTTCCGCAATCTGTACGGTAAAACGGTTTCCGTCTTTATATTTTCCCGTAGCATTGAAAGGTACCTGGAAAGGCACACCGGCACAAAGCTTGGCAATTTTCTCAGCTTCTTTCAGTTCCAGCTTGGGCTCAGGATTGTTGTTGACGTTCACAATCGCCTCTCCTGATACGGTACCACTGCCGCATGCATTGGCCACACCCAGCAGCTTGTAGGCTTTCACATCTTTGGGACTTACAGTTAAATAATGCGGATTGGATAACGTATGCATAACCGTTGTGCTGTCGGAAAGGCGGAAAGACCAAGGTGCAGTGCCTGTAAAATGAATGCGGAGGCTGGCTTCCTGCCCAGGCATAATGCGCACAGATTGTGTGCCGTCAATGATTTCAATGCGTGCGGCCGGTGTTTGTAAAAGCCTGAGCGGTACTTCCTGGCTCCTGATCACAGGAATGGAACTTACGACTTGTATTTTATACACTTCACCCCCGATTTTGTACGAAGGTACCACTGCTTTTACAGGACTTTTTTTAACCGGCAGTGAGATCGGCACCGACTTGCCCGCAGCGTCAACCATGTAGGCAGTGAAGGTATTGTCTTCATCAAATGGCCCCACGGTCCTGAATGGAATGTCAATGGTAGTACCGGGACATACGGAAAGGTAGGAGATGTCTTCCACGATGATTCGGTACGAATGCATGGTATCGGCCGCGATTTTGCCGCTTTTTTCGAGCTGCTCTTCGGCTTCTTTTTCGGTCAGGGTATCACCGGAGGCGATAGTCGCAGTGTCAGCGACGGTACCGATTGTAGTATCCGGTTCAACGGGCTTAACAACAGGAGGAACTGCTTTCTTTGCAGGTACTGCTATGGGAGCCTTGGGTCTGGCCTGGGGGGCAGGAGCTTTCGGGCTGCTTGCCGCTGGCTTTTTTGCAGGAAGTGCGCGTTTCTGCGCCACGGCACCATGAGTCAGCAACAATGTCCAGCAAAAAAGAATAAGCAGGTATTTATGCATGTACAGTTTTTTAGAATACCATTAATTCATAGCCACCAATGCACCGCCGCGCAGCACAGGCACAACGTCGTAAAGGTCGGTCTGCAGGCAGTAAGAAATATCTTTCTGTATTCCGAGGCGCTGCAAACGACGAACGTGTGACGAGTTGGAAACGCTGCCCAGAAGGTTATCCCGGCTCTGGTTGTACAAACGCTGCGCCATCAATGTGCCGTCCTCCAGGAGCATGTACTGGTCCTTCAATGCCTCTGCCAGTGCGCCTGCATACAATGTGTCTTCCAGGTTGGGGCGGCCTTTCCAGCCCGCGCAAAGTACAAGTACATCGTACGGTTCGGAGCGGAGATGTTGTGCCAATGCACCCAGGTTCAGAAACGAGCCTACCATCACCTTTACTGCCGATGCTTTTGCCTTGGCAATGGATAACGTTCCGTTTGTAGTGGTCATTGCTACCTCAGCGCCAATCAGCTTTTCATCCATAAAGCTGAATGGCGAATTGTCGAGGTCAAAACCTTCCACTTTCCTGGCATCCCGCTCAGCAGCAGCAAAAAAACCTTTATCCTGCAAAAACTTGCATTCTTCAATCGTAGCCACGGGGGTAATGCTTTTTACGCCGTAGGCCAGGCCGGTAACCATACACGAGGTAGCCCTGAACACGTCGGCGACTACTACAATGCAATTATCCATTTTGTGCAGGTGCAGCAGGTCCGGGGTTAGACAAACGTCAAGTTGTTTCATTATAAGTACTGAATGCTCGCGGGAGCTTATTTTACGAATGGGAGTTTAACAATCTGTGCTTTGAGGAGCCGGTCTCTTACCTTGACGAATATTTCGGTGCCGGGTTTGCTGTATACGGCTGGTACGTAGCCCATGCCGATGCCTTTCTGCAGGGTAGGTGACTGTGTGCCGGAAGTTACTTCACCAATGCGGTTGCCACTGGCATCGGCGAGCTCATAGTGACCGCGCGGGATGCCGCGATCTATCATTTCAAAGCCGACCAGTTTCTGTTGTACACCGGCTTCTTTCTGTACTTTTAACTGCGGGGAATTGATAAAGTCTTTGGTGAATTTGGTAACCCAGCCTAAGCCTGCTTCCAAAGGTGATGTCTGATCGTCAACATCATTGCCGTAAAGACAAAAACC
The DNA here is from genome assembly GCF_016894445.1 of Dyadobacter sandarakinus. Lineage (NCBI taxonomy): Bacteria > Pseudomonadati > Bacteroidota > Cytophagia > Cytophagales > Spirosomataceae > Dyadobacter > Dyadobacter sandarakinus. Next base: position 5,466,257 of record NZ_CP056775.1, read on the forward strand.
CTTTTCAAGCCGCAGTGTATCGCGGGCTCCCAAGCCCACCGGTTTGATATCGTATGCTTTTCCGGCTTCGAAAATCGCTTTCCAAACCGCCTCTGCATCGGAGTTTTTTACATAAATTTCAAAACCTCCTGCGCCGGTATAGCCGGTAGCAGAAATGAGCACGTCGCTGACACCGGCCAGCTCGCCTGTTTGAAAGGTATAATAGTCCATGGCAGCAAGGTCAATCCCTGTGAGCGGCTGCAATACTGCGGCAGCATTGGGGCCCTGTACTGCAAAAAGGCAGGTTTCATCCGAAATGTTGGTCATCTCAGCCTCTTCGGCGTTGTGGCTCGAAATCCAGTTCCAATCTTTCTCGATATTGGATGCATTTACCACCAGCAGATATTCCTGCTCACTGATCCTGTACACAAGCAGGTCGTCCACTACGCCGCCTTCCGCATTGGGCAGGTAGCTGTATTGTACTTTTCCGTCAAAAAGTGCAGATGCATCATTGGCGGAAACACGCTGTATCAGGTTTAACGCACCAGGTCCTTTTACCAGGAACTCGCCCATATGCGACACGTCAAAAACACCCACATTATTCCGTACCGTATGATGTTCTTCAAGATCTGACGAATAGCGTACAGGCATTTCAAAGCCGGCAAATGGGACCATTTTGGCGCCCAGTCCTACGTGAACCTGATGTAACGGTACTGTTTTCATGGATAGTGGATATGTTCTGAATAATTTACAAAAGTATGCAATGCACAGTAAAGCGTCACAAAAAACTGTCTTTTCAGCTTTGCACCCATGTCCTTTGAAGTATATTGTGAAAAAGTTGGCTAAAAGGTGTATGTTCCCGCTGCTTACATTTTTTCATGTTTATGAATAAAAAAATACTTGTTACGATACTCAGCATCCTGGCAGGCAATGCCTTTTCGCAAACTGCAACCTTCCGGGGGGAAGTGCTGGACGATAAAATCAGCATCGGCTACGGACTGGCTACCGGGGACGTGGACGGTGACGGCCAAACGGACATATTGCTTGCAGATAAAAAGGAGATTGTCTGGTATAAAAATCCGGGTAGCCGGCAGTCCGGATGGACACGCAATGTAATGGCCCGTGACCTTACGGAACATGACAATGTATGCATTGCCGCACGCGATATTGATGGCGACGGCATGGTAGAGGTTGCAGTAGGCGCTCAATGGAATCCTTCCGAAACAAAGAATTCCCAGCAATCGGGAGCAGTTTTCTATCTGCAACGCCCTGGTAACCCTGCCGGACTTTGGGAGGCTGTCAAGCTGCACCATGAAGTGACTGTGCACAGGATGCACTGGCTCAAAAAAGCCGATGGAACTTTCCAGCTCGCAGTACTTCCGCTGCATGGAGAGGGAAACGAAGGCGGTGAGGGAGCCGGCGTGAAGATGATCGCGCTGGACGTGCCGGAGAAGAAAAACGGAATCTGGCCCTATGACCTCATCGAAACCGGCATGCATATGACCCATAACTTTCAGCCAATGGAAATTGCAGGCCGCATGCTGGGCGTGTCCATAGCAGGAAAGGAAGGTGTGCAGGTGTTTCTGGATGGCGCCAATGGGTGGGCACCCTCGGGCAACTGGATGGTACCCGGCAGGGGAGTAGGGGAAATCAGGACGGGAAGCCTGGGCAACAGGCAACTGTTTACCGCTACCATTGAACCCATGCACGGCAACACCCTGGTAGTATATACCAAAGATGGGCGTACGGTACTGACGGATAAGATCAAGGAGGGACATGCACTTGCGTGCGCGGACTTTTTCGGGCAGGGGCGTGACCAGGTAGTCATGGGCTGGCGCAACCCGAATGTAACAGGGGAAACCGGCGTACGGATTTACATCGGATCAGATGCGGAAGGTAAAAAATGGCAGGAATATACCCTGGACGAAAAGATCAAAATGGCTTGTGAGGATATCAGCGTAGCGGATCTGGACGGCGATGGCGACCTGGATATCATTGCCTCGGGCAGGGCCACGCACAATTTGGCCGTGTACTGGAACCAGAAAGTGAAGTAGCATAACGGAAAAAGGAGGCAGGTGCCTCCTTTTTTCATATTCATTTGAAATTGTAATCTAGTCACGGCGCCCCATCAGCAGGCTTACGTAGTACAGCAGCGTAGCCAGTGAACCGATCGCGGCCACAAGATATGTACGCGCAGCCCATTTAAGCGCATCAGCAGACATTACGTACTCACGTTCGTTCACAATCCTGTTTTTCTGAATCCACGCCAATGCCCGGTTACTTGCATCATACTCTACAGGCAGGGTAATAAAGCTGAACAGTGTTGTCAATGCAAACAGACCTACACCTATTGCCAGCGGAATGATGGTGGTATTGATCATAAATATACCCGCCAGAATGATCCATTGCATATACTGAGACGCAATGCTCAGGAAAGGCACCATTTGCGAGCGGAACTGCAGCCAGCTGTATGCTTTGGCATGCTGCACCGCATGCCCGCATTCGTGGGATGCTACTGCTGCGGCTGCCACGCTCCTTCCGTAATACACATCCGGGCTCAGGTTTACCGTCTTGTCCTGCGGATTATAATGGTCTGTCAGGCGGCCTTCTACAGAAAGTACCCGTACATCAAAAATTCCGCTTTCACGAAGCATGGTTTCGGCGATTTCCTTACCGCTCATTCCATTGCTCAGGCCTACTTGTGAGTATTCTTCAAACTTACTTTTTAAACGCCACTGTACATACAGGCTAACGCCCATTACAATGATAGCAATCAAATATGCACCTCCCATAGCTCCTTTTAATTTTCGATGGTTAACTGTTCGTTATTTCAAGTCTATTAGTAACGTTCCGGCGCGTCGCCTCGTCTTTACTGATAGCCTTGTTTTATCTTTTCAATCAGTGCAGTCGTCGAGTATCCCTGTACCAGGGCGATCGTTTTGACCTCACCTCCATTTGACAGGACAAAATCCGAGCCAGCAATATTTTCAATCGTATAATCGTCTCCTTTGACCAAAATGTCAGGTTTTACCGCTTCAATCAACTGACTGGGCGTCGGTTCGTCGAACAAAATGACAGCATCCACAAATTGCAGCGCAGCCATCAGCCGGGCACGCGCATACTCATTGACCACCGGCCTGAGCGGACCTTTGAGCCGGGATACCGATGCATCCGTGTTAAGCCCAAGAACCAGCCGGTCGCCCAAAGCACGGGCTTTTTCGAGATAGTCGATATGGCCGAGGTGAACAATGTCAAAGCAGCCATTTGTAAAAACGACCTTCTGTCCGGCACGTTGCCAGCCGGCCACGGTTACCACGGCCTCGTCGAGCCGCTGAATTTTGCTTTCAGTAACATTCATGGGTAAAAAGAATAGGATTGATGGACCTGATGTACTGGAATACTGCCTTCCGGGCCTCAGGTACTATTACGCGCTGCCTCAGGCTGAAACCTGGCTTTCGCCTGCCAGCGTTTTTTTGTTTTGTATCAAAACATACAAAAACGCAAGTGCCCCGACCACCAGCATAAACAGCATCTGCGCCCCGTGGATGAAGGTAGCCAAAGTAATGCCATCATTTTGTGAAAGCCCGTACAATACCATCACATTGCCCACCAGCAGGTGATAAGCGCCAATACCGCCCTGCGTAGGGGCCGTCATTCCTATGGAGCCCACAACCAGCAGGGTAAGCCCTGCCAGCATGCCCAGGTTTGAAGTTTCAGGGATACAGAAAAACAGCACGTACGAAACCAGGTAGTACATCACCCAGATCATCAGCGTAGCCAGGATAAACAGGCCTGGGTTGCGCAGCTTACGAATGCTCAGCAGTCCGTCGAGCATACCCTGGGCGAAGACGATGATTTTCTGCATCAATGCATTTTGCTGCATTTTACTTCTGAACGCCACATTGCGGTAGATGAAAAACGCTGCTCCCACAAACACCAGCAGGGCAGCCAGAAGTATGAAGATCAGCATGCCGCTGCCTGAGCCTTGCTGTCCGCCAGCTATTTTGCTCTGAAAAAAATCGGTGAAAAACGTACTGAGCCGCTCAAATTCAAGCACAAAATTGAGCCCGATTAAAATAAGCAGGATCAGCACATCAAAGATGCGCTCTGCCACAACGGTCCCGAAGCTGAGGTTCACGGGAATGCGTTCGAGGCGGTAGAGCGTGCCGCAGCGCGTGACTTCGCCCATACGTGGAACAATGAAGTTGGCAAAGTAGCCTGTGAGCACGGCAATAAATGCGTCAAACAGCTGAGGCTTGTGCCCGAGAGGTTCCATAAGCATTCCCCAGCGCCAGGCGCGCAGCAGGTGGGCAAACAACAGGAAAATACAGGAAATTGCAATCCACCGCCAGTCAGACTGTGCAAACCGGTCGAGCATTTCGGTCAGGTTGATATCCTTGAATACAAACCAGAGCAGCCCGCCTGCGAGTACCAGCGAGATGGCATAACGTAAAATGCTTTTCATAGAATGTCAGGTAGTGCGATGTTGTTGACGAAGCTGCGGTCAGACCACAAGCCGGTTATCATGATCGGGAAAAACGATCATGGGTTTGAAGGTTTTGGCTTCCTCCTGCGACATGCTGCCGTAGGCGATAATGATGATGATATCGCCGATCTGTACCCTACGGGCTGCGGCCCCATTGAGGCAGATCATGCCCGAGCCGCGTTCGCCCGTGATGACGTACGTGACAAACCGTTCACCGTTATTATTGTTGACGATATGTACCTGTTCGTTTTCAATCAAACCGGCGGCATCCATGAGGTCTTCGTCAATTGTAATGCTGCCGACATAATTCAACTCCGCCTGAGTCACCTTTACCCGGTGAATCTTCGATTTCATTACTGTGATTTGCATTTCCCGGATTAGAAAGTCGAGATATTATAATGAACAATGCATTAGCTGTCAAAGGTACAGGAATAATGCACAGCCATCAAAACATCAGGCCGGGCTGCGGGGTTCCCGGATCAGGCACCTGGCATTAAGTGCTGAGTACTAGCAGGTTTATATTTTTTCAAAGCTAATTTATAAATCTGCCTCCGCACACCTTTACTCGAAAGATCATTATATTTAAGCCTGATTTAATGCTGTAAGTATGTAGGCCGGTGATGAGGCTTTAACTTTATTATCCACTTTTATTTTTTTACAAAAAATCCAATGAGTACAAACAACAACCCGAAGGATGTTACTCGCCGCGACTTTTTACAAAAAAGCTCGGCAGCAGCAATTGGCAGTTTTTTTATTGTTCCGCGCCATGTGTTGGGAAAAGGGTATCGTGCGCCAAGTGATAAACTGAATATTGCCGCTGTGGGTATTGGCGGAAAAGGATTTTCGGATATCAGCAATGCCTGGAATAACGGGGCGGAGAACATAGTGGCACTATGCGATGTAGACTGGAACCTTGCTCAGAAATGTTTTGATAAATTCCCGAATGCGAAGAAGTACAAAGATTTCCGCAAGATGTTTGATGAAATGGGCAAAGATATCGATGCCGTAACCATATCTACTCCCGACCACACGCACGCCGTAGTAGCCATGGCAGCCATGAGCCGAGGCAAGCATGTGTACGTGCAAAAACCATTGACCCACAATATCAACGAAGCCCGTAAGCTGACCGAAGCAGCGCGCAAATACAAGCTGGTGTCCCAGATGGGAAACCAGGGAGCCTCCAACCCCGGCCAGCAGCAAATGGTGGAATGGTTTAAAAAAGGCGTAATTGGTACGGTAAAGGAAGTGGAAGTCTGGACCAACCGGCCGATCTGGCCGCAGGGTATTCCGGTACCTACCGCCAAAGCCGAGGTACCAAGCACCCTTGACTGGGATTTGTATGTAGGTCCGGCCGAGTGGGTGGATTACAGCCCGGCTTACCACCCGTTCAAATGGCACGGCTGGTGGAACTTCGGTACGGGTGCATTGGGCGATATGGGATGCCACCTGATCGACACGCCTTTCCGCGTACTGGGTCTGGGGTATCCTACTGAAGTGGAATGCAGCGTAGGAGCGGTGTTCCTGAAAGACTGGACCCCGGAATACATTCCCGAAGGTTGCCCGCCTTCATCCCGCGTACAGATCAAGTTTCCGGCTTCGAAAATGAACAATTCGGATATCAAGATGACCTGGCATGACGGTGGTCTGCGTCCTTTCCACCCGGATCTGGTTCCTGCCAATGATCCGCTGGGCGAGCCCGACAGCAGTAATGGAGCCATGCTGATCGGTGATAAAGGGGTTATGATGTGCGCTACCTATGGAAAAGACCCGAAAGTATACCTGAAAAGCGGTGAAAAGCTCGAAATGCCCAAAGATGCTTTCCAAACTAAATACACTTCCCTGCCCGAGTTTGGCCACCAGGTAGCCTGGACCGACGCCTGCAAAGCTGGATTTAACAGCAAGGAGCACAAGGCGCTGACCTCGTCTTTCGACTACTCAGGCCCGCTTACCGAAACCGTAATCATGGGTAACCTGGCGATCCGCAGCTACAACTTCCGTACTGCCAGCGCCGACGGCAAATCGTTTAACTTCCCGGGCCGTAAAAAGCTGATCTGGGATGGTAATAATATGAAAATCACGAATTTCGATGAGGCTAACCAGTTTGTTACCCGCAAGTACCGGGGCGAATGGAAGCTGGTTTAGGTAGGGTTTTTCATGCAAACAAAAACGGGCAGGTTTCGCGACCTGCCCGTTTTTGTTTTAGAAAATAAGATTATCAATCAGCCTGACAGGTCCCAGCTGCACGGCCACGCAAATGGCACTGGTACCAGCCTCGCCCGGCTCCGGAATATTTTGTAATGTAGCGGTATCTACAATTTCTATGTAGTCAAGGATCAGTTCAGGAATGTCGGAAAAAGCCTGCAAGGCTGCATATTTTGCATTACCTACTGTTTCTCCCTGCTGTATGCGGTCGCGTGTGGCCGTCAGTATCTGATAAATGTGCGGCGCAATCAGCCGCTCGGCAGGGCTGAGCCTGCGGTTGCGGGACGACATTGCGAGCCCGTCGGCCTCACGGACCGTCGGGAAAACAACGATTTCCAGGTCAAAGGACAGGTCGGCAACCATGCGCTTGACGACGGCTACCTGCTGCAGATCTTTTTGGCCGAAATATGCGCGGTGCGGCTTCACCATATGAAACAGCTTTGACACGACAATCCCGACGCCATTGAAATGCCCGGGCCGCGAAGCACCTTCCATTATTGTTTCAATTGGTCCGAAGTCAAATTTCAGTGCAGGTTGGGCGGGGTACATCTCTTCGGTTGAAGGCGCGAAAACTGCGTGGCAGCCCGCTACGCGTAACAGTTCAAGATCTGCTTCCAGCGTCCGGGGATATTTCGCCAGATCCTCGACATTGTTAAACTGTGTCGGATTGACAAAAATGCTCGTGACAGCAATGTCATTCTGAGCCGCAGCTGCCTCGACCAATGCCAGGTGACCCTGATGCAGGGCGCCCATGGTAGGTACCAGGCCGATGGATTTTTGTTGTAAAAACTGCTGCGAAAGAAACTTGCGTAGGCCGCTGACCGAAGTAAATACTTCCATGTAAAAAGTAAAAAATCAGGGGAGTAATCAGGCTCTGCTGAGTACTTTGTAAGCTGGAAAGGATGGGGGTAGAGGAGGTTTCAGGCCGGTAGGCACACGTCTCCCAAACTCCGTGCAATAATACGATTAGTTTGGGATATCTTTTGAGTTTGCCATTTTTTTTGTATAATTTTGCAAAACTTTTTTTCACAAACTGCTAAAAGATCTATGGAGAAACTACGAATTTTATATGTAGCCAGTGAAATCAACCCTTTCCTCCAGACCACAGACGTTGCTGATTACGTAAGAAAGCTGCCCCAGGCAATGCAAGAGCTGGGCGCTGAAATCAGGATTCTCGTCCCGCGTTTTGGTTTGATTAACGAGCGGAAAAACAGGCTTCATGAAGTAGTTCGACTGTCAGGAATTAATATCACCGTAGGAGATGAAGAAAAGCCATTGATCATCAAGGTAGCTTCCATTCCCAATGCCAAGCTTCAGGTCTATTTTATAGATAATGATGATTACTTCCACCGTAAGTCCGTGTTCTTTGATAAGGAGAACAACTTTTACGACGATAATGATGAGCGCGCAATTTTCTTTTGCAAAGGTGTTCTGGAAACAGTAAAAAAACTGGGCTGGGCTCCGGATGTTGTACATTGCAATGACTGGATGACTGCCCTGATCCCGCTTTACCTGAAAACCACTTACCGCAACGATCCGATGTTCAAGGATACGAAAAGTGTGTTTACGGTACATAATAATGCTTTTGACTTTAAGTTTGATGCTGACCTGCAAAGCAAGGCGAAGGCTATGGACGTAAGTGACGAGGCACTCTCACATCTGCACTCTGCGGATTTTGAAGGTTTTGTCAAAATCGGATGTGCTTATGCCGATGCAGTTTTGAAAGCCGATGAACATATCAGCGAAAGTCTCAACCAGATTTTCAACGATGCACCGAAGCGCGTTGAGCTGGACGAGCAAAGCGACAAGTTCTCAGCATCTTACTACAATCTTTATACAGAATTGGTAAATTGATCCTGCAAAATATTGAAGTAAAGCGGCAGCAGCAATGTTGCCGCTTTTTTTGTGCCATACACGTAAAAAATAATGTAAACGGCCTTTTCGTTAGCTTTGCGATGTTTTTCTTCCACATGCATTTGAACATGAAAATACCGGTTACTGCCTTTGTGCTGGCTGCTTTTGCTGCATCACTGATCTCCTGCGGCAGTGAAGAGCAAACCTTTGTTCCCAAACCTAAAGGCTATAACCGCATTGAGCTGCCGGCACACGCATACCGCATGCTGGACAAAATTCATCCTTACGATTTTGAATATTCCAAGTTTTCCAGGATTGTGCCTGATACCTTTGCTATGGCGGGAAAGGACTGGATATTTGTTCATTATCCACAACTCAATGCCAATATTCAGATTACCTACAAGCCGCTGCAAAACAATCCGAAGTTGCTGGGCGAATTCATCAATGATTCCTATAAGCTTGCCGCTAAACATCAGATTCGCGCATCTTCCATTCAGGAGCAGCGCATTACTACGCCAAGCGGGAACATAGCGACCATTTTCAGGATAGAAGGAGACGTGCCCAGTCCTTTTCAGTTTTACACGACTGACAGTACCACACACTTTATGCGCGGGGCTGTTTATTTTCCGACTGCTACAAAAAATGATTCTCTGGCTCCTGTCATCGCCTACATACAGGAAGATATGCTCCGGTTGCTGAACACGCTGCAGTGGAGAAAAAAATAAAAGCGCTTATTGCAGTGAAGTGGGCGAGGGTGTATCTTTGATCTTCAACGAAATCACAGGCACCATGGCAAGGAAACAACCCAAAAACCAGCTCTCTCTCGATTATTCCGTGCGTGGGAACAGGATGGTGCTGCGCCTGGGCCAGGTGGAAAGCCAGCGGGTGGCGGATTTTGTTTTTGAAGGACTTATCAATGGTGACTGGGTGATTGAGCCTGCCGGCGATGCAGCTGATATTTCCTATGCGCAGGATATCGTTCACCAGATCGGTCACAAACTTCCTTATCCGGAGGGCATCAAAATCGCTCAGCTGCACCAGGTAGCCCCTACTTTCAAAGGTTTTTCGGCTATTTATAAACAAAAAGGCTGGGTCTTTGTGAATGCTGCTTCCGACATTAACGAGCGCAATTACCACATTCACCTGCTGACAGTTTCTTTGGGGCTGCACGCACTTTATACTAATACAGAATCGCTTTGCGCCCGGTCTGAGCAGCTGATCTTTGATGCATTGCTGCCTTTTGAGGAGGTCGAAAGCTTTTTCCGGACCGATATTTCAAAGATTTCCGGCGCCCTGGCCGCAGACATCGCCAACTTCTTCAAAGTACCATTTCCAATGGTGCTGAAAAGAGCACTTGCTTTAAAAATCATCTCCGACGAGCAGTACCGCAACTTTATGTCGGTTACGCCGGTACGATCGGCAAGGCCGCGGGAGTTGTTTGTCACCAAAGACGGCAGCATCGACGATCTGGAAGCACAGCTCTTCTCGCACGATCTGGATTAATGTTTACCCAAACTTTCATGACTTAAATTGCTGAGATCGGGCAGGGGACTTACCGAAGTCCAGCCTCCGTCCACTACAAGGCTTTGACCCGTAATATGTCCTGAGTGCGGCGACAGCAGGAACAATGCTGCATTGGCAATATCTTCGCAAACCGCCGGCCGCCCCATGGGTGTAATTCCTGACCAGATTTTGGGATACGTAGGATCGTCAGCCAGCGTACGCTCCGTGAGCGTAGCGCCCGGCGCGACGGTGTTGATGGTAATACCATGCGGCGAAAGTTCGAGGACCAGGTTCTTGGCCAGCATTTCCAGTCCGGCCTTGGTCATCGCGTAGGCGGCCAGGTACTTGTGTGCCTGATGCCCTACTACAGAGGACATCAGCAGTACCCGCCCGCCCGACTGCTGCTGACGCATTTGCCTGGCAGCGGCCTGCGTCAGCAGAAATGAGCCCATCAGATTTACATTCAAAACCTTCTGGAGATTTTCGGCAGGGTATTCAAAAAAGTCTCCGAACAGGGTAATGCCTGCATTGGCAACAGCAAGGGTAAGTTTCCCAAAGTGCCGCAGGGCTTCGTTAACCATTCCGTCGATAACTTCCTGTTTGGAAGAGTCTCCCGGAAAGGCTACGCAGGCTCCTCCTTTGTCACAAATGCTCCTTGCGGCCTCGGTTGCCAGCGCTTCATCCAGATCGTTCAGGATCACACCGGCTCCCTGGCTGGCAAGTTGCCTGGCAATTTCGTACCCGATACCCTGACCGGCTCCTGTAACAATAGCAACCTGATTTTCAAATAAGTAGCTGTTCATGAAGCGGGTTTTTAATGCGAATCTCTTGTAACCTTATCACCCGAGCCTCCGCGCAGAAAGTCCAGGTCTGCGCCTTCGTGTGCCTGCATGACGTGATTGATATGTAAGTTGACATATCCACGGTTGTAGCCCATTTCGAGCGGTTTCCAGTAAGCGCGCCTGCGTTCCAGTTCTTCCGGTGACACTTCCAGGTGCAGCTTTCGTTTTTCGACATCCAGCTCAATGAAATCACCATCCTGCACCAATGCAAAGTTGCCGCCCACAGCTGCCTCCGGCGAAACGTGCAATACCACCGTACCAAAGCCGGTACCGCTCATGCGCCCGTCCGAAATCCGCACCATATCAATAACACCCTGTGCAAGTAGCTTTTTGGGTAAAGACATATTGCCTACCTCCGGCATGCCCGGGTATCCTTTCGGGCCGACATTTTTTAAAATAAGAATGCTGTTTTCGTCTACATCCAGATCAGGATCGTCAAGGCGTCTTTTGTAATCATCTATATCTTCAAAAACAACAGCGCGCCCGCGGTGCTGCATCAGTTCAGGTTTAAGGGAAGCCGAAGGTTTGATCACCGCTCCGTTCTCACACAAATTGCCCCGTACTACTGCAAGCCCGGTCAGCGTTTTCACAGGCTCATCCAGGGTTCCTATCACATCCGTATTAAAGCACTCCGCCGAAGCAGAGTTTTCTGCCATGGTTTTTCCATTTACGGTGATTACATCCTGATGCAGGAGGCTGATCATCTCCTTGATCACGACCGGCAGTCCGCCGGCGTAATAGAAATCTTCCATAAAGTATCCGCCCGAAGGTTGCAAGTTGAGCAGCAGGGGCACTTTCTCGCAAAGTTCATTGAAATGGTCCAGGGTAAGGTCTACCCCGATCCTTCCGGCGATGGCAAGCAGGTGAATGACAAAGTTGGTAGAACCGCCGATAGCCGCATTCAGCATGATGGCATTTTCAAAAGCTTCTTTAGTCAGGATTTTGGACATACGCAGGTCTTCCTTCACCATTTGCACGATCCTTCTTCCCGACAAGTGCGCAATGACTTTCCGCCGCGAGTCAGCCGCAGGAATAGCGGCATTTTCAGGAAGCGTCAGCCCGAGCGATTCCACCATACATGCCATTGTGGAAGCCGTGCCCATCACAGCGCAATGTCCGTTGCTCCGGCACATGCAGGCCTCGGCCGTACTCAGCTGCTCCTGGCTGATCTCGCCATTCCGGTACATTTCACTGAAACGCCATACATCGCTTGTGCCGATGTTGGTACCCCGGTACCGGCCTGTAAGCATCGGTCCGCCTGACACCACGATTGTAGGAATATCCACACTGGCTGCCCCCATAACTAGGGAAGGGGTTGTCTTGTCGCAGCCACAAAGCAGTACCACGCCATCGATCGGATTGGCACGGATACTTTCCTCTACGTCCATGCTCGCGAGGTTGCGGTAGAGCATTGCCGTGGGTTTGATAAGTGTTTCTCCGAGTGACATTACCGGAAATTCCACCGGAAATCCTCCTGCCTCCCATACACCCCGCTTGACCGACTCCGCCAGTTCGCGGAAATGACCGTTGCAGGGAGTAAGCTCCGAAAAAGTATTACAAATGCCGATGACCGGCCTTCCGTCAAATTCATCAGCCGGGTAGCCCTGGTTTTTCATCCACGCCCGGTAAATGAACCCGTCTTTTCCTGATTTGCCAAACCAGCCCTGACTACGTAGCTTATTGCTGTTTTCTTCCATTTTTCGCCATTGTTACACACCCTGGTAAAGGCGGGTTTCAGTTAAATATAATTTAGCCCGGCCTTTAAAATAAATATCGTATATTCGGTTCTGTACGATCGGAAGACTGTCCATGAATGTGTTTAGATTATATAAGATACTGCTTTGCTTGTCATTACAACTATTTGCATACCCTTCGCCTGCACAATCCCAGACCGATCATTTTCTTGAAAGATTATTAAAAAAATACCCCGAGCGGTTTACGAATGTCCTCTCCCAGCCGGAGAAGTACAAGGTTCAGGTGCTGTACACGCGCATTGACCGTAACCGCAAAAATGAACCCCATTTTACAACCCACAGTTACGGCGTAAACAGCACAGACTACTTTTATCCCGCCAGTACAGTCAAACTGCCCGCTATTATCCTGGCATTTGAAAAGCTCAATAGGCTCGGGATTGACAAGTATACACCCATGTTCACAGGTACTGCGCGTCCCGAGCAGACGGCCGTCACCCGGGATACGACCTCCGAGGATGGGCTTCCTTCCGTAGCCCACTATGCCAAGAAAATCCTGCTTGCGAGCGATAATGATGCATTCAACCGGCTTTATGAATTTATTGGTCAGGAGGAGTTCAATGAAGGGTTGAAAAAGCATGGCTATACCCAAGCGCGCATCACGCACCGCCTCGACCTGAACATAGGCACAGAAAACAACCGGTATACCAATCCGGTGAAGTTTGTAAAAGACGGGAAAGTGGTTTACGAGCAGCCTGCGGCTTATTGTAGTAAAGTATACACGGCCCATGCTCCTATTCCTTTGGGTAAAGGTTTTGTAAAAAACGGCAAGCTTGTTGAGGAGCCTTTTGATTTTGCTGAAAAGAACTACTTCCCGCTCGAAGAGCAGCACCGGCTTCTCAGGTCTATTTTCTTTCCTGAACAAGTAGTACCGGCTGAGCGCTTTAATTTGACACCGGAAGATTATCGTTTTTTGTACCAGTACATGTCGCAATTCCCTGTGGAAACGAGCTTCCCGGCCAATTACACGGACGACTACTACGATGGCTATGTGAAGTTTCTGTTGTTTGGGTCAACCAAGACGCGCCTGCCGCGCCATATCCGGTTGTTCAACAAGTCGGGAGATGCTTACGGATTTTTGCTGGACAATGCCTACATAGCTGATTTTGAAAAAGGCATCGAGCTGATGGTTACAGCTGTAATTTATTGTAATGAAGACGGCATCTTCAACGACGACAAGTACGAGTATGAGACCGTCGGATTTCCATTTATGGTCAACCTGGGCAAGACGCTCTTCGAATACGAGCTGAGCCGCAAGCATACCAACCGGCCTGATCTGAGCCGGTTTGAGGTTGAATACGATAAGTAGCGGTAGCTTAAAAAGACTTGTATTTCAGACGTGGGGCGATCTGACAGATGTAAAGATTGGCAAAATGCCCGATGATGAGCAGGGCTGAACCTGCATAACCCAGCCAGGAGAAAACCGGAAGACGGCTTTCAAAGATCAGCGAGACCGAAAATACAAGAAGCCCACCCCAGAGCAGGATACGCACCGGCACAGACTTGTGATCACGGGTTGCATAAAAAACCGCCAGTCCATTGATCAGAATAAACAGCATATCCAGCGAAAGCAGGCTGAAATCAGCATGATGCACATGCCCGAATCCTGAGCCGAATGCCACCGCAGCCGGTACCAGCAGGCAATGGATAATGCACAGCACAGAGCCGGCAATGCCAACGTAATCTGCTTTGTTATGTGAATGTGATGCTTTCATACTGTTTTAATATCGTACAAAAATAAGCCGCATTTTGGCAAGATGCAACTCTGTTGCAATAAATTTAACATGTGGTGCAATGCGGCGCCTGTAAACTTTGTTAACTTTAAATCACAGAACTTAACTTTGAGCTGAAAGGTTTTATAAGCATCAGAGCCAAATTAAATTGTCGGACAATGGAAGGATTAAAAGAAACGCTGAAAGAACATAATCTGCGCACTACAACTTGCCGGGAGGATGTTCTGTCTGCTTTCATTAACCGCAAAAACGCATTATCTCACGGGGATCTGGAAGGTGCACTGGGCGAGGCTTATGACCGGGTTACCATTTACCGCACGCTTAAAACTTTCCTTGAAAAAGGGATTATTCACAAAGTACTGGATGATGAAGGCCTGCGTTATGCGCTTTGCTCGCATAATTGCTCCGAGCAGCAGCATCATCATGACCATATTCATTTCAAATGTAGTGCCTGCGGCGAGACCAACTGTCTTGAAAACCTGCATATCCCGGTCGTCCAGCTTCCAAATGGCTACCAGGCCGAGAACTTCAACCTGCTCATCCAGGGAGTTTGCCCCAAATGCAACTAGGCTGGTAAGGCCGGCGTAGCGCCAGCCTTACGAAGCAAGCCTGCTTATTACCTGATTTTCAGATTAAAATCCAGGTTCACGTCATCACTTCCCGGTGAGGTTGTGCCGTTTTTCGTGCCTGGCTGGTGCCGGAGCTGTACTTTCAGCGTACCCGCGCCTGCTGCCCCGGTTTTAACAGTGCCGGTCAATCCTATCGGGTAATTATTTGCATCCTTGTCACCATAGGTGTAGATCAGCAGGGACGACGGTGCAGGCGTATAAACCAGCAGGTGCTCGTTTGCTTTTTCCGCAATTTCTTCTGTGATATTTTCAACAGGATTCTTGCTTTCATCCAGGAACGCCGCTGTCAGTGTGTACGATGCATTGGGTTTTAATGCAATGGTGTCGAAAGCTGTGGGCGCATTGCCACCGTCACCATCCGCATCTTTGTAGGAAAACGAAGTCACGGTGTTTGTTCCGGCTTCTGTAAATTTCAGTGTTACTGACGTAATCAGCTCATTCTCATCATCTGGTTCGAGATCCTCGCCGGAGTCCTTGCATTGTGCGAAAAGGATGGACAAGCCCAGCATGACAGGCCAGCCCCATTTACGGTTCATTTTCATAGGTAAAAAGATTTATTAAACTAAAATTGATTCGCTGCCTAAGCCCCAAATTTCCATTTGAGCCGGATAGAAGCATTTCTGCCCATTTCGTCCGCATAGTACCTGAACCGGTTCAGGTAGTCGCGATAGGAGGTATTGAAAAGATTCTGCACTGCAATGCCGATTTCAAGCTGCTGTTTTTCTGAGACGGGAATAGTTACCCCCGACTGGATGTTCCAGATCGAATAACCTGGCGGGGGAGGAGCAAAATCACTCTGGGCCGGTACGCGCTTCTGCCGCGCGACCATCAGGTTTCCTGCCGAAACAAATAGCCTGTGCCACTTGCCACCATCCGGGAACTGGTACCTGAGCTCATGATCGAGGCGGTTGGATGGGATCATGACCAGGTAGCCATTGTTGCGCTCGTCATAAACCCGCAGGTAGCTGAGCTTGCTTGTAACCGTCAGGTTTTGTGTAAACTCCCAGCTGGCAGAAAGGTCAATGCCTTTGAAGCTCGCGTCAGTTTGGGTGTATTTAAAAGCAGGAAATGCTCCTCGAATGGTCAGGATAGGTTCAGCCTGGGGTTTGAGATAAATGAAGTCGGCAATGTAATTGTAGTATCCTCCCAGTTCAACAGTAAAGCGCTCACCGGTATATTTCACACTCAAAATCGAGTTCAATGCTTTTTCGGGCACCAGCGTGGAATCACCTTTTTCATAAGCTGCCGCTCCGTGATGCACACCGTCCGTAAAAAGCTCACTTACATTGGGGGCCCGCCAGGCAGTACCTACATTCAGCTTGGCCGACATGCGTCCTGAAAAGTTACGTGTAGCACCCAGCGTGCCCGAGAAGTTAGCGAACTGGAAATCATTGGCCACTTTCTGCCGGCTGACGATCCGGTAAGTGCGCAGTTTGCGCAGGTCATACCGTACACCGCCTTCAAGCTCCCACTTACTGGTTACCAGTCTTTCCAGCCCAAAAACACCGATATTGAACTGATTGAAATTCGGGATCAGCGGCCGGCCATCCATGAGGTTGTACTGGTACAAGGTACTGATGCCAAGCTGCCCGGTCAGCTTTCCGGCCAGGGGCTTATGGTCCCAGATCACATCATTGGTGAGGGTTGTTAGTCTGAAAGTCAGTTCAGGACGGTTGAGTGCCGCCAGGGAGTCATTTTTGGGTTTATGTAAATCAAATTCATTGCGGTTGTTGGCCTGGTATGCAAAAGTCCATTGCAAACGGTTACCATCCTCGAAATGATAATGCGTTTCGGCTTTCAGCAGGCTGTGGCGCACGTTCTGGTTGGGCCGGTTAATCCCGTAGCTGAACCCCGATTTTACCTGCGGCTCACCACTGGCAATCACATTGAGGAGGTCGGTAATACTTCCGATGTGTGAGCCCGAAAAAATACCGATTTGTGTATTGAAGTAGCTGTAAAATGCATCTACGCCAAATCCTTTGCGGCGATAGCCTGCCGCCAGTGAAAAGTTTTTCTCACTGATTCCTGTATTATCCAGAAAATAGCCGGGCGTACGAATGTTTCCTCCGCGTTTGATCGTACCCTGTGCGCGCCAGGCAAAGCTTTTGAAACCGCTTTGCAGCGTTGCCGAGGCCACGCCCTGCCGTCCGTTGCTAAATCCTACCGAATTCACCTCTCCTGAAAGTGCTCGCTTAAAAGGCAGTTCCTCCGGCTCAACGAGGATCACACCGCCTATTGCATCCGAACCGTACCGAACTGCTGCGGCACCTTTCACAACCGACAGGCGGGTTGCAACAAAAGGATCTATTTCCGGCGCGTGCTCGGAGCCCCATTGTTGCCCTTCCTGGCGCACGCCATTATTCATGATCAGGATACGGTTGCTATGCAGTCCGTGAATGACAGGCTTGGAAATCGATGAGCCGGTTTGCAGCGTAGTTACGCCTGTTATGCCTTTCAGGCTTTCACCCAGATTTTGCCCGCGGGTTTTGTCAAGGTCTTCACCTGTAAGTGTGGTAAGTGGCTGGGTAGCAGGTGAAGTTGTCCGGTGAGCTGTAATTTCAACATCGCGTAAATGTACCTCCTGTTCAAGCAGGCTGAAATTTTCTTCGTGACCGGCATGTAAGTCAATCTGCTGTTTATCAGGATTGTAGCCAATAATGCGGCATTCGAGGGTGTACTTTCCGGGACAAAGGTTCCGGAGCTCGTACCGGCCATCTTTATCCGTAAATACCCCACTGCTTTGTCCCGTCACAAAAACTGTGGCGCCCGGTACAGGCTGGCCGCTGTGCTGGTCTTTTACAACACCTTTTATGTAACATTCACACCCGGTTTTCTGGCCATGGGTGATCGTTATGGTAAAAAAAAGCAGGATGCTGAGCAGAAAGCGGTTCATTGGTCTTTTACAAACGCAGGAGTGATGTGGATTATAATGCCACAATGTTGCAAAAGTAAATCAAGTGCAACTGTGTTGCAAGAAATAGTTTAAAGTATTTGGGGCTTTAATAAGAGGGAGGAAGGAGGATGGAGGAGGGATATGTCTTGAATGTGTTAAAATAAAAAGCCGGAATGCTCGATGGGTTGAGTGCATTCCGGCTTTTTATTGGGGGGCTGCGATCAGACTCTTTCCAGTTTGACGGGGTAGGTCTTTTTAGCATTCCATTGACATACATAAATATTCTCATCATTATCCACGCATACATCGTGACAATGCATGAAAATGGGTTTTTCCTGTACCATAAGCTGCAATGCGCCATTCTGATATACAGGCTTGGTGCCGCCGGGATTGGAAATAACCTTATTGGATTTATCAAGAATGGTAACAAATCCTGAGTTCGGTGTCTGGTTCAGGTACCGCAGCCTTGACCAGCAAACTCCGGCAAACATCTGGTCTCCTTTGAAAACAGGCCGGCATACAAATGCGCCGGGGAGAAAAATGGTGCTGAGGTACTTGCCATCCAATGTGAACCTTTTGAATGCATTGTGCGCGCGGGAGGTCACCATGAGTGTCGGATTAGCCTTGTCACGATGGTCGATTGCAATGCCATGGGCTGTTGAAAACTGCGAATCTTCATCGCCCGTGCCGCCAAACTTATCAATAAATTCACCCTTCGGTGTGTAGCGGAGGATCCAGTTGGAGCCATATCCATCAGCCACATAAATCGTCCCGTCCGGCCCGATCGCACTTTCCGTCGGCTTAAACGGATCAGTTTCCTTGTAGGCCCCGGCTTTGGAAGGATGTTCAATCGTGAGCAGGATCTTACCTTTCATGTCCGTTTTAAAAACCTTGCCCAGATTAGGGTCGCATATAAAGAGGAACTCTTCCCCGTTTGCATTCCAGAGCGTAAGCCCGTGTCCGCCGGGGAATTCATGTCCCCAGCTGTCAAGCAGCTTTCCGGAGCGGTCGTAAACCAGAATGTTGTTTTTAACTTCATCTCCCACCATAATCAGCCTGCCTTTACTATCCTGTACCATTTCATGGCAATTGTTGACAGGAAACTGAGCGGCATCCAGGTTGCCCCAGCCCTGATGCACCTTGTAGCGGTAGGCACCATGGCCAATGGTCTCGCCATCAGCCTTGGGGGAAGCTTTCAGTATGTAAAATGGCTTGAACGTGATGGCAGCGGCTGTGGCAGCAGCCAGCCGGGTAAACTGGCGCCGGGATGGTTGGTCTTGCATGGTTGTGTTTTTATGCAAAAGCCCGTACCCCCGTTTTCTTACTATCAGAGGATCAAATGTGAAATGCCTGAGAAATGAGCTGCCTAGCTTGCAGAGTAGCGCTTGCCGTACCGGTTAAGCCAGTCGAGCAACCTGCTTACATCCTGCATTTTAAAGAGCTCACTGCCTGCATTCATGGTGGCTGCGGATCCGCATGCTACGCCCATGCGTACGGCCTCGCGGTACGATTTGCCCTGGTAAAGCATCCATACGATGCCCGCCAGCATACTATCCCCTGCGCCTACGGTACTTGTGGGCTGTACGGGAGGAGCAGGAATGTGCTCTACCTGGTCCTCGGTAACCAGCATCGCGCCCATCGCCCCCAGTGAAACAATCACTACCTCGCATTGCCCGCGGATGATCAGCGCACGCGCAGCATCGTCCACCTCGTCCATTTCCAGCTTATCCACACCTACCAGCTCGCAAAGCTCGGTAATGTTGGGTTTGAGGAGGTAAACACCGGCTTCTGCGGCATACCGCAAGGCTTCACCGGATGTATCGGCAATGAACTTGGCACCTTGTTTATGGGCGATTTCGGCAATCTGGCCGTAAAAGTTGGCAGGAACTCCCGGCGGGAGGCTGCCGCTGGCAATAATATAGGACGGCTTCGGATCAAATTCCTCCATTGTTTCCAGAATTGCCCGCACTTCCGTGGGCATCATTTCGGTACCGGGCATGCCGAACCGGTACTGGAGTCCTGTACTCGTTTCGAGGATATGCAGGTTTTCGCGCGTCCATTGCTTTGTTTCGATCACCATGGTTTCCACACCCTCGGCTTTCACCAGCTTGTGCAGCCGCTGACCGGTAGGGCCGCCTATCGTAAAAATGGCGATGGGATTGCCTCCAAGCCTGTGAATGGCCTTGGCCACATTGATACCGCCGCCTCCCGCCTCAAAGTTGGGCGTGCCGCAGCGCAGTTTATTGTCCGGGACAATGCGCGCCACATTGGAGCTTTTATCAAGGGCGGGATTGATGGTGAGTGTAACAATAGGTCCGGTTGCCATGGCAATATGGTATGTTCGTTTTAATTGAAATGGAAGAAAACCGTTGAGCGAATGAGTGCGAATAAAAGAAAAAAACTGATCCAAAAGCCTCTGGCTGCAATTTCTTCATGCAGCAACCGTTTACGCGTGATGGTTTCCGGTGTATCAGCAGGAGCTGTTTTCCTGATTTTACAGTAACATAAAAAAACAAAACGCCCTGCATCTGCAAGAGATACAGGGCGTTTTGCACGAATCATGTGCCTAGGCTACGGAGCGCAGCAGCGACATGGATGATTTTTCAAATTTATCCTTTGCATAATCAAGCGAAAGGGTAAACTCGGTCATATCTTTTTGGGAAGGCAGGTCAAACATGGCATCCGTCATAATCGACTCACAGATGGATCGCAGTCCGCGCGCGCCGAGCTTGTAAGCCATCGCCTGATCCACAATGTAATCAAACACATCTTCATCAAAGTTGAGCTTGATGCCCTCCATTTCAAAAAGCTTGCTGTACTGCTTCACAAGCGCATTTTTCGGTTCTGTCAGAATCCTGCGCAAAGTCTCACGGTCAAGCGGGTTGAGGTAAGTCAGTACCGGTAGACGGCCGATGAGCTCGGGAATGAGACCGAATGATTTAAGGTCCATAGCCGTCACGTAGCGCATCAGGTTTCCTTTATCAAAAATTTCGATAATGCGGTTATCACCTGAAAATCCGATCGGACGTGTATTGATTCTTTTTCCGATATGTCTTTCAATACCGTCAAATGCACCTCCGCAAATGAAAAGAATGTTCTCGGTATTGAGCGTAATCATTTTCTGGTCAGGGTGCTTACGACCTCCCTGGGGCGGTACATTCACAATGGATCCTTCCAGTAATTTGAGCAGAGCCTGCTGAACACCCTCGCCGCTTACATCCCTTGTGATCGAAGGGTTGTCCGACTTGCGCGCAATTTTATCAATCTCATCAATGTAAACAATCCCCCTTTCCGCAGCTTCCACATTATAGTCGGCAGCCTGAAGAAGACGGGTAAGGATGGTTTCTACGTCTTCGCCCACATACCCCGCCTCGGTAACAACGGTCGCATCTGCCACACAGAAAGGCACCTGCAGGATACGGGCGATGGATTTGGCCAGGTAGGTTTTACCGGTACCGGTTTCGCCCACCATAATAATGTTTGATTTTTCAATCACCACATCATCTTCGGTGGTCAGCTGGTTGATCCTTTTATAATGATTATATACGGCTACGGCGAGCGAGCGTTTCGCTTCGTCCTGGCCTATCACATATTGTTCGAGAAAATGCTTGATTTCGGCTGGGGGGATGGGCTTGAGTTTGGGCAGCTTATTTTTCTTTTCTTTTTTATCCTCTTTACCTCCCAGTTCCTCGGTTACTACCTGGTAACCCTGGGATATGCAGTGATTACAAATGTGTGCATCAATTCCTGAGAGTAATAAATCTACTTCGTTTTTCTTACGTCCGCAGAACGAACAACTTACTTGTGCCATTGATGTGAGTTAAACTGTGAATGTAATTCTACCGCACGCCTCTTCCGATGAACTAAAAGTTTGACATAGCCATCGCGACCTTAACAACAAACAGCATTACTTTATTGTTTCCGATGTTTGCTGTTTCAATAACCGTCCCATGCATCCAGTGCACCTGCCGGTTTGCATTTAGTACAAATTTCCATGTTTTTGGCTTGCTTACCAAGCTTTCAGGTACCCATAAAATAAAAAGCGCCTGCCGGGAAAACCAGGCAGGCACTTGATCAGATTGTTTCCGGCATTACTTATCGCGGGTAAGCACCTCGTCAATCAGGCCGTATTCTTTGGCTTCGGTCGCTCTGAGCCACTTGTCACGGTCAGAGTCGAGCCCGATCTGCTCGGCAGTCTGGCCGGTATGTTTTGCAAGAATTTCGTACAATTCATGACGCAGCTTCACGATCTCACGGGTAGTGATTTCGATATCCACGGAAGTACCCTGTGCACCGCCTGATGGCTGGTGGATCATCACCCTTGCGTGCGGCAGGGCCGAGCGTTTGCCGGCAGCACCGCCTGCGAGCAATACGGCACCCATGGAAGCCGCAAGGCTGGTACATACTGTTGCCACATCGGGGCGTACATACTGCATGGTATCATAAATTCCCAGACCGGCGTACACAGAGCCGCCCGGGCTGTTGATGTACATCAGGATATCTTTTTTGGGATCTGCCGATTCGAGGAAGAGCAGCTGGGCTACTATGATGTTGGCAATGTTATCGTCCACACCAGTACCCATAAAAATGATACGGTCGGCCATGAGGCGCGAGAAAACATCCACTTCCCGGAAGTTCATGGGACGTTCCTCGATCACCGAGCGCGTCATGTTTTCAACAGTATGATTTACATAACCGTCGATGGTAAGGCCATTCATTCCTAAATGATTGACGGCATATTTTCTGAATTCGTTTCCGTAATGCATGAACAAGCTGAATTTAAATGATTGTATTTACCAAATCTGAAACCCAAAGCAATACTGCTGCTGCCTGTATTCCAGGTTTGCCACGGCACTTTGTCCTGTGGCCTGTTCACAAAATTGATTATTTCGTTGAAAAAACCTTATCATTTCAAGTGATAAATTATCGAAAATTGCGATTAGCAGTTTTTCAGTACTGTGACTATTTTAGTGTATCAATTGTTTTGCCAGAAAGGGTAAATGTCGGATATTATGAATATTTCTTCCAATTTGTCAGAGCGGGTCCGGCTCATTCGGCTGCAAAAGGGACTGTCACAGGAAAATATGGCAGACATGCTCGGTTTATCAACGACCGCATATGGCGATCTTGAACGCGGCCGTACCGAAGTCTCCATCTCGCGTCTTGAAAATATTGCAAAGGTACTGGACATGCCTGTACAGGAACTTCTCGGACTTAATACCAGTACGTTGTCCGAAGCCGAATGGCTCCGGCAGGAAAATGCCCGTCTGCTGGCCGCCAATGAGCGGTTGCAGGCCGAGCTCAGTCAATGGAAAGCCAGGTTTAGCCAGTTGTTTTCGGGCACGCTGCTGCGCGAAACCGGTGAGCAGAGGGAGCGTATCGGATTTTGAAAATACAAGTGCAGGCAGCGTGACCAAAGAAGGAAGGATACGTCAAAAGTATACCAACCATCTTTTGTCACATGAAGCCCTTTCTGACCTGTACCTTCCTGATACTGTGCACCGCATTCCTGGCGGCGCAGCCGGTGTACTTTCACCAGACATTTTCCGGTTCCGGCAGCTTTGTTAATCCGGAGCCTGACACCGGGCAGTTCAGTCACATGATCCTGACAGCCCCGGCGCTTTCCTACCACAAATTCCATAAGGGTTATATGGAGCTCGTCCGTACCCTGCAGGATTCTGCTACCGGTGGTATCATCCGGGCCATGCGGGCGACGCCTTTTATGCCGGTACCTGATGCCCTGATGATCAGGGTGACATTAAGTGCTGAGCAAATCCAGTCTGTTTCGCCCAATGCCATTTACTTTTATGTAGGTGAACATTTTAATCCTGTGAACAATGCTTTTCCAGGCAATGACCTGATGTTTGGTAAAGTGTCCCTTCATTTTCTGAGCAACAGTTTTGTGATCAAGGACCATCAGACGCAGGCATTTAGCAAACAGATACCTTCAAAAACACCTGTCACCCTGACCTGGGTGCTGAACAACTCAGGAGAGGTAGTGGCTTATGAGCTGCCGGAAAGCCGGCAAGCTTACAGCGCATTGCCGGGTACCTATGATCTTTGGGTTGACAGCTCGCTTGTGGGCCGGGGGATTCCGGCATATCCCATGCATTCCCCGTTTTCAGCCACCAAGCTTTCCAACTTTGAAATGCGATTCCGTAACGGAGTAGGTAAGGTCAGGATTTATGAAATACTGATAAAAGGAATGCATAGTCGCCGGGCCGCGGATCGTGCATGGGTTGCGCCCAATCCAAGTCCCCACAACCGTATTGAGCTCCAAGCCGGAAGTATGCGAGAGAAAACGTTGCAGCTCACGAGGCAAAATGGCCAGCAGGTAGCATGCAGTACAACCTGGCAAAATTCCGGTACGCTCATTATTTCGCCTCACCAACCGCTCGTGCCGGGTATCTATCTGGTGATGTACGATGATCTTGAAGGTCGCAAACGGTCGCTCCGGGTAATGGTGGAGTGAGTGCTGGTTTGTAGCGTTAATACAGTGTCAAAAAGTGACAAAATAGCCTCAAAAACCGGAAACTCAAGATTCGGACCGGAAACTCGGTATCATTTTCCGGCACAGAAACGGAGCTCTATTTTCGTGGCCTAAATCAAAAATTTTTTAACTACCATGAAAAATCAAAATTTTAAAAGTTTCAAAAGTTTCCTGTTTGTGGCCCTGCTGGCACTCGGTATCATGTCGTGCGACAAAGACAAAAATGATCCGGCACCCGGTGGCGGAAACGATAACGGAGTAGAAGGAAAGTGGAAAATAGCTGCGATTACAGTGGATCCGGCCCAGGATGGCATTACCGATTATCTGGCCTACCTGGAAGCATTGACCGGAAACCACTGTTTATCTTCCATCATATTTGAGTTCAAAGGCAATGGAAGTATTGACGGGGTTGTTCCGCAGGGTTGTTCCGATGAAGCCGAAGACTCAGACGTGCTGGACGACAAGGCAACCTGGCAGGTAGTAGGCAACAAAATCCAGCTGAAAGAAGGAAATGATATTACTGAATACGACCTGCAGGTAAGCAAAACCGAGATGAAATGGTCTCAGCAGGAAACGGAAGACGGCGTAAGTTACAAGTATACCCTCGTGTTCAAGCGCCAGTAGCATGCATGAGCGGGAAAATGTACGCATCTAAAAACAAAACATTCTCCTGATATTTATTAATTTTAGCAGCAAATAGCCGGGCATAAGTCCGGCTATTTGCATAATATTGTATTAATTCTTGAAAAACCCTGATTAACTAAAATGGAGTCCCTTTCTGCCTCACGTTCTGATGCATCCCATCTCTTCAGTGCCCCGGTTATAGTAGCAGCCCTTGGCTATTTTGTTGACATTTACGATCTGCTCCTTTTTGGTATTGTAAGGTTGCCCAGTCTGGCATCACTCGGGCTTTCGGAGGCCGATATTTCCCTGACAGGTGCCAGCATCCTTAACTGGCAAATGACCGGATTGTTGCTCGGTGGAATTCTATGGGGGATTTTGGGCGATAAAAAAGGCAGACTTTCCGTATTGTTTGGATCTATTATCACCTATTCCCTGGCCAACATTGCCTGTGGTTTTGTGCAGGATGTTACCGTTTACAAGCTGCTGCGTTTCGTGGCCGGCGTGGGTCTGGCCGGCGAGCTGGGAGCAGGCATTACGCTCGTGTCCGAAATCCTGCCCAAACATCTCCGCGCCATCGGCACTTCACTGGTTGCCGGAATTGGTCTTCTGGGCGCTGTAGTGGCTTACTTCACTGTCGAGTTTTTTGACTGGCGCAATGCCTACCTGATCGGAGGGGGCCTGGGGATTTCGCTTCTTCTGCTAAGAATCGGTGTTTTTGAGTCGGGGATCTTTAAAGATATGAAAGACCAGCACCACATTGAAAAAGGCAATTTCTTTGCATTGTTTACAAATAAAGATCGTTTACTAAGATATCTGAAATGCATCGGCATCGGTTTGCCAACCTGGTTTGTGATCGGGATACTGGCTACCTTCAGCAATGAATTTGGCAAGGCACTGGGCATTCAAGAGGCAGTGAAGCCCGGACTTTCCATTATGTGGTGTTATGTAGGATTATCGATTGGTGACCTCTGCAGCGGTTTCCTTAGTCACTGGCTGGAAAGTCGTAAGAAAGCAGTGCTGTACCTAATGCTGTTTACACTGATATGGAGCGGTGTTTACCTTTATGCAGGGATCAAAACAGCTGATGTTTTCTATGGCGTGGCAGCCCTGCTCGGGTTTGGCATCGGGTACTGGGCCATGTTCGTGACCATTGGTGCGGAACAGTTTGGTACCAACCTGCGTGCGACTGCTGCGACTACTGTGCCTAATATGGTTCGGGGTACGGTTGTACTGATGACCACCCTTTTTGCCGTTTTTAAAGATTCCTTTTCAGTCCTCAACTCAGGTGCACTGGTGGGTGTTATCTGCTTTATAATAGGGATTGTATGCATTATTACGATTCCCGAGACACACGGTCGTGATCTCGATTTTCTTGAAGAATAGCGTTTCAAAAAATTTAAATAAAAATCAAATGGAAAGACGCGTGGCGCTGAAAAGCATGGCATTGGCCATGGGCGCACTGGCGAATTTGCCGGCCTGGGCATCCGGATGGAGCAAGAGCTCACTTGCGAAAATCAGCTTCCTTTCCGCCGATCAGTCCAGGAACCTGACTGCGATCGTAGAGACCATCATTCCGAAAACGGATACGCCGGGTGCAGGCGAGCTGGGTGTAGGCGAGTTTGTACAAAAAATGGTGAAGGATTGCTATGATACCAACACCCAGACAAATCTGTCGGGCGGAATCTCCAATCTGGACGAGCAGAGTATCCAGCGGTTTGGAAAATCATTCGCGGATGCAGGTAAAGAGCAAAGACTGACGCTACTGCAGGAAGCCGAAAAGAGTACCGACGCAAGCCAGAAAGCTTTTTTTGGTTTGGTGAAAAACCTGACAATCCAGGGCTACATGTCTTCCGAGTACGTTATGACCAATATCACCCATTATGAATTGGTGCCAGCCCGCTATCATGGCTGCGTACCTCTTAAAAAGGGATAATGGAGGAAGGAGGAAGGGAGAAAAGGAAGTCTGCTAAAAAACATCGTCCTTTTTCCCCTTCCTCCATCCTCCTTTCTCCTTCTTTCCTAAAAACCTATGGCGAATTTCAATATTGACAGTAAAAAAGCCCGTACCTACGATGCGATTGTGGTTGGATCAGGTATC
Source organism: Dyadobacter sandarakinus (assembly GCF_016894445.1). Taxonomy (NCBI): domain Bacteria; kingdom Pseudomonadati; phylum Bacteroidota; class Cytophagia; order Cytophagales; family Spirosomataceae; genus Dyadobacter; species Dyadobacter sandarakinus. The sequence goes on from NZ_CP056775.1 coordinate 5,493,341, forward strand.
AGTGGCGGCTGGTCGGCTAAGGAGCTGACCGAAAAAGGGATGAAAACCCTCCTGCTGGAACGGGGCCGCGATGTGCAGCACATCAAGGATTATCCGACCACCAACATGATGCCCTGGGAATTCGAGCATCGTGGGCGCCTGCCGAAAGAAATAACGGACGCAAACCCGATTGCAAGTAGATGCTACGCATTTGGTGAGTCTTCTGCACACTTTTTTGCAAAAGATAATGAGCATCCCTATGTTCAGAACAAACCATTTGACTGGCTCAGGGGATACCAGGTAGGCGGAAAGTCGCTCCTTTGGGCGCGGCAGACGCAACGCTGGAGCAAATACGATTTTGAAGGCCCTGCACGGGACAAGTTTGCAGTGGAGTGGCCGATCGGCTACGATGATATTGCACCCTGGTACAGCCACGTGGAGAAATTTGCAGGTATTACAGGAAATAAAGACGGATTGGACTCATTGCCCGACGGAGAATTCCTGCCGCCGCACGAGCTCAACTGTGTGGAGAAATACTTCAAGGAACAGGTTTCAAAAACGTATAAAGACCGCCATTTTATCATCGGTCGGGCTGCGCACATTACGGAACCCAAGCAGGTGCACCTGGATCAGGGACGTGCGAAATGCCAGAACCGTACCTTGTGCGAGAGAGGCTGTCCGTTTGGCGGATATTTCAGCAGCAACTCTTCCACAATTCCCTGGGCACTGAAAACCGGGAATCTGACATTGCGTCCGCATTCCGTTGTGCATTCGGTGATTTATGATGATAAAAAAGGCAAAGCCTCTGGTGTACGCGTTATTGATGCGAATACGAAGGAAGTAATGGAGTTTTATGCAGATATTATTTTTATCAATGCTGCTGCGCTCAACTCCAATCTGATCTTATTGAACTCTACGTCAAGCCGCTTTCCGGACGGACTTGGTAATGATAGTGGTGTACTGGGTAAATACGTCGCATTTCACAATTACCGCGCGACGGTTTCGGGTGAATACGAGGGTTTCCTGGATTCCAATGATGACGGCCGCAGACCGAATGGTGGCTACATTCCGCGTTTCCGGAATGTGTACAAGCAGGATACAGACTTTTTGCGTGGATACGCAGCAGGTTTCGGGGCTGGCCGGATAGAGTTCAATGATGAATCGGGATTGGGTGAATCACTCAAAGCCGGGTTACATAAAACCTTGTATGGTAACTGGAGCGTAGGTTCGCATATGATGGGTGAGACGATTCCCAAAGAATCAAACTTCGTCGCACTCGACAAGACGCAAAAAGATGCGTGGGGGATTCCACTGCTTAATATTTCGGTGGATTATGACGACAATGATGAAAAAATGATCAAGGACTACATGGAGCAGGTGTCGGAGATGTTTGTTCAAGCCGGTTTCAAGAATGTGAAATCAAATGATAATCACCGTAATCCGGGCAATGACATTCACGAAATGGGTGGCGCGCGGATGGGCAAAGATCCCAAAACCTCGGTGCTCAACAAATGGAATCAGGTGCACGCATGTAAGAATGTATTTGTTACCGACGGGGCCTGCATGACGTCTACGTCAACACAAAATCCTTCGCTCACCTACATGGCCCTCTCAGCCCGCGCGGTTGATCATGCGGTGAAGGAAATGAAAGCGAAGAATTTGTAAGCATCAGAAATTACAGTAAAGTCAAAAGCCGTGCATTTGCGCGGCTTTTTTCTTTGCAGGCAACCTGATTTTCTGATGCCCGGAGTGCCTCAGAAAACCTGCCCGGATCATCGGGGTTTGCAATGGATGGAAGGTTCAGCGGGATACAAAGTTGCAAGGTGCATATCATTGATCCGGTGCTTACAATATCACTTATAAAAGTTTTCATTTTTTTTAATTAAGAGTAAGGGGATTCAAGTGCAAGAAAGTCTTTTAATTATTACATAAAAAGAGACTCTATGCGCGATCCTCTATCTCACCAAGACTCTCAGGAAAACACGCCGTTTCGGGCACCTGCCGAGCAGGAGAATCCTCAATCCAAAGAGGTGGATGCCGCCCAGTTCCTGAAACTGACATTTGAACAAGATCCCGGAAAAGGGCTCGAATTATTGTTCAGGAGATTCTATGCCCCATTATGCAGTCATGCGGTGCGTTTTGTCTATTCCAGGCAAATCGCGGAAGACCTGGTGAGTGAGGTATTCTTCCAGTTTTACAGGACCAAAGCATACGAAAACATTACAACTTCATACACGAGCTACCTTTTCCGGTCGGTACGTAATGAATGCTATACCTATATGCGCCGGGAATTTGGCAGGACAGACAGTCTGGAATCATCGGTAGAGACGGCTGAAGAAACACGCCACCAGCAGCCCGACGCTGAAATTCACTACAACAATCTTTTTATCAAAGTCAATGAGGCGATCAGCCGCCTGCCCATGCAATGCCAGAAAGTTTTTCTGCTGAGCAGGTTTGAAAATAAAAAGTACAGCGAGATCGCCGACGAGCTTCATATCTCACCCAAGACCGTTGAGGTCCATATCTCCAAAGCATTGAAGCACCTGCGGACTGCATTGCGTGGAGAGTGGATGATCTCCCTTGCGCTTACCGTGGTGAGCACTTCCGAAATGATATAACTCTTGCTAACAGGCCGCTTTGAGCCTCGAACTGCATATAAGATGAAAGGCACATTATCAAAATTGACGCTCTTTGAGTATTTGTCGGGGCGGGCAAATCCACTTGAAAGACAGCGGGTAGAGGATTGGATCGGGTCTGAGGCAAATTCAGAGTTGTTTTACCAGTGGCTCCTTGAATATGAATCTCAATATCCGCAGTTCAGTCCGGACGAGGATGCGGCAGCGACTGCATTGTTGAATCGTATTAATACGGGCTTTCAGGAAAGTCCTGCCCGGCATGAGGATGAGCAGGGTTTTCAGTACCCCAATGCTCCCGTACAATGGAGCCGCTACTGGCTTATGGCAGCAAGCATTGCGGTTGTTTTTGGGTTCGGATGGATTTTTCGTGAACCGGTTTTTTACAAGACCTATCAAACAGGCTACGGGCAAACCACAGAAGTGTACCTTGAAGATGGCAGCCGGGTATGCCTGAATGCCAATTCAAAATTGAAGGTGCCACGCCTCGGGTTCGCTGCTGATGTCCGGAATGTAATCCTGGAAGGTGAAGCCGAGTTTGCTGTCAGCCATACAATAGACCACAAGCGTTTTGTGGTGAAAACCTCGGAACAGTTTCAGGTGGAGGTATTGGGTACTACGTTCTCGGTTTTTGCCAGGCCCCGCGGTACCAGGGTAGCCCTTAAATCGGGGAGTGTGCGCCTCGATTATTCTCAGAATAACAAGAAATCCAAGGTGCTGATGGAACCGGGCGACCTCGCCAGTCTCGACCGGAGTGGCGCAGTGCAGCTGATGAAAAAGCAGGATTTCAGAACTTTTGCACCCTGGACCGAGCAGCGCTACGTCTTCAATGGCACACCGGTGCAGGAGATTGCGGCGATGATCGAGGAAAACTTCGGCCAGAAGGTGGCACTGGCTGACCCTGTCATCGGGCGGCGCACGATTACCGGAAATTTCAAGACCAAAAGTGCTCAGGAACTGCTTAAAACAGTGTCCGAGGTACTTGACCTGCACATACAGCAGCAGGGTGATACTACTCTTTTAACCAATAATTAACTCATCCTAAACCTTTTTACTATGAAAGTAAAGCTATCAGCCAAGCAATGGGTGGGGCTCGGACTTGTCGTCATGGTGCAGTCGTACCAGCCTCTCCATGCACAAGCCATTGCCTTTGCCGCTTCTCCGGCCCGCTCTGCAAGTGGCAGGCAGGAAATGAAGCTCAAAAATGTGCTCCTTGATCTGCAGCGTCATTATGGGGTGGAGATTGTTTTCGAAGACCGCCTCGTAGGGTCGGTAAACGTCACATCCGCCTCCCTCGATTTTTCCCGCCCTATCGAAAAAAACCTGGAAACGATCCTTGGACAAAATGGGCTTAAATACCGGAAAACGAGGAAGAATACCTTTGTGATTACGGAGGATAAACTGCGGGAAAATACCCCTGAAAAGGCTGGAAAAAAGGAGTCGGCGGCCCTGCCTGAGTCGCCTGTGAACCCTGAAAACGAAGTTGTGCCGACTGTGGCCGTAGTGGATCGTTCAGTGAGAGGCAAGGTTGCGGACGAGTCGGGGAATGGACTTCCAGGCGTAAGTGTGGTATTGAAAGGTACCCAGCGTGGTACTTCTACGGGCGCAGCGGGCGAATTTGCACTGGACGTCCCCGACGGAAGCGGCAACATTCTGGTATTTAGTTTTGTAGGGTACAAATCGCAGGAAGTTACTGTGGGCAATCAGGCAGAGGTATCTGTAAGCATGATGCCTGATGAAAATGCATTGGATGAAGTGGTCGTGGTGGGTTACGGTACTGTGAAAAAATCGGATCTTACCGGGGCCGTGGGTACGATCAAAGGTGAGGTATTGCAGGAGCGTCCCGCATCTTCGCTCAACCAGGGATTGTCAGGCCGGGTAGCGGGGGTTAACGTTTCCTCTAACTCGGGACGTCCGGGTGGACGCGCCAATATCCGTATCCGCGGTGCCAGCTCCATCAGCGTGTCCAACAATCCGCTGTACGTGATTGACGGGGTGATCCTGAATGCAGTAGACCTGCAGAATGGCAGTACACCGATCGATTACATTAACCCTAATGATATTGCGTCTATCGAGGTATTGAAAGATGCGTCGTCAACGGCGATTTACGGAGCCCGGGGTGCCAATGGTGTAATCCTGATCACAACCAAGCGTGGTACATCCGGCGGAGGAAAAATCACTTATGATACCGATTTCAGCATCGGAGTTGCACCCAAGAAATTGCCCGTGCTGAACTCGCGCGAATTTCTTCAGGTAGAAGAACAGGCCTACGCCAATGCAGCCAAGTACGATCCGGTTGGATGGGCTACGGGTACCAAGTACACCGATCCGCGTACCAAGCGCACCAATCCGCTCCTTTTTGATGCAAGTGGAAATCCATTGTATGATACAGACTGGCAGAAAGAAGCGTTTCAAAAAGCCCTGATTCAAAATCACCAGCTCGGCCTTACCGGCGGCAGTGAAAAGGGCAGCTACGGTGCCTTCCTCAACTACCGGAACGAAAACGGTATCGTCCGTGAATCATGGCAGAAAAGGTACTCGGGCCGCTTTGTTTTTGATTCACAAATAAAAAGCTGGCTCAAAGTAGGCGGCAGCCTTGGCTATACCGATCAGAATGAAAAGCAGGTGGACCAGCTGGGCGGCGGAGGTATTACGGCCATGCGCCAGGTATTGGAAGCTTTGCCCATTATTCCTGTCAAATATCCTGACGGCCGCTGGGCAAGCAACCGTGATTACCCGGGAATGGAAGGTGGCGACAGCCCGCTGCGTGTGGTTAATGAGCGCCTGTATTATCTTAAAACCCAGACCATGCTGGGCAATATGTATGCTGCTTTCCACCTGGCCGACGGACTGGATCTGCGCTCGACACTCGGTACTAACGTGATCAACCAGCGCCTGGACTACTTTGCAGCGGCCGGTCTGCAGTACATTTCCAACAATGGGGATGCCCAGGTTACGAACAACCGCTACAATTCCTGGCAATTTGAAAACTACCTGACCTATAATAAGGAGTTTGCAAAAATTCACTCCCTGAATGCCATGCTGGGTTTGTCGTGGCAGCACGTGGATCGGTTCGAAAACATGGCCAGAAGCCAGAACTTTACTGATACCTATTTCGAATATAACAACCTGGGAGCCGGTGCTACGGCGCTGGCGCCTTCGTCTTTTGCATCCGCATACGGCCTGAACTCGTACTTTGCACGGCTTAACTATGGTTTAATGGACAAGTACCTCGTCACCTTCACAGGCAGGATCGATGGTTCGTCCAAGTTCGGGGATGCTAACCGCTATGCATTTTTTCCATCGGCTGCCGTCGCCTGGCGTGTATCCGAAGAAGAGTTCCTGAAAGGGGTGCATGCGATCACAAATTTGAAAATCAGGGCCAGCTATGGTGCTACCGGTAACTCCGAAATCCCGGCTTACCGTGCATTGGCAGGGATGTCGAGCTACGATGTGATCTTCGGCGGCTCCCGCAACATCGGTATCGGTGTGGGCAGGATGTCCAACTCTGCATTGCAGTGGGAGAAAACGCAGCAGGTTGATCTGGGTATCGAACTGGGACTTTTCTCTAACCGGCTCAGCTTTGAGCTTGATCTCTACCGCAGAAAAGTAAACGATATGCTCCTGGATGCACCCCTCCCGATGAGCAGCGGGTATGCCAGTATCTTTACCAACATCGGCAGTATGGAAAACAAGGGTGTTGAATTTGCTATTAATTCTACCAACATCAAGGCGGGAGATTTTTCTTGGAGCACTACTTTCAACATTTCTGTCAACAAAAATAAAGTGCTTGCATTGTCAGGAGGCAGCGACATTTATTCAGGCGCTACGGTCATCAGGGTAGGGGAGCCTGTGGGTTCATTCTTTGGCCGGGTCCATGAAGGTACATGGTCTACCGCAGAAGCTGAGCAGGCCAAAAAGTACAATATGCTGCCGGGCGATGTGAAATACAAGGATTTGAATGGAGACGGAACCATCAACGACAATGACCGTACCATCATCGGTAAAGGTATTCCCGATGGTTTCGGTACTTTCCTGAATACGTTCCAGTACAAAGCCTGGTCGCTGACCGTTGACCTGCAGTACATGTATGGAAACGACGTGCTCGACCGCAGTATCCACTCGGCGGAAGACCGCCAGGGCATTGCCAACAGTTACAAAACCGTACTGAATGCATGGACCGAAACCAACCAGAACACGCCGATTGCGCAGATCCGGCCTATTAATGCCTACTATACGACCAACAATGACAGCCACAAGGTAACCGATGCATCGTTTATCCGGGGCCGTAACCTGCTGCTGGCTTACACTTTCTCACCCAATGTGGTATCCCGACTGAAACTTGACCGGCTGCGTGTATTTGGGTCAGTTCAGAACTTCTTTGTTACGACAAAATACCGCGGGTACGATCCGGAAGTGTCCAACTCGGGCTCCCCGTTTGATCAGGGATTTGGCTTGTACGATTATCCGAAACCAAGGGTTTTCATGTTGGGCTTGAACATAGGTTTGTAACAATACTGACTCTTACTTGAAGTAGCAATGAATAAATTATCTCAAAAAATGGGACTGCTCGCAACCTTGCTGAGCATCTTCGCGGCAACAGGCTGCTCCGACTTCCTTGACGAATCTGACCCCAGTAACTTTACAGTAGAGAACTACTTTACGCAGCCGGCACATGCAGTCAGTTCCGTGAATGCAATATATGCACCCATGCGCGACCCACTGGGCAGCGGATTTGGTGGCGGTGCCTGGATGATGACTGAGTTCGGTACCGGGCTTGCAGCCACCGACCTTGGCCAGGCAGTAAACAGTTACTTTGTAAAAGACCTGCGGAATACCTCTGATAATGGTTATGGTCAGACTTACTGGTCATCGTACTACCGGGGCATAGCCAATGCCAATTTGTCGCTGAGCAAGATTCCGACAATTACCATGGACGCCGCGCAAGCCAAAATGCTCATGGGCGAGGCATACTTTCTCAGAGCCTGGTACTACTTTCAGCTGGTGCGCATGTTTGGCAACATTCCGCTCGTGACGGAGCCTGTTAACCTGCAATCGGAGCAGCTCCGGCCGACCCAGGCGAGTGTTGAAGAAGTATATAACCTGATCGTGGCCGATCTGACGACGGCAGAGGCTGCGGGATTACCCTGGACGGATAATACCGGCCGTGCAACCCTGGGAGCTGTGAAATCACTGCTTTCGCAGGTGTACCTTACGATGGCAGGGTTTCCATTGCAAAAAGGCGCATCGCATTACAGTTTGGCGGCCAAGAAAGCTGAGGAAGTGATCGACTCAAAGCAATTCAAGCTTTTCAGCTCGTACAACGACCTGCACGATCCTGCCAAAAAGAACATTGAGGAGAACATTTTCATGATCCAGTTCCGGGCACAGATACTGCCTTCCAACTGGCAGGTTTCGATTATTCCTTACAACAAGAATATTTCTCAGTATTCGGATGAAACCGGAGGTATTTACGCTACCGGCGATTTTGTAAAGTCATACGATCCCGCCGATCTCCGGATCAAGGAAAAACAATTCTTTTTTACCAAGTTCACCAATGAGTCTAACCGGAATCAGGAAGTGGATCTAGGCGGGTATTTTATTTACAAACATTTTGATCCTACTGCCCAGACCAGCACAGCCAGCAGCGACCTCAACTGGCCTGTAATCCGCTATGCCGACGTGCTGCTGACCTACGCGGAAGCTGCCAATGAAGTAAGCGGCCCGGCGACCAAAGCTTATGAAGCTTTAAATGCCGTACGCACCCGTGCACAACTGCCTGCATGGACGGGTTTGTCGAAAGATGCATTCCGGGAAGCAGTATGGCGCGAGCGCTGGTATGAGCTGTGTTTTGAAAATATCACCTGGTTTGATATGGTCAGGCTGCGGAAGGCATTCAATGTGTCTACCAAAAAGTTCGATGACTATGTAGGTCACCGGTTTTCCTATGGCCCTACGCTTTCTGCCCGTGAGCTGTTGTTTCCCATTCCAACACCCGAAATGCGCAATAACACCAATCTGAGACAGAATACCGGGTACTAGGATTTGTTCCAGCGCCGGTAAGCAAATAGCGCATACGCAAAAAGGGGATAGTCTTTCGGCTATCCCCTTTTTTGCTGGTATGAAATTAATTAAAGAAAGCGGTTCAGCAGGTTTTCCAGGTACTCCTGTTTTCCTGAAATCGTTGCAGGCTCTCCGTTGGCTGCAGCAAGGTCAAAAAGGTTTTCCAGGCTCAGTGATCCAGCCTCGTACTCGGCACCTTTTCCGCCATTGAAGCTGGCGTAGCGATCCGTACGAATCTTGTCATATTCGCCATGCTGGATAATTTTGTCGGCTACTACCAGTGCACGGGCTACGGTGTCGATACCGCCAATATGTGCATGGAACACATCTTCCATGTCGGTAGAGTTACGACGGCGTTTTGCGTCGAAGTTGACGCCGCCACCTTTCAGGCCGCCTGCTTTCAGGATTACGAGCAATGCTTTTGTCCATTCAGCGATATCCGTCGGGAACTGGTCGGTATCCCAGCCGTTCTGATAATCACCACGGTTGGCATCAATCGAACCCAGGATGCCGGCATCCGCCGCTACCTGTAATTCGTGCTCGAAAGTATGGCCTGCCAATGTCGCATGGTTTACTTCAATGTTCAATGCAAAGTCTTCCAGCAGATCGTGCTGACGAAGGAAACCGATGCAGGTAGCTGCGTCATAGTCATACTGGTGTTTGGTCGGCTCGCAAGGTTTGGGTTCAATGAAGAATTTACCTGTAAAACCATTTGCACGGGCATACTTCACAGCCATTTTCAGCATTTGTGCAAAATGCTCCTGCTCGCGTTTCATGTCCGTGTTCAGCAAAGTCATGTAACCCTCACGTCCTCCCCAGAACACGTAGTTTTCACCACCCAGGGCGATTGTTGCATCCAGCGCCATTTTGATCTGGGCTCCGGCATGGGCTACTACGTTGAAATCAGGATTTGTAGACGCACCATTCATGTAGCGGTGATGTCCGAAAAGGTTGGCAGTACCCCAAAGCAGCTTCACACCCGATTCTTTTTGTTTCTGACCCAGGTACTCCGTCAATGCCAGAATGCGCTTTTCGTTGGTACGCACGTCGTCGTCGTAGTCTACCACGTCCACGTCGTGAAAGCAGTAGTAAGGCACGCCCAGTTTGGTGATAAATTCAAAGGCAGCATCAGCCTTGTCACGGGCACGGTCTACTGCATCGGATTTTTTATCCCAGGGAAAAAACAAGGTAGGTCCTCCAAAAGGATCAAGGCCCGATCCGCAGAATGTATGCCAGTAAGCGACAGCAAACCGAAGATGTTCTTTCATACTTTTTCCGGCAATGATCCGGTTCTCATCGTACCAGCGGTAAGCCAGCGGATTGTCTGTTTCGGGGCCTTCGTATGCGATCTTCCCGATACCTTTGAAATACTCCTGTTCTCCGAGTAAAATGCTCATTGTATTGTAATTAAATGTTTCTGAATGAATGGTTGGCCTGCGGAATGCTACATCTTTATTCATTAAGTGTAACATTGACAGTTCATACTGCAATACTATCACTTTTTTCTGAATGGATTGCAGTATAAATAAAAAGAGGAGCAGAAATGATTTCTGCTCCTCCTGACCTCTGAAAATTTATGCTATCAGAAAAACTTCGCGCGACGGTCTTCAATATCAGCGTTTTCGCGAATTGCTTCATTCACCAGGTAGGACATACGGCTTTCCAGAGACTGGGTCAGCTGTGTCTTGTACTGCGTGTAATCAGCAATTTTAGGTGCTTCCGCCTTGTTGACCATTTCTACGATAAATACCCCGTTTTCACCTGTGAATACGCCGGTACGCTGTCCGTTTTTCAAAGCAAATGCTTTTCCGAGTGCGATCGGGTCAAATCCTGCGCTTGTCAGGAAGCCGGTAGCCAGGGAAATATCATTAGCAGATTCAACCAGTGCACCTGCGCCGTATTTTTTTGCAATACCTTCCAGGTTGCCGGTAGCACCTTTCAGCTTGGCGGTGATCTGCTCCGACTTGATCTGGTTACGCACCTTAGTAGTCAGTTCATCACGGAAATCATTCACTTTCACATCTTTCTGGTCCGACTTGCCTGTCAGTACAGCCACCACATATTGTTCATCAGTTTCAAAAACCTGAGGAGAAACCGAGTTGATCTTGGTGTCATCCTTAAATGCCCACCTTACAATCTCACGTCCGTTCTGGATCGCATTGATGTTGGTAGCCGACTCGGGAATGCGGTTTGCAGTCGCCACAACCAGTGCCTTGTTCTTTTTCACTGCTGCATCAAAGTCTTCCTTCGTTTTCACGGAATTGGCAAACTCGTCAGCCCGGCGGTAAGCCTCATCGCGTGTTGCCTGGCTTGGCGCAATGGTTTTTCCGATTGCAGCGATCCGGTACAGCGTGTTGGACTTAGGCTCAGTTACTTTAATAATGTGAAAACCGAACTGGCTTTCGATCAGGCGAGGGATCAGGCCGGGAGCAGTAGCTGAAAACACAGCTTCTTCAAATGGCTTTACCATGGCACCGTTGTTCTGGAAATAATTCAGGTCACCACCACGCTGGGCCGAACCGGGATCGGCACTGGATGTAGCAGCCAGGGCCTCAAAGTTGGCACCGGCTTTGATCTGTGCAAGGATACCTTCTGCTTTGGCGCGGGCAGCTGATTTGGCAGAGTCCGACTGGTTTTCAGCACGGATCAGGATATGGCTGGCACGGGCAGTGGAAACCGTATCAGAACGGGTACCATCATATTTATAAATAAAATAATTGTTGCCTTCGCGGTACGGGCCGTAAACGCCTCCCGGAACGAATGACTTTACAGCCTCTTTAAGCTGATCCGACATACTTGCATAAGACATGTTGATCGGCAATGGAATATCCGTGTTCATGCTTGCAAAAGCAGAGTCGTTCTGCGCAGTAGCAAGGCCTCTTGCGAGTTGTTTGATTTCGGAATAAAGTGCGGAACTGTCGTCTTTTGCAGGTTGGATCGGGAAAGTGACGTACTCGATGGAGCGGGTGTCGGTACCTTTGTATTCCTTCTTATGGGCGCTCAGGTACTCTTCAAGCTGTGAGTCAGTAACCTTGATTGTTGTATCCACAACAGAGTAGTAAGGTACATAGAGGTAGCGCAAGGTAGCTTTGGTATTTTGGGCTACGTACTCTTTCTCTGCCTGTGCCTTCGGGATGTAGGTAGAAAGGCGCAGCATGTTTTCGTATTTGGTACGGACACGTTCCTCGCGGAGGCTTTTCTCAAAGTTCTCCCAGGATCTTTGCTGCTCGATCGGAAGTGTTTTCAGGTTTTTCAGGTAGTTGACAACTGCATTTTTGTCAAATTTACCCGTAGTAGGATCTGAAAAAGCCTGCAATATAGAGGGGCTGATATGGTTGCCCTGTACCATGTCAACAAGCTCGTCGTCAGTTACCGTCAGTCCGAGCTCATCAAACTGTTTTTTATAAGCAATGTCGATAATGAATTGATTCCATGCCTGATCGCGGAGAGAAGCGAGCTCATTTTCATTCAGGCTGCGCCCGGATTGTGCCTCGTAATTCTGGCGAAAACCATCCACCCGGCTTTGAAAATCCTTGATGTTAATTTCTTTTCCGGCAATCTCTCCGACAGTCTGGTTATTACCACTGCCAAAAAGGGAATTAGGGCCCAGCAGGTCGCCACCTACCATGAAAAGAATTAAACTGACTGCGATTACGGTTACGGCAATACCGGATTTTTCTCTGATCTTGTTAATTAAAGCCATTTTCTCAATTCAAATTAGTGCGCAAAATAATATCTTTTCTATATCGAATGCAAGGGTTGACCGTTTCAAAATCAAATAATTGGCAGAGCAACGATCACGCTGGCACTCAATGCATATGTTTCAGATTGAAGGCGTACAGGATTGCCATGAAGCAGCTGAAAAATACACCGGCAATGGCATTAACCGCCCCAAACCATCCTCCGATCAGCAGCAAGGGAGTAAAAAACGCTATGGCTATCCCCGCCAGGTACAGGTAAAATCCACGTTTCTGCAGGTTCCACATCAGGTAAGCGGCATAAAGCGATATGGATTCAAAAATCAGGAGGATCACTGCCATTGTATGCATATTGGCAGCATTGGTCTGATCATAAATGATCTTAAACATGGTATCTGTCGCCCGCAGGTCAGCGGCACCGGGGCGGGCATGCAATTTCTCCTGCGCGCTCTCGAACATTTGCGTCACATTTTCCGCGGCAACACCCGGGCTCCAGAGATTTTTCGACTGGTTCCAAAGGGCTGAAACCGAAGTCATAAATGTGAGAAAGCAAAGTATGGTTAGGAACGTGGGTCTGATAAAATCTTCACTCATAAGTCAAAACAGTGGATGCCCGCGAGATTGGCAAAGCATGTAAAATTTGCCGTTTTAAGTGAAAACACCAAAGTGCATTTGATTATTCTGGCACGGTCTTTACTTTTGTCGCTTTGCAAAATATACGCGCAACATTCTCAAAACCGCCATTATGAGCCTCCAAATCCTTGCCGACCGCATTAAAGATATCTTGGGAACCGACAGCGGCCTTGATGCTACTGTTAAATTTAAAACCGAAGACGGCTCTTTGTTCGTGGACGGTAAATCGGTTCCCAATTCCGTATCCCAGGAAGACCTGGAAGCAGATTGTACTTTTGAAGTTTCTACCAAAAATGCATTGAAGCTAATCGACGGTGACCTGAATGCCATGATGGCCTACATGACCGGAAAGCTGAAAATCGATGGCGATATGAGCGTAGCGATGAAGATTGCGCAAACGTTCGGAGGCCGCGAATAGCCGCAGCCTCCCTGCCAATCGTTAAACCTGCAGTTCGCGGAGGTACATCTGGATGGTATTTTCCAGTCCCAGGTACAATGCATCCGAAATCAGCGCATGTCCGATGGATACCTCGTCCAGCCAGGGTATGTTTTGTTTCAGAAAACGCAGGTTGTCAAGGCTGAGGTCGTGACCGGCATTCAGGCCGAGTCCCACTTCCCTGGCCTTTTCTGCGGCTTTAACAAAAGGCAGGACTGCTTTTTGCCGGTTTTCAAAGTAGTAGGCTGCGTAGGGTTCGGTATACAGCTCCACACGGTCGGCACCGCAGACTTTGGCACCTTCCACCATTTTTTCATCTGCATCCACAAATACCGACACGCGTATCCCGGCTGAGTGAAATATGGCAATCAGGTCGGTAAGTTCAGCTTCGTTGGTGATGGTATCCCAGCCCGCATTGGACGTAATTGCGTGTAAGGCATCGGGCACAAGTGTTACCTGTTCGGGTTTATTGGCGAGTACCAGCTCCACAAACTTCTTCTCAGAAGGATTTCCCTCTATATTGAACTCGGTCGTTACCTCAGCACGGAGGTCATACACATCCTGGTAGCGGATATGGCGCTCATCGGGGCGCGGGTGTACCGTAATTCCCTGCGCACCAAACCGTTCACAGTCCAGCGCCACTTTCAGTACATTGGGATTGTCTCCGCCGCGGGAGTTTCTCAGGGTAGCAATTTTGTTGATGTTAACGCTCAGGCGGGTCATGGGGGTGGGGATTGGGTGGTGAGTTAGTGAGGTAGTGAGTTTTGAATGACTGAATGTTTGAATGACTGAATGACTGAATGACTGAATGATTGAATGACTGAATGTTTGAATGAACAAATAACTTAATGACCTAATGACTTAATGACCTAATGATTGAATGACTGAACAACCTAATGACCTAATGACCTAATGACTTAATGTTGCCCTAGGATTCCCGATGATTATTGGTCGTTACATCCTTTTATAAACTTCATTTTTGATGTGTTTAGAGGTAAATGTAGGAAATTTGGGTTAGAGATGGGAGGATGGCATTTATTATGAAAATTCTAACTTTGCTCCCTGCCTGCAATGTAAAAGGATGGATGCAGGTCCGCCACCCAACTTTGCAGGCTATATTTGATTAATAACTTAAAAACAAAAACACACAACCCACAACAACCAGCTACGACACTAGTATAAAATACCCATCACGAACATTCAGTCATTCAATCATTCAATCATTCAGTCATTAACAATCATCATTCACCCATTCAAAACTTCCCATGTCCCTAAAAACCCAGGTTGAAAGCGGAATTAAAGACGCTATGCGTGCCAAGGATCAGGATACACTGCGTGCACTGCGTGCGATCAAGTCACTTATTCTTTTGGAAGAAACCAAAGGAGGCGCAAGCGGCGACCTATCGGCTGACGATGAACTGAAACTGCTGACCAAAGCTGCCAAGCAGCGCCGGGAGTCTGCTGACATTTACAAGGCACAGGATCGTGCCGACCTTCTTGAAAAAGAAGAAGCCGAGCTTGCCGTGATCGAGCAGTTTCTGCCCAAGCAACTCAGCGATGATGAGCTGAAAGCGAAGTTGCAGGAAATCATTGCTAGGGTAGGAGCAAGTGGTCCTTCCGATATGGGCAAAGTAATGGGCGCTGCTACCAAGGAGCTTACCGGGCAAGCCGACGGAAAGGTTATCTCCGCAACCGTAAAAAGCCTGCTTGCATGAAGTTACTGGATTTGCTGATCCTGGTTCCCCTGCTTTGGGGCGCAGTACATGGGTACCGTAAAGGCTTGCTGATCGAGATCATCGGCATACTTGGCCTGGTGGTAGCCATGGTACTGGGCTTCAAATTCCTGGGGCTAGGAATGGAGGTCCTGACACCTTATATGAGTGCCGGCGTAGCAAGGCGGATATTACCTTATGTTGGCTTTGCAGCTATATTCTTCCCGACTATTTTTTTACTGAACCAATTCGGCTACTCCATCAGGCGGTCGCTGCGGTACTCTATCCTGGGTACTTTCGACAGCTTTGCGGGTGGCCTGGTTGGTATTGTTACCTGGGTATTTGGCATCAGTGTGTTCTTCTGGCTTGTCAATGCGGTGGGGGTAAAAATTCCGGCACACCGCACGGACGATACTTTCATTTACCCGCTGGTAGTACCCATCGCACCCAACCTGATTACCAAGGCACTCGGCATGATGCCGGCCGGAACGGACCTGATCCGTGAATGGAAAAAAGAGTACCTTGACGATGCGGGAGAGCGCAATGATAAATCCTGAATGTCATCGTTTTGCAGTATTCCGGCATAATGAACTTTCAAAATGCAGTAGCAGTTACACTTGGGTAACTGAGTTTCAGTACCTTTGACCAATACTAGCCGAGCAGTATACGTTTGGCAGACAGCATATTAAGATGATCCAGGAAAATACAAAGCAGGATATTAGAAAATGGGACGCCGGCCAGCTCAAAGAATGGCTAGCCGGCCATGGGGAGAAAGGATTCCGGGCCAAACAGGTGTATGAATGGATCTGGAAAAAGTCGGCTGCTTCATTTGACGACATGACCAATCTGTCACTTGCCACACGTCAGCTGCTCAATGAGCATTTTGTAATTCACACACTTTCCGTAGCCAAACAGCAGCAGAGCAATGATGGTACGATCAAGTCTGCATTTCAGCTTTTCGACGGCAATCTCGTAGAAGGCGTGCTGATACCCGCTGCTGACCGTATGACAGCGTGTGTAAGCAGCCAGGTAGGATGTTCGCTCACCTGCAAGTTTTGTGCGACAGGCTATATGGACCGCAAGCGTAACCTGGATGCAGGTGAAATTTACGATCAGGTAGTGGCCATTGCGCGCCAGGCGGAGGGTAGCTTTAAAGCGCCGCTGACCAACATTGTGTATATGGGCATGGGCGAGCCGCTGCTCAATTATGCAAACGTATTACAGTCTATCGAATACATTACCTCTCCCGAAGGACTGAATATGTCGCCGAAGCGCATTACGGTTTCAACTGCCGGCATTGCCAAGATGATTAAAAAGCTGGGCGATGATGAGGTACGTTTCAGGCTGGCACTTTCGCTGCATGCGGCCAATGATGTAAAACGTAATCAGATTATGCCGATCAATGAGTCGAACTCGCTGGATAACCTGGCCGAGGCGCTCAATTATTTTTATAGGAAAACAGGAAACCGGATTACTTTCGAGTACATTGTTTTCAACAACTTCAATGATACTTTGCAGGATGCAAAGGAGCTCTGGGAGTTTACAAAGCGGGTTCCTGCCCGCGTCAATATCATTGAGTACAATCCCATTGCAGAAGCCGATTTCCGGAACACGGAAGCCGACAGACTGGATCGTTTTGCAGCATTTCTGGAAGACCGCGGCGTGTCTGTACATGTGCGCCGGAGCCGTGGGAAGGACATTGATGCAGCCTGCGGCCAACTCGCCAACAAGGAAACCGTTCAGCCGGCAACTTAACAATTTGTTAATATTGTAACGGGGCACATTAAGTAGCTTTGTCCGGCATTCGATAAAAAACTTATACTTCTCTTCTATGTTTGGTCTTGAAACCGACATTTTCCTCCTTCTTGCATTCAGTATCCTAGCGGCCTGCGCATTTGAATTTGTAAACGGATTTCATGACACTGCCAATGCTGTTGCCACAGTTATTTACACCAATTCCCTGAAACCAAGCGTGGCCGTTGTCTGGTCGGGGTTTATGAACTTTTGCGGTGTTTTCTTCGGTGGCATTGCCGTAGCGATGGGGATTGTAAACCTGCTTCCGGTAGAGTTGCTGATTGATCAAAATGTATATCACAGCGCTGCCATGGTGTTTTCACTCCTGTTCAGCGCTATTATCTGGAACCTGGGAACCTGGTACTTTGGTCTGCCGAGTTCGAGCTCGCATACCTTGATCGGCTCCATTCTGGGCGTCGGACTTGCATTTACCTTCATGCCTGAAAATTCATTTGGATCGGGAGTCAACTGGTCCAAGGCGCAGGAACTCTTTATGTCGCTTCTTACCTCACCGATTTTTGGTTTTGCGATGGCGATCATCATCATGTTTATCTTGAGACGGTCTTTGTCCAAACCATTGCGTGAGGTTGTTTTCAGTGAGCCCAAGAAAAATCAACCACCGCCCATGTGGATCCGGGCAATTTTGGTGACGACCTGTACACTGGTAAGCTTTTTTCATGGCTCCAATGATGGTCAGAAGGGTGTGGGGCTTGTGATGCTGATTCTGATCGGCATTGTGCCCGCTCATTTTGCTATTAACAACAATGAAAATCCGCTTGCCATGAAGACCGAGCTTGCCGGCATTGAGCAGGCTGTGAGCCGCATCGATTCTTCCCGCCTCTCGATTGCAGACAGGCAGCATTTATACATGATCCACCAGGAAATCAACAACCTGAACACGCAGCTGAGCAAGCCTCTTGTCGACAACAAATTACCAGGAGACGCGCGTATGAACGCCCGCCGCTCGCTGCTGCTCATCAGCCGTAATACCAAAACGATCATCGATAACGGTCATGCCAATCTGAATGCCGCCGACCTGGCATTTCTGAAAAGTCAGTCGTCCGGCGAAAAAGGCATCCGCCGGTACACCGACTATGCGCCTGACTGGGTAATCCTGATGATCTCGCTTTCACTTGGCCTGGGTACCATGGTTGGCTGGAAGCGTATCGTGGTTACGATTGGTGAGAAGATCGGTAAACAACACCTTACCTATGCGCAGGGTGCTTCTGCGGAGCTGGTTGCGGCAAGTACCATTGGGGTTTCGTCTTACATGGGATTGCCGGTTTCAACCACGCATGTACTTTCTTCTGGTATCGCAGGTTCTATGGTGGCCAGTAAGGGTGTTAAAAACCTTCAGGGAGGGACGATCCGGAACATTGTGATTGCATGGATTCTTACGCTGCCGGTAACAATGGTACTTTCAGGAACACTTTACGTGTTTTTCCGCTGGATTTTATAAGTAAATCATATGCTGATGAAGAGGCCGGGGGATCGATTCCTGCGGCCTCTTCTTTTATCAGGATACCGCACTTTCTTTGGATTACATTGGTTTAATATAGTAAATTCGGCAGGGGATTTTTCATTATAAACCATTTGAACCCAATTATTCACCAGAATGACAACCATTGAAGAGCAGGTAGGCCGGTACGGGTATGTAACCGAGGCAGTGGCAGAAGATATTGACCTGATTGCGGAAATAAAGCGTTTGAAAAAGGAGAAAAATGCAGTAATCCTCGCGCATTACTATGTGGACGCTGAAATCCAGGACCTGGCCGATTACATTGGTGACAGTCTGGGGCTTTCACAACAGGCAGCTGCTACCGACGCGGATATGATTGTATTTTGCGGCGTTCATTTTATGGGTGAAACGGCCAAAGTTCTGAGCCCGAATAAAAAAGTGGTTATCCCCGATCTGAATGCAGGCTGCTCCCTGGCCGATTCGGCCCCAGCAGACAAATTTGCTGCTTTTAAGGCTCAGTATCCTGACCATCTTGTGATCAGTTATATCAACTGTTCCGCCGAGATCAAGGCATTGACGGATATTGTTTGTACCTCGTCCAATGCTTTGCAGATTGTTGATAGTCTGCCAAAAGATCAGAAAATCATTTTTGCTCCTGATGCGAATCTGGGCCGCTACGTGGCGCATAAAACAGGGCGGGAAATGGTGCTCTGGGATGGTGCATGCATTGTACATATTGATATTTCACGGGAGAAATTAAAACAGTTGCAGGACGAAAATCCGGATGCACTGCTCATTGCACATCCTGAATGCAAAGAGGATATCTTGAAGCAGGCTGATTTTGTCAGCTCCACTACGGGCCTTCTTAAGTTTGTCAAGGAATCTTCCCATGATAAATTCATCGTGGCTACCGAAGCCGGTATCCTGCACAAAATGAAACAGGCGGTACCTGACAAAAAGCTGATTCCGGCGCCAGGATCCGATAATAATACCTGCGCCTGCTCCGAGTGCCCGTATATGAAAATGAATACCTTAGAAAAAGTGTATAATGCACTTTACTATGAGCAGCCGGAGATTTTTGTCCCGGAAGATATCAGATTGAAAGCTTACGAGTCAGTTGCGCGCATGCTGGAACTGAGCAAAGGCATTTGATCCTGACACCATTTATTCCATATTGACTTTATGCCCCAGTTTGATTTTCTGATCATCGGGTCTGGCATTGCCGGACTTAGCTACGCTGCCAAACTAGCCCGCCATTTTGATAAGTTAAACCAGGAAGTGTCCATTGCGGTCATTACCAAGGTGCAGGCGGACGAAACCAATACCAAGTATGCACAAGGCGGCATTGCGGTAGTATGGTCGGAGTCAGACTCTTTTGAAAAACACATCCTGGACACGATGGATGCCGGGGATGGTATCAACAAAAAGGATATTGTGGACATTGTGGTCAGGGAAGCTCCTGAGCGAATTCAGGAGCTCATTGACTACGGTACCCGTTTTGACAAAGACCAGGGTGGAGAAGCATACGACCTGGCCAGGGAAGGAGGGCATTCCGACCATCGTATCCTGCATTTCAAGGACATTACGGGAGCTGAAATTGAGCGCGCATTGCTGGAAGAGGTCAACCGCCATCCGAGTATTGAGGTTCTTACGCATTATTACGTAGTAGAGCTGATCACCCAGCACCATTTGGGGGAAACCGTATACCGTTACAGGGAAGATATTAAATGTTTCGGGGCTTATGTGCTGAACCGGCAAACGGGTGAAGTAGAGAAGTTTGTAGCCAAAACGACTATGCTGGCAACGGGCGGCATTGGTAATATTTACCAGAGCACCACCAACCCGACCATCGCTACAGGTGACGGAATTGCCATGGCGTACCGCGCCAAGGGAATTTGCGATAACATGGAGTTTATCCAGTTTCATCCCACAAGCTTTTACCAGCCGGGCCAAAAACCTTCATTCCTGATTTCGGAGGCAGTAAGGGGCTTCGGCGGCATTCTGAAGCGTGCGGATGGAAGTACATTCATGGAAAACTATGACGAGCGCCTGTCGCTGGCTCCCCGGGACATTGTAGCCCGCGCCATCGACTCCGAGATGAAAAAGAACGGGGTAGATCACGTGTACCTGGATGTGCGCCACTGCGACTACGAGAAATTTGTCGACCATTTTCCAAATATCACCGAGTACTGCCTCAAAGCCGGTGTAGACATCCGCAAAGATATGATCCCTGTGGTGCCTGCCCAGCATTATATGTGCGGTGGAATCAAGGTAAATGAATGGGCGCACACCAATATTAACTTCCTGTACGCTGCGGGCGAGTGCGCCTGCACCGGACTGCACGGCGCAAATCGCCTGGCTTCCAATTCTCTTCTTGAAGCGGTGGTCTTTGGTCATCGCGCTTATGAAGATACCATCTCCCGGTTTGCAGAAGCCGTAATTCCCCAAGACATTCCTGAATGGGATGACTCTGGCACTACCCACCCGGAGGAACAGGTGCTGGTTACGGAAATGACGCGTGAGCTCAACAGCATCATGTCCAACTACGTAGGCATTGTCCGCACCGACCGCCGGATGAAGCGTGCATATGACCGGCTTGAACTACTCCATAAGGAACACGAGCAGCTCTACCGTGAGTCAAAGGTATCCGTTGCCATATGCGAGCTCAGGAATATGATCTCGGTTTCGTACCTGATCATTAAAATGGCGATGGCGCGCCGCGAGAACATCGGCCTGCATTTCAATGCTGATAACGTTTAGTTTTTCTGGGCAAGCGCTTCCCGGTTTTTGCGGGTAACCGCGCGCTGCCACACATTATTTCCTACTTTCTCGCCCAATCGAGTGCCTTCTTCCACGCCGTCGCGGTAGTGGATACCCCCGAGCATCCGGCTGATGGAAGCATCCCAATAGGCAGCTTCAATGGATGTAAAGGACTTTACACCATGGCCATATTTCTTTTCCGTGGTGTCGGTAAATGCAACATTTTCACCAAAGAGGTGGATCAGTATCCTGCCGCAGGCCGCTGATATGGAACTGTGCCCGCTGACATATTCAGGGAATGCAGGTGTTTCCAGATACGGGCGCCAGTTGGGGTCCCAATTGTTATTGATCACGGTCTCCGGTCTGATGCGCACTGAGCGGTATTTCTCATCCCAGCATGCGATAAATGCATCGTAAACCGCAAGAGCTCCCAGCGTATACGCCTCATTAACCTGCATCAGATCGGCTTTCTTGTCGGTCGTAATCGTTCTGATAATGGCCATCCAGTGTCCTACGGGGGTCATTTTCTTATTGGCAAACATGGCATGTCCTACCACGTTGGTCACAAACGGATTATCATCCCAGAAAAAAGCACTTGCTTTCTGTTGTTCAGTAAGGTTGTTGCCCATGTTATAAACTTCCATCGCCAGCTTCATAAACGGGCTATCCTTGGCCAGGTTGTAACTGGCAGGAGCAGGACACCGGAACTGGGTTACCGAGTCGAGCGCAAAAGTTCTAACGGTGTTCCACATAGGCTCGCAAGCGTCGGCATAGGCGGGTGGTGTGGGCACCCAGGTGCCTGGCTGATTGGTAACCGTATACCTGTAACCCCGGATCTCTTTATAATGATCTTTGGCGGAATAAGCCAGGATATGTTTGGCAACCGTGTCGCCGTATGCCATGGAGCGTTCATAAACGTCTTGAGGGATCCCCATGTCTTCGTATTTGGCAAAAAGGCCTTTTTCATACGCATCCCACATATCTCCGGAAAAGGTCAGTGTGCGGGCTACCACCGTAAAAGCCTTGATACTGGCAAGCGGAAAACAGTAGGTCGCCGAGGTGTCAGGGCGGGGCGCAGGCGTGAACTTCACCAGTTTGTTGCCTAGTGACTGGTACTCCGGATAAGCCGGGACAAGTGCCTCATACGCAGCCAGAAACGAATATCCGTAAATCCGGCTGGCTACCGGCGGTTTGAAAATATCATGGATGATCACATCTGTGAGATGCGTGGCGGTCTCATGAAATAACCTGGGGTCGGACGCTGCTGCATTGTATTTTTCCGGCGTTTGGTCCGGCTTGCAGCCCAACGCGATTCCTATGACGAGCAGGGAGAGTAAGCGTACTTTCATTCTTGCAAACACAAATATGGGTTGGGTGTGGGTGACTGTTTTATAAAAACCATTTGCCTGGCGAACACGGATACTAAATTAACATAAACGTATCATGGTAGCAAGTACCCATTGTAACCATTGGCTACTAAAAATCAAAATATATCTCAGAAAAGTGCTTTTTATTGTTGTTTTTGAAGAATGTATGGTTTAAAAAAACATTTTCTACCGGATCAATTCATCCTGTTCTCCTTCGATGGATATTGTCATTGGCGCTCCTTCGTGTTGCGGTCTGCGGTGCTATGGCGCAGAACACAATCAGCGGTAAGATCAAGAATGAGCAAGGCCAATCACTGAGCGGCGTAAGCGTTGTGGTTAAAGGAACAACAGCCGGTACTGCAACCGATATTGATGGTCTTTATACCGTAAATGCAGACAAAAACAGTCGCAGCTCTATCGAAGACTGGAACGAAGCCACAATGGATACTACATGCGTAAATTCATTAATCCAAACCCTGACCTGGTGGACAACACCGATTTTAAGAATATTCCGTGGCCTTTCTTCCGCTATACCAAGGCTTATACGCCGGTGGAAGAAAAGGCGCATGAAAACCGTACATGAATCGACAAGGTGTATTTCCGTCCTTTCAACAGAGATGAAATCAACCGGAATGCAAAATTGGTTCAAAACCCGGGTTACGGTAAATAGTAATATTTAATTACTTAATTTTACTGAAACTATGCCTTCGCTGTAAGGCATAGTTTCTTTTTTTGTATACCAAATACTTCTCCTTCGTTGTCATGAAGCAAGCCCGATCCTGCCTTGCAGGCGTGTTTTTCCTGTTTATAGTTCAACTTTTCGTTTCCTGTAATTCATCTTCCTCTGAAAAGGATGAACAATCCAAGGCAGGTCCAGCCCTTTTCAGTCTGCTTACGCCGGAAAAAACAGGTGTCACCTTTGAAAATACCCTGACGGAAGGCCTTAATACGAATGTGCTCATGTACGAGTACTTCTATAATGGCGGCGGGGTTGCAGCCGGTGATGTGAACGGGGATGGTCTTGACGATATTTATTTCACAGGTAATATGGTCGCCAACAAGCTCTACCTGAACAAAGGCAAGATGACGTTTGCGGACATAACAAGTGTGGCAGGCGTAGCCGGCAGGGAAAGGCCGTGGAAAACCGGCGTGACGATGGCCGATGTGAATGGTGACGGCAAGCTCGACATCTATGTGTGCTACTCTGGGAACGTTTCGCCGGAAAGTCTCAAAAATCAGCTTTTCATTAACAAAGGCAACAATGCGCAGGGTATCCCCGAGTTTGAGGAGCTGGCCGAGCAATATGGCCTGGCAGATCCAAGTACAAGCACGCAGGCGGCATTTTTTGATTTTGACAAAGATGGTGACCTCGATATGTTCCTGCTCAATCACAATCCCAAGTCACTCCCGATCCTCGATGAGGCAAGTACCGCCGATCTGCTGAAAAAAGATGACCCGATTTCGGGTGTAAGGTTGTTTCGTCATGAAGCCGGGAAAAACGGTACACCCCATTTTACCGACATCACTGCCAAAGCCGGCATCAAAAGCTCGCCTCTTACCTATGGTCTCGGGATTGGCATAGCGGATGTAAATCAGGATGGCTGGCAGGATATGTATGTGTCCAATGATTATTCCGTACCCGATTTCCTGTACATCAATAATGGAAATGGTACGTTTACAGATGCTACCGATGCAGGCATTGGGCATACGTCGCACTCCTCCATGGGCAATGACATTGCCGACTTCAACAATGATGGTCTGCCGGATATTTTTACGCTGGATATGCTGCCCGAAGATAATCGCCGCCAGAAGCTGCTTGCCGGTCTCGACAACTATGAACTGTTTGATTTCAACGTTAAAGTTGGTTTTCATCACCAGTATATGCGCAATATGCTGCAATTGAATGAGGGTGCAGGGAAAAACACGAAAGCGCCGGTATTCTCAGAAATTGGTCAGCTGTCGGGCGTTTCCAACACGGATTGGAGCTGGGCGCCGCTTTTTGCAGATTATGATAATGATGGCTGGAAGGACATTTTCATCACGAACGGAAACCTGCGGGATTTTACGAACATGGACTTTGTAAAGTTTATGGGCGACCATCTTAAGCGGATAGAAGGACAGGTGAAGCGGGAAGATGTATTGCAGCTTGTTTATCAGATGCCTTCTTCCAATATGAAAAACTATCTTTTTCATAATCAGAAAAACCTGACATTCACTAATGTAGCTGAGCAATGGGGCCTGGGAGAAGTCTCCAACAGCGGAGGCGCTGCCTATGCCGATCTGGATAATGATGGTGACCTGGACCTGGTTGTCAACAACATCAACAAACCTGCATTCATTTACCAGAACGAATCAGGGTCGCAGCTAAAGACCAATTATCTGAATGTAAAGCTGGATGGTGCCGGGTTGAATACGCTCGGGCTGGGCGCAAAGCTGACTATTTACCAGAAAGGAAAAAAGCAGTACCTCGAACAAATGCCTACCAGAGGTTACCAGTCGAGCGTGTCGCCGGTATTGCATTTCGGACTCGGAAAAGAAGGTACAATCGACTCGCTGCGGATTGTGTGGCTGAATGCAAAAACCGAGCTGCTGGTAAATCCGAAAGTCAATCAGCTGCTGACATTATCAGAAAAGAATGCAAAGCCGGGTACGGCAAAAAGTACTACTGCCAAGCCTGTTTTTGTCCCGGTAAATGCGCCGATCGCTTTCAAAGGTGCGCCGGTTAATACCAATGATTTCAAGCGCCAGCCACTGCTCACAAATCCTATTTCATTTTCCGGTCCGTGTATGGTCAAAGGAGATGTGAATGGGGACGGGATAGCGGATATTTTTGCAGGCGGCGGCTCGGGTGAACCTGCAAAACTGTACATAGGCGGTCCAAATGGATCTTTTACGCTTCGGCCAGTACCTGCATTTGTCGCAGACAAACAAAGTGAGGATACCGACGCCGCGTTTTTTGATGCAAACGGGGATGGTTTTACGGATCTGTTTGTGTGCAGCGGCGGTTATGCAAGCTTTATGCCTGAGGATCCACTGCTGCAAAGCCGGCTGTACCTGAATGATGGCAAGGGTAATTTTACAAAAGCTGCGGGTGTATTGCCGGCCATGCTCACCAGTACCAGCTGCGTGGAAGTCGCGGATGTGAATGGAGACGGGAAGCCCGACCTCTTTGTCGGTGGGCGCGTGATCCCGGGAAGATACCCCGAGACACCCCGGAGCTACCTGCTGATCAATGATGGAGAAGGAAAGTTTTCGGATCAGACGAAGGCATTGTGCCCGGCTTTGGAACGTATTGGAATGGTTACGGATGCCAGCTGGGCCGATTTCAATGGAGACAAGAAGCCCGACCTGGTAGTGGCAGGGGAGTGGATGCCGGTCAGTATATTTATCAGCAGCAACGGAAAGCTGGAAAATAAAACAAGCGAGTACTTTGATAAACCATATAGCGGCTGGTGGAATAAACTGCTTGTGGAAGATCTCAATGGAGATGGTAAGCCGGAAATTGTGGCCGGGAACATGGGGCTCAACACCCAATGCAAAGCCAGTGACAAGGAGCCGGTTCAGCTGATCTACAAAGATTTTGACGATAACGGATCCGTGGATCCGATTATGAGTTTTTATATCCAGGGAAAAAGTTATCCCTACATCACCCGCGACGAGCTGCTTGATCAGATGAGCATTATGCGGACGCGTTTTCAGGATTATAAAAGCTATGCGGATGCTACGGTTAAAGAGGTTTTTACACAGGATGAACTGGAAGGAGCACAGGAGCTTACCTCCAACTACCTGCAGACCACTATTTTTGTCACAAACAAAAACGGGAAGTATGCCCCTACGGTACTGCCGCTGGAAGCACAAAATTCACCGGTATACACCATTACTTCGCTGGACTTCAATGCCGATGGAAAAAAAGACCTGCTGCTTTGCGGCAATGTCAGCAAGGCCCGGCTGCGATTCGGGAAGTATGATGCCAATTATGGTGTTTTGCTGAAAGGTAAAGGCAATGGTGCATTTGAATATGTGCCGCAGGCATTGTCCGGATTTTCGCTTCGCGGGGATGTCCGGAGTGTATTGCCGGTGGGTAATAAGTTATTATTTGGTATAAATCAGCAGGAAGTTAAAGCATATCAACTTGGAAGTGCTCAATAAATTGATCCTGGTCCTGCTGCTGGCAGGCATGCTGGCCGGTTGTAAAAAAGACAACAAACCCTTCGACATCCATCCCGCGGTAGTAGGTACTGTGGTGAATGAAATGACGGATGTAATGGTGCATGATGTGACCAATCCGCCTCTCGGTGCCCGGTTCTTTGCTTATGCGTGTCTGGCGGGTTACGAGGTCATTGCACAAAACGATTCCGCCTACCGCAGCATGTTCGGCGTACTCAACAATTATCCTTCGATCAAACGTCCGGAAGGTATTGAGAACCATGCTTATCAGCTCACTGCTGCACTGGCTATGCTGGAAACGGCCAGGAAAATGCAGCCGTCCGGCGCTTTGCTCCGCAAGTACCAGGACCGGCTGATTGACTCCTGCCGCAAGGCGGGCCTGGATGCCGACCGGATTGCCGGCTCGCAGGCGTATGCGCTGGCGATCAGCAAGGAAATACTGAAATATGCCAAAAGTGACCGCTACAACCGGATCAGTAATTTCCCGAGGTATGAGCCCAGCCGTCTGCCCGGAACCTGGTACCCTACACCTCCCGGCTACTTTCCACCCGTAGAGCCTTACTTCCGCACGGTGCGGCCATTTACGCTGGATACCTGCTCCCAGTTCCGGGGAAACCCACCGGTAGCATTTTCAGAAGACAAAAATTCAGCGTTTTTCAAGCTCATGAAACTGAATTATGATGATACTAAGCAGGCAGAGCACCTGGTGATGGCAGCATACTGGGACTGCAATCCTTTTGCATTGGAAAACCGGGGACATTTGCTGGTGGGAATGAAGAAAATCTCACCGGGGGCGCACTGGATGGGAATTACCAATATTGCCTGCGGGCAGGCCAAGGCTGATTTTGCGAAAACAACACTCGTAAATACCAGTGTGGCGGTGGGGCTGATGGACTCTTTTATGGCTTGCTGGGACGAAAAGTACCTAAGCAACCGGATCAGGCCCGAGACGGCCATCCGCAAGTACATTGATCCTTCCTGGAAACCGTTCCTGCAAACCCCTCCTTTTCCCGAATATCTGAGCGGGCACTCCGTGATTTCCACAACTTCGGCAATCATTCTGACCCACTACTTTGGCGATAAGTTTGCATATACTGATACTGTCGAGGAGCGCTTCGGCCTTAAAGCCCGTAAGTTCGCCTCCTTTGCGGCGGCAGCGCAGGAATCGGCCATGTCGCGTTTTTATGGCGGTATTCACTTTATGGATGCCGTGACCAACGGACAGGTGCAGGGCGCGCGCGTAGGAGAGTGGGTCGTCAAAAAGCTGGGAGTGAAGCAGCAGCATTCAGGCAGGTAACCGAGGTCTTACCTCGGCGAGCAGTTCTTTGGTATACCGGTAACCTGCCTCAAACAACTGCTCAGCCTTCCGGAAATCAAAAATACTGAAACGGCTCAGGGCGGGCGGCTCGATGAGCAGGTCACATTTGCCGAAACGCTCCCGCGTTTTGGCGTGCATGGCGAGAATCAGGCTGCGATACACGATCTCCGAGGTGCTTTTCAGCGGTTTATCCAAAAGAAAAGGATTGCAATGACTGCCGATCACGAATGCTGTCTCTTCTCTTATGGCCTCTACCGGCAGGTTGTTGAGCACACCTCCGTCCACCAGCTCGTATCCTGCATGCATAATGGGACTGAAAAGTCCGGGAATACTGCACGACGCTACGATGGGTATCGCCAGCGGCCCGCTGCTGAACCTGATCTCGGCAGCATTTACAATATCGGTCGCCGTCACAATCAAGGGTATCTGCAATGCTTCGAAACTGTTATGCGGCAGGTAGCGGCATATAACCTCTTCCATTTTGTGCAGCTGCAAAAATCCATTCACACCGAAACCAAGCCTGAGGTAGGAGTACAGGCGTGTTTTGGTAATCAGCTCAATAATTTCCCTGGGTTTGTAGCCGTGCGCAAGCAATGCTCCTACAAAGGCGCCTGAGCTCGTGCCACTGATTATATCCGGGACGATGCCATACTCGGATAATGCTGCTGCTACCCCGATGTGGGAAATTCCGCGTGCGCCTCCGCCTGATAGTACCAGTCCGACGCGCATATTACAGGTTGATAAAGCTGCTCAGGTTGCCGCGTTCGCGGATGCGGATACCTTTGTCCGTCTGCTCCACAATTCCGGCTTCGTACACGGGGTCATGTTCAAAGATCAGGACGTAATTTTCTTGTGCCGCGGTTTGCAGGATAGTTTCCTTCTCCTGCATGGTGAGCAGCGGACGCACGTCATAGCTCATCACCCAGGCTAATGGAATGTGATAGCTGGACGGGAGCAGGTCGGCGGCGTAAAGCAGACGGTGCTTTCCGGCGTGGATCAGAGGAAGCATCATTTGCTCCGTATGTCCGTTTACGTGTAAAAAGTCTACCGATGGAAATGGTGAACTGCCTTCGGAAATGAATTTCAGCTGTCCGCTCTCGTGCAGCGGCCAGATGTTTTCTCGTAAAAAAGACGCTTTTTCCCTGGGGTTGGGGTTGGTTGCCCAGTGCCAGTGTGCCTCGTTGGACCAGTACGTAGCATTCGGGAAAACGGGCCGTAACTCGGAGCGGTCATGATTGTAAGTTACGGCTCCGCCTACATGATCAAAATGAAGGTGTGTGAGTACTACATCGGTAATATCTTCCGGCGTGTAGCCATTTTGCCTGATGGAACTAAGCAGGCTTGCATCTCCGTGCAGGTCATAGTGCCCGAAGAACCTGGCATCCTGCTTGTCGCCGAGGCCGGTATCGATCAGAATAAGCCGGTTTTCGTCTTCGATAAGCAGGCATCGCATTGCCCAGGTACAAAGGTTCTTTTCGTCCGCAGGATTGTGTTTGTTCCAGAGCGACTTAGGTACCACCCCGAACATGGCGCCTCCATCCAGCTTGAAATATCCGGTATCTACTGTACGTATCCTCATTACTGATTTATTAAAATCTTAATGGGTTCAACATAGTACTATTTTCAATAAGATTCAATCGCAGGTAATTGGAGACGAATTTGCAAAAACTGTAATTCAACAAATTTTGTATTGTATAATTTGGTGATAGCAGAATATAAATTGTATTACTAGTTGTATGTATTTATTTTCAGCCTGTATCTACCATTCTAAACTCACCTGATGAACCGCAGAAATTTCCTTGAAACTGCAATGCCGGCTGGTATCGCGCTCGCAGCTGGCGTTTCGGCCTGCATGCCCAAAAGTCAGCAGATGTACCCCGACAAACATTACCATATTTCCCGGGGTTACCACCACATTCCCAAGCTGCGCCTTTCCATGGACCGCATTGTGAAAGAAACGGTGGGACTGCGGCCTTTCCGTGCGTCGGGACCCAGGCTGGATGTGGAGCAGCTCGGGAATAAAACGCTTGTTCATAACTATGGTCACGGAGGTTCGGGATGGTCGCTTTCATGGGGTACTGGAAACATTGCCCGCAAGCACGTGCTGGCTACGCAGGAGAAAAAGGTGGCGGTACTTGGCTGCGGTACGGTTGGTATTGCCACCGCGCGGCTGTTGCAGGAGAGCGGCTGTGAGGTGACGATCTACACCAGGGATGTTCCTCCCAACATCACCAGCAATCTTGCCACAGGTACCTG
Organism: Dyadobacter sandarakinus; assembly: GCF_016894445.1. Lineage (NCBI taxonomy): Bacteria > Pseudomonadati > Bacteroidota > Cytophagia > Cytophagales > Spirosomataceae > Dyadobacter > Dyadobacter sandarakinus. Next base: position 5,523,616 of record NZ_CP056775.1, read on the forward strand.
GTCACCGGCTTCCCGGGTGTGCGACGTCAAGGTTGTCAGGCCTGAGTTCCGGGCGGTATGGGAAGATGCCTGCCGGTTTTCATTCCGCAGGTTCCAGTTTTTACTGGGTATGAACGACATTGCATGCTGGGCGGAAGAGTACGGCGTTTTTCAAAATGAACCAAACTATGTGCCAGGTGCCGGCGGAGAGGACTTCGAGGTGCATGGACTTTTGCCGGAGAGAGTGAGCCTGAGTGCCAGGGAACACCCTTTTAAAGCAAATCATGTAACCCGCCGAAGCAACCTGATGTTCAACATACCGGCTTACCTCCGGCACCAGTTACAGGATTTTACCATGTTTGGTGGAAAAGTAAAAATACAGGAGATCAGAAAACCGGAGGACATTGACGCTCTACCCGAAAAAGTAGTGGTGAATTGCATGGGGCTCGGTGCCAAGCCGGTGTTCAATGATGAGGAACTGACACCCGTATCGGGGCAGCTTTCGTGCCTGATCCCGCAAGGAGAAGCGAATTATAAGCTGTATACGCAGGGGGCCAATTTCATCTCCCGTAAAGATGGAATTTACATTGGCAGTAATGGTATTGTCGGCAACTGGGATACAACGCCAAGCAGGGAGCAGACCGAAAAGACTGTCGGTATTTTGATGAAGTTGATGGAGGAAATGAAAGGCTGACAGGACTTGTGGCCGTTTGTTAACATAAAAAGGGTCAGGAAGCATCGGGCTTTCTGACCCTTTCTGATTTTAGCGGTGAAAGCTTTGGGTAGCAAACTTCATGACTTCCGGGAGAGCGGTACGCCAGTAGGTCCAGGTGTGCCCGCCATTGCGTACTCTGAACTCGTGGGGTATGGCCTTATCCAGCATGGCTCCGTGCAGCGCCATATTTCCTTTGATCAGAAAATCGTCGTCTCCGCAATCAATGTAGTATTTTACGGATTTCAGCTTGTCGAGCGGAGTGGTTTCGATGATCTTGAAAATGGAATTTTTGTACCAGTGTTCTGAAAGCCGGGCTTTACCGGGAGCTGCCTTGCCAAACAACGTGGCCATCAGCCCGTCCCAGCGCTCAGCCGGCATGTTTGCAATATCATCATCTGACCAGAAAGCACCGCTCATCGGAGCCGCGGCCACAAACAGGTCGGGATGCTTCATGGCGAGCAGCATGGTGCCGTAGCCGCCCATAGACAGTCCTGCCACAGCCCTGAACTCTTTTTTCTTCCTGATCCGGTAGGCGGACTCAATATGCGGAATGAATTCGTTAACAAAGTAATCCTCATACTTTGCCTTTCCATCGTAACTGTTCATGTAAAAAGTAACACCAGCATCCGGCATCACGATGATCATGGACGTAGCGTCGCCGCTCTCGATCGCTTTGTCGGCAATCTGCTGCGCTTCTCCGAATTGTGTCCAGCCGGTTTCGTCATCGGAGTAGCCATGCAGGAGGTATAATACCGGGTAGCTGCGGTCGGTTTTGTCGTAATCTGCGGGCAGGTAAATGTTGTACCTCATCTCTTTTCCCATTACGGAGCTCTGAATTTTAAGGCTCTCCTTGATCAGGCTGTGCTGGGCAAATGAAGGTAGTCCTGCAAAGAGCAGGCAGGCGAAAAGCAGCAGTTTTTTCATGCAGGTCTGTTTTTATATTTTCAGAAAAAAGCAGCTGCCTGTAAATCCTACCTATCAGGATCGGGCAGGTGGTAGCGCCTGCGGATCTCATTGACGAGAAATTTCTTTTGAGCAGTAAAGCTCTCGGGGTGCATGGTTTCAAAGAGGTCGCTCCACTCACGGTACCGCGCCGGGTCACCTTCCCGAAATAGCTGAGGGCTTATTTTTTTTTGAATAAGGTATTCTGAAAACTCCATGCGGCCGATTTTGATTGCAATATATCGCTTTCGACTTTATCTTGGTCCAATGTGTAAAATCCGCTGACCGGGTAAAAGTTTTATAAAAATGAAAATTGACTTAAGAAGCGATACAATCACCAGGCCGACGAGGGAAATGCAGGAGGCAATGTGGGCGGCGGAAGTAGGGGATGACGTGCTGGGTGATGATCCTACCGTCAATGCATTACAGGAAAAGGCTGCCCGGTTGTTCGGAATGGAGGACGCACTTTTTTGTCCGTCCGGTACCATGACCAACCAGCTGGCGATCCGTATCCATACCTTGCCGGGCAGCGATGTGATTTGTGATAAATCATCCCATATCTACCTCTACGAAGGCGGCGGCATCATGCTCAATGCATTCTCATCGGTAAAGTTGCTGGACGGTAACCGGGGGCGCATTTCGGCCGGCCAGGTAGCGGCGGCAATCAGCCCGCAAAATGATGTACATTCTACTGTCACCAGGCTGGTTTCGCTGGAAAACACCATGAATAAGGGTGGCGGGTGTTACTATGATTTTGAAGAAATCAGGCAAATACGGCAAGTTTGTGCCGATAGCGGTATTCCCCTGCACCTGGATGGAGCCCGCCTTTTCAATGCACTTGTGGAAACGGGTGAAACCACCATGCAGTACGGACAGGTATTTGACACCATCAGCATTTGTCTTTCCAAAGGTTTGGGATGTCCCGTGGGCTCATTGCTTGTGGGCTCCGCCGAAAGTATCCGGCATGCGCGCCGGTTCCGGAAAGTAATGGGAGGAGGCTGGCGGCAGGCAGGTTTTCTGGCCGCGGCCGGTATTTATGCATTGGATTACCATGTCAATCGTCTCAAAGAAGACCATAGCCGCGCACGTGCTATTGGTTTGCTGATGGAAAAAAGCCCGGAGGTGGAGGAAGTGTTTCCTGTGGATACCAACATTGTGATCGCCAGGCTGGCTGAGGGTATTTCGGAAGTAGCGTACGTCCGCAGCCTGGCCGAGAAGGATATACTCGCAATTGGTTTTGGTAAAGGGTTGGTCCGCTTCGTGACACACCTTGATTTTACGGATGACCATCTGGAAGAAATGAGCCGGCGGCTGAAATAGCCGCCGGTTACACTTCCGGAATCAGCTCCTCATACTCATATTCGGAGTTGGGACCCTGGTAAATAATTTTCATCCCGGTGAGGTCGGCAACGTAGGTGTGAATGCCCGCTTCTCCGATTTCTCTCAGAAAAGTTGCGTAGTCCGTTTGTCCTTCCTGGGTTCTGCGGATTGCGCTTTTTACTTCTTCCAGCTTGAATGCTTCAGCGCATTCAAACTCAGGCATATCTCCCGGTAGAACCAGCTTTTCACCATTGATGCTCGTGTAGGTTACCTTGTGGTTGCGCACCTTTACCTCGTAATTATCCACCCCGATATCTTTCAGGATTTTTGCCAGATATGGATAAGGCTGCCCGCTCGCTTGTTCCTCTGCGGCTTTGATTTGTTCTTCGGTTAATTCAATAAGTTCCATAGTGATGTGATGGTTGGTTCTATAAATAGTTAGTCAACGTTCCACAAAGATCAGCCGCGCAAAATGGCTTAAAATACGCATGCCAGGCTGCAAAGGGCATTTTTGTAATTCTATCATGCAATCCGGACCGTGTCAATAGCTTCTACCCACTCATCTTTTCCGCATACTTCACAGGCAGCGGTACTGGCACTGTGCTCCTGTGTGTTACCGCAAAAGGTGCAGGCATATGTACCTTCTTTGGGGATTGTTCTGGTTTTTTTCAGATATAGCTCGGGCAGGAGCGGGAGGCCGGGTTTAACGGCTTTGTCTTCATAAAAAAATACACTTACCTCTCCCGAAGGTTCCAAGTAGGCATTCTTTACCTGCCCAAGGTGCTCGACATTTCTGATCCTTAGCTCTGAGAAAAACTCATCCTGGGCCAGCGTTTCCTTCTTGAATTCTGTTACAGAAAACTTTCCCTCGTGAATCAGGCAAACAGTTTTACCTTCCACAAGTTTTTCAAAAAACTGGCTTTTTCCGGTAAGCCAGGTCACGATCCGGTAAAGCAGGATGATCGTCGCAAACACGACGAGTGCCGGCATGATACCCACATCTTCGTAAAACATGGGATCGCCCGCTGCCGAACCCAGTGAAATGATGATCACCATCTCGAAAATCGAGAGTTGCCTCACCCCCCGCTTTCCGGTAACGCGCAGGGCGATCAGCAGAAAAGTGAACATAATAAACGACCGTATTGCTACCTCTAGCAAAAATGCAGGCGGAAGTTCGTTAAGCAGGACGCGCTCCCATTCGAGGATTTCGGTCATAACCAGGTAAGGCGGTTTTTTGTAAAAAAAAGATGCTACTCCACCTTCCGATAAAGTAACATCCTGAATTATTAGCTAAGTCTACTACACGAAGATTTATGAAGTAGTCTCCTCATCATCGTGGTGTACAATCAACGAGCTGCGCGTATCCAGCTTTTTGATCATTTCATTAGACATTGAATCCGCATATACGCCGTAGCTGCTTACCAGTGTACCTTTCAAACCATCTTTTGATTCGATGGCATACAGGATAGACATATCCGACGGATTGGTCATTCCTTCAAAACGGTAAACATGCACGATATCAAATTGATCAGGAGAAAGTGTCAGGCAGATACCGTCGGTGTTATGAACTTCCAGCGCATGTGCTGTCATATTGAAGTCATAGGTATAGCCGTCTTTCTGCAAAGCTTCAAGAGTTTCGATCAGGGTATCAGGCTCGCTCATATTCTTATTTGAAGGATTTTCCTGTTTTTCGTCCCTTTTATCCGTGTGTTGTAAGTCCATAAGAAAAGTTTTTTAAGGTTATCAATATTTGTCGAACGGGTTACTGTAAAGTTCAGGTTCGTTCAGGTGAATGTTTTGCTAGTGTATATGGAAAAAACTGTGCCTTTGGCCGGATTGCCAGGAGTCACCGTCAGAATACATGCTTTTACACGTGCAGCAAACACTTTATTTGTGCCTGATGATCATTAAAACGGGATTAGATAATCATCATGTTACTTACGCTCATGTTGCTTAACATCCGTATTGTGTTAAGGATAGTAAGTTATATATTTTCCTGGCAAAATGTTAATAAACAACCAGCCACAATGAGGTTAAAGCACCTCATTGTGGCCGAAAATGTAGAAAGCACCTTATTGAAGCGATAAAGCCTGATCTTCTACCTGGTTTCTGAGCATGAGCCCGGAGCATATACCGGCGAGTACCAGCCTGGTTTCCGCATCCAGACCCTCTTTCATCCATACTTTACCATTGTTGATGGTCGACACGGCAGCAATGACTTTGCCGCCCTGCGTGAACTCATATCCATACACGCTGTTGTACGTCAGAATTTCGGAGGAGCCTTCAAGTGAGTTGATTGCGCGTATATCGATTCGTGTACGACCATTTCTGACAAAACCACTGGTTTCCCGATTACCGAAGCCGCGGCCTGCGCCGTCCGCATTATATACGATAAAGTCCCACGAGCTTTCTGCATGGTCAAGTTTAATGGCGCCTGCAAAATAGTTTTTGTAGTGCAGGGAAACTGAAAAATAGTCTTTTGCCACGGCCAGTTCTGTTTCCCTGAATTTACTCACGAGTACAACCTCGGCCTGACCTCCATGCTGATCCAGCTGCCGGAAGCTGAGCTTTTCGCTTGCTCCCTGAAAGCTAACGATAAATGGAATGGAGTAACCGAAGGTCCAGCCACGGTTTACCTTGCTGGTTTTGAAATCACCAAAGCTAAGTACCTGTCCTACCTGGAAGCCCTGCCTGCCTTTGACAGTATAGACCTCTGCGCCGGTTTTCAAGTCATTGTGTACACTTACCTCAGCGGTACGGCAGGAAAAAGCAATTGCCGCCAGGAGCATGGCGGCAATGCAATGATTGAAAGAAAGTAATGCGATTCTGATGCTTTTGTTCATGGCTGAAAATGGATGTTGTTTATCAGCCTGAAACAATAGGAAAATGAAAGGTTGCAACGCTGGTGAGCAGTTCGAGTAAACGGTACTGCTTACTTGTTTCCTTTCACCTTCATTTTTAGTCCGTATACCGCGGTTTCAGCAGTGATAAAAAGCATATCCCGGTTTTTGCCACCAAAGCAAAGGTTCGCTGTCCAGCCTTTATGAACAGGAAAGTGGGCTATCTGTTCTCCTTTTTTATCAAATACAGTTACGCCATCTCCGGTTATGTAAAGATTGCCCTGTTCATCGAGGATCATGCCGTCAGAACCCTTGGAGATAAAAAGCTGGCGGTTGGTAAGTGTTCCGTCGGGTTGAATGTCGTACTTATAAGTCTTGTTATCGCCAATATCTGCCACATAAAGCGTCTTGCCGTCAGGTGTCCCAATGATGCCGTTGGGCTTTTTTATTTTTTCGTCAACGCGGCTTAATTTCTTGTGATCGGGGCTAAGGTAGTAGACGTGCTCGCCATCCTGCTGCATTGCCGGGTCACGCTTCCAATAATCACGCTTGTAAAGCGGATCCGTAAGGTAAATGCCGCCTTTGGCATCCACCCAGAGGTCATTGGGGCCATTCAGCAGCTTGCCTTCATAGTCTTTGACCAGCACGGTATGCTTTCCGTTTTTGTCAAATGACCAAACCTGATTATCCTCATCCGAACAACTTATGAGGTTACCCCGGCTATCGAAATACATTCCATTCGCACGGCCGGGACTATCCGAGAATACAGAAAACTGGCCTGTTCCGGCATCCCAGCGAATGATTTTGTTATTGGGCTGATCGGTAAAATAAACATTTCCGTCTTTGTCAGGTGTAGGTCCCTCGGTGAACTTATAGCCGTCTCCCAGCTTCTCGACCTGTGCACCAGGCGCAACAATTGATTTTGAATCCATAATCTGAGCAAAAAGCGAGGCTGGCATCAATGCCGCCGCTGCTATGAGTGAGTAGATACTTTTCCGATAGTTCATAAAATTGATGCCGGTATATATAAAGAAGCCCGACGTGCAATAAAGTCGCCGGGCATCAAGGGTTACTTGCAATTCAATGAGGTTTCGGGTTCAAGTTGCTCACGTCGTACCCCACGTTGCGGGATTTTCATTTGTTTTTTGTAAACTATGCCTCTCAAACAATCCTGTGATGCACATCAAATTCTGAGCGGATTGTTTGAGAGGTGATTAAACAATAATAAAAAAGGTGTCAGCTTGCTGACACCTTTGGGGTAATGCGCTGCTGGCTTTTTTCCAGCCTGTCTAAAAATCTTTTAGCGCTTGCTGTTTTTTCGGGAAAGAGATCCCGGTCACCGATTTCCTCTGCCAGCTCTCGAAGAAATTTGGCTTGTTCGACCGGGTCCGTAGGAATAGTCCTTTCTTCTTTTTGTTTCGCTTCCATATATCAAGTTAGTTTTATTTTCTAAAAAATAAAATGGCATCATACTCACGGCCAGGTACATACCGCTGAATTTCTACATCTCTATTAATAGATAAGAAACCGCCCAAAAACCAAAAAGATATGCTCAAATCGCCAAAATTTTTTTCAACATATGATCTGTATACTTTAATACGCTGCCTGAATCGTTTACAAGTAGTGAAGCAATGTTTGTTACAGGTTTTCCTGCATCTTTCAGCAAAAGCAGGATCACTGTCACTTCCTTGGACGAGTACCATTGCGTCTGGATTTTTTTCGAAGAAATATGGAATTGTGGAGAGGACTGTTTGTAGAACCTTGTAAGCGTCACCATTATTGGATTTGGCCTGATCAACAATTGTACCGGTCTTGATGTCGTAATCTCCAAAACCTAGGTTGTATACTTTTTTGTCTTCAAATGTCCGGGCGTAGGTATATCGGACAGCTTTTAAAATAGTTTTCGATCCTACACTTACAAACAAAAATCTGTATCCAGTTCTGATATCCAGTTCTTGCAGCTCATAAGCTTGTGTCAGATTTGCCATTCGCGGAGACTAAATTCGAAATGGCAAAAATTAGCAAAGCAAAGAGTCTGTGCTCTTAAAAACTGATCGTTCGGCTAACTGCAAATGATCCTTCGGTTAACGATTACATCAAATCGCCCCTAACTGCCGCAGCACATCCTTCGTGATCGTTTTTCGGCAATTCCCAAACTCTGGATTTGGTGTGCTCCGCTTCTTGGTCACGCGTGTGGCAAAGAAGTAAGTATTATCCTTTCGCTGCACATAGCCAACCCACCAGCCAATATCATTTCCATTCACCCGAGTCCAGCCGGTTTTGGCACGAAGCGTGTAATCGGTGGGTTGTTCATTGATCATCACTTTTTTCAAAATATCAACATTCCGCTTTGAAAACGGTGTTTTACCTTCAAAAACCCTGATCAGAAACTCCACCTGATTTCGGGGTGAAATGCCGAATGCACCGAAGTTCCAGAAATCGTCGCCTTGCTCGGTGAGGTCTCCATTTCCATATTTCGTGAGCTTCATATAATGTGCATATTTCTTGCGGTCGATCTGCTTTGCCAGCTCGACAAACGCCCAGCCAGCTGATACCTCAAATGCCTCTTTGACCGTAATATCCTTATAGATTTCCGGCCGGTAACCGTATAAGGTAGTATCCGTATTTCCAGGCCACTTCACCACAGCATTTTCATCCGCAATCACCCCGGTTTCCAGTGCGACAAGCAAATTAAAAATCTTGAAAGTCGAAGCCGGCTGCGTTTCGCGCTGCGAGTCCGCCTCGTCGCTGGTGATCCATTTTCTGTTTTTGTAATCGTAAATGGTGATGCTGCCAGCGAGTTTGCAGGATTTGAATGGGGTGGTGAGGTCCTGGGCAGGTAAATTCCATGATAGAAGCCCAAGAAAAAGAATAGTAAGTATGCGTACAAAGCACTTCATCAGGCTGGTAGTGGATTGGTGGTTTATTTAGCCCAATTCTCAATGACAATATCTTGCAACCTTCCCAAGTGGCTAACATTATTGGTGACGAGTATCAGCTGATGCTGAATTGCGGTGGCTCCGATCAGAATGTCGAAATCGTCAATTAATGATCCGGATTTTCGGAGCCGGGCTTTTTCGGCAGCATATATGTCAAGCGCGTCGTAAACGGGAAGTATCGCGAATTTTGGAATGAATGCTTCAATGATGGGTTTCATCAAAGCCGGCTGGTTACTATTAGCGACTCCATATTTCAACTCGGCAACTGTCACCTCGGAAATGAAGCAGTTGTCTGCGCCAATGCTGTTAATCCGACTATCAAGTTGATAAAGACCTTTGATGAAGTAGATGCAAATGTTGGTGTCAAGAAGATATTGTGTCAAAGCTGCTCAATGTTGCGGTTCGAAATTCGTGATGACCGAATCCCTGCAATAATCTCGTCAGCGGTTTCTTCCGACTGGTAGGCCCCAAAAAGCGATTGCAAGGAGATCTCACCAGATTGACATTCTTCCAAAGACCGCGAAAGCTTGCTGATTAAATCGAGCTTACTTTCAGAGTCAAGGTTTTTCAGAAAACCAAAATAGTGATCGGCAAGGCTAATATGTTGATTACCTGATGTCATGATAATGTGTCGTTTATCCAAATTTAGGAAAAATCCGGAGTTATTTTTAGTTCCAGATAGTCAGCTGAGGGTTCTTTCTCAATTCACCCTCCGGTTCAATGATCAGCCGCCCCTCTTCCAGCCGGACAGTAATGCGGTCACCATAGTCAAATCCCATTTCTTCCAGCCACTTTCCGCAAAGCCGTATTTCCGGGACAAGCTTCGAGTTCCAACCGGAGTTTTGCTTGAACTTGGAATAAATTTTCAATTGACGTTTTTTGTATTTTGACATACAAATGTAAGATATAGTTTTCGCGAAACTAAAAATAAGTTTCGTAAAACGAAAACTATGTTTCGCATATTACACAAATTAGGCTGGTAACTGATTGGTTGTCATATGCTTAAAGTTTTTGCTAAGTTTGCGCCAAACGAAAACTTCCAAGTGAATGCCCAAGCAGAAGTACAATCGAATCAAAATTGTTCTTGCAGAAAAAGAGAAGTCAGCTAAGTGGTTGGCCGAAGTAACTGGTAAGGATAAATCTACTGTATCACGTTGGTGTACAAACGATATGCAGCCTACGATTGAGACTTTTTACGAGATTGCAAAGTTGCTGGATGTTGAAGTTAGAGAATTACTGGTGCCTTCAAAACAGTATTAAGCTGCAAAACAGGATTCAATGACAGAATTAGGTTTATACCTGGGAAGAAAATCAATCAACAAAGCAGAGATTTCGCGTAAGACTGGAATCAGCGCTTCGCGGTTGAGTGAACTTACATTAAAAGAAGGAGCGCATCTGCGGGCAAAGGAGCTTTATTTGATTGCGCTCGCCATGGATGTCGATCCATGCGATCTTCTAAAAACCATCTATAAAGGAGTGAAGTTGCCGAACAATGCTGAATAAGGTAGAACTTCAAAAGCTGATCGGAAGGCGAATTGTTCAGCTTAGAACCGAGAAAGGTTGGAGCCAGGCGGATCTTGCCCGTGCGTGCGAAAAGGATCGGCAGGCTATGGAAAGGATCGAAAATGGAAAGCTGTCACCTTCGCTTTATACTTTGTACGAGATTGCTGTCGCGCTTGAAGTTCGTTTGGAGATGTTAGTAACCTTGTAAACTACTCTTAAGATATGCTCGGCAGTGCGGCTGCGCCTTTTATTTCTTCCGCAGACGACGAGGAGGTTGGGACGGGTCACTTTTCAGCAGGTACTTTGGGTTGCATTTCCTCAGGAATCTTCTTGGTTCTGATAACTTCATTAGCTATCGCCAATTTTTCAGGAAATAGAATTATACCCTGATATCTTTCCAGTTCAGGATCAATCTCGATGTTTGAAACGTGACTGTCTGCTTTGGGTGTTATTGTTCTTGACATGATACAAGTTAATTAAATTTTTTTCTAACCAGAAATCCTAGATAATCTTGTCCGCTACAGAACGGTTCAAATTCAAGTTCCAGTTCACCGTATACGGAAATGTCTGAATTGGCTTTATTGTAATATTTGAAAATTCCCATTCGGTAAAGACGTGTTCTGACAGGCGTACTTCCTTTTGCATAGACAGTTGCATTTGGGTATTTTTTCAAGAAGCTGTATAAGGCTGTTACCACCGTGGCTAGCACCTTTTCACTATCACCATTGTTTGATTTAGCCAAGTCGTCGAGCTCACCACTTGCTGGATCCAGGTCTCCAAAAGCCAAGTTAAAATAATCTGTACCGAGTATTGTCTGAAACTGTACTGCCTTTGGAATACTTCCGTTCGGACCAACGCTGTAAAATTTAAATGATTGAAAGTCGGGTGATGCGGATAGTGTGTATGTATCAAGATTCATTTAAGTGATTTAACCAGTGTGTTTTGACCTTGCAAATAAAGGGAGAATTTTACAAAATCACTTCCCCCTAATCACCCCATCAATCTCCCCCAACATCGACCTTGCTCCCGTCGTATCCTGCAACAATTGCCAGATCATTACCCCGCTTACCCGCTCCTTCGCGAGCTGCGTTTTCTTCCGGATTGTCGGCAGGCCATTGTAGTATACCATGCCGCCATTCAAGTGCATTTCATCCTGATTGATGGAGTCAGGGTACTGCTTTAAAATACCTTTATACGACACACTTTCAGGTGCATTGCCGCCAAACCCATAGCCGTAAAAAGGCAGACCAAGGGTCAGCTTTTCTCTCGGAATTTTGCGGGTGTTGAGCCAGTAATCCAGGTCTTCCTCAGCCATGGAGTAGGGTGCGTGCGGACCGGGTTTGTCGGGCCGCCAGGGACCGGTCCGGTCGTAGGACATAATATTTACAAAGTCAAACTGAGCCAATGCTTTATCCGTAAACTGGTCTTTGTAAACAGTAGCAATCGCGGCGGTAATCTGCTTGTTTTTCTGTCGTAATGCAGCAGCAAGGTCAATCACAAAATTCTCATAATTCGCGTCAATCAATGCACCTTCCAGGTCTACGTCAATGCCGTCGAGGTTATTATCAACTGCCAGATTAACAAGGTCTTTGATCAGTTTACTTTTTTTGTCCCCGATCAAAAAAGAAGGGTAATACTTCGGCGCACCACCCCCGCCGATCGAGGCCATGATTTGCACGTTTTTAGCATGGGCCAGTGCAGCCACTGCTTTAAGATCAGTAGTTCCCGTCAAATTTCCCAGGGAGTCCGGATTGATGAATGCAACGTACAAATGGGTGATTTTACCAAAATCCACCTGATTGGCCCCGGCAGACAAACTGGTACCATTGGGCAGGTAACCGATCACTTTGAAGGAATTACTGCCGCCTCCATTGCCGGAAACGCTCATGCTCTTTTTACTGCAACCGGCACTTAATGCAAGAATCACCATGAAAACGGAGATACATTGCTTGAACAACTTCGGAGTCTTCATGGTGATTTTTTGTAGATTGAAATACTATTTTCCTGCAAGCATAATCTTCGCGCCGCCTTTTCGGATGGATTCATATACCGCATCCACCACAATCATATCCTTCAATCCCTCGGCACCGCTGACGTTCGGATCTGGTTTATTGTTGAGGATAATATCGGCAATGCCGTCCATCTGAAGGGTTTGGTGCGTTACCACGGGCTGGTTCATCGGGCCATTGTGCGTGCGGCCTTTGATCGGCCCGTAGCTGAATGCGGGGCTCAGCTCTACAAACCCTTTTTCACCAATTACATACAATCTTTCGTAGTTGTTAAAATTGTAAGTTGTGCCGCAGCTTGCCACCACGCCGCTCGGAAAACCCAGCTGGAACATGATCGTCTCATCAACTTCCTTGAATTTGACAGGATCGGTTTTGGTTTCCTGGGCAGTCACCCAGATAGGCTCTTCGCCCGTCGCATACCGCGCACCGTTCAATGCATATATACCCACATCCATCATCGCGCCGCCGCCAGCCAGCGCTTTTTTCAGTCGCCACTGATTGGGATCACCGGACTTGAAGCCCATATAGTTGTTGACATGCATGATCTTGCCCAGCTCGCCGGCCTCGCGCATGCGGATCAGCTCGCGGGTATGCGGCTCAAAATGCATGCGGTAACCAATGTAAAATTTCACCCCTGCCTTTTCGCAGGCTGCAATCATTTCACGCGTTTGCTTGGCATTATCGGCCACGGGCTTTTCACAGAGAACATGTTTTCCGGCTGCGGCAATTTGCAGCACATGCTTGTGATGCAGCGAGTTCGGAGTAGTAATGTACACCAGGTCAATGTCCGGATTGTTTTTAATCTGACTTACCGTCTCGTAGTTGTAGGTGTTCTTGTCCGGAATGTTATACTTCTTTTTCCAGTCTTCCAGCTTGGCCGGCGTGCCGGATACCGCCCCGACCAGTGTAGCCATTTTGCAATCTTTCATTGCATCTGCTACACGCGAGCCATAACTCCCAAGCCCCATGATCGCTACGCGCAATTGTTTGTCGGCTTTGGGAGAAGCGCAGGACGTACTCACCACGCCAGGCAGGTTGGACAATGCCGTAGCGCCCAGCCCAAGTGTTACTTTTTGTAAAAAATCACGACGGGAATCCATAGTAATGAGCGATTATTGTTTGATAAAAACCTTCGCGCCTCCTTTGCGAAGCGACTCGTAAACAGCATCAATGACAAGCATATCCTTTAAACCTTCATGCCCGGTCACATTCGGGTCTGGCTTTCCGTTCAGGATTGCATCTGCAATGCCGTCCATCTGGTAGGCCTGGTGATTTACGTCGGGCTGCTCAATCGGACCTTTGTCTGTATTTCCGCGGATAGGCCCGTAGCCAAATGCCGGATTCATTTCGGCCCAGCCTTTTTCACCCATCACACGCAGCATTTCTGCGTGGTTAAAATTGTAGGTGCAGCCGCAGTTGGCGATAATGCCGCTCGGAAAACCCAGCTGGAAAGTGACTGTTTCATCCACATCTTTAAATTTGACAGGGTCTGTCTTGCTTTCCTGAGCCGTCACCCAAACCGGCTCTTCCCCCGTGCAGTAGCGCGCTCCGTTTGTTGAATAAACGCCTACGTCCATCATCGCGCCGCCGCCTGCCAATGCTTTTTTCAGCCGCCATTGCGTGGGATCGCCGATCGTGAATCCCGCATAATTGTTTACATGCTTGATCTTGCCAAACTCTCCCGCCTCGCGCATACGGATCAGCTCGCGCGTGTGCGGCTCAAAGTGCAGCCGGTAACCGATATAAAACTTAACGCCCGCTTTCTCACAAGCTGCAATCATTTCCCGCGCCTGCTTTGCATTATCCGCAACCGGTTTTTCACAGAGCACATGCTTACCTGCTGCCGCTACTTGCAGCACATGCTTGTGATGCAGTGAATTAGGAGTAATTACATAGACAAGGTCAATGTCCGGGTTGTTCTTGATTTCGTGCAGGTTTTCGTAGTTGTACACATTCTTGTCTTCGATTCCGTACTTCTGCTTCCACTCGGGAATTTTGGAAGGCGTTCCTGTCACAATCCCTACCAGCTTTGCCACCTTACATTCCTGCATTCCCCTTGCAACAATATTGGCATAGCCGCCCAGGCCCATCAGTGCCACGCGGAGCTGCTTGTCGGCTTTGGGTGTATCGAAAATCGGAGTATCAGCGACGGCAGGCTGCACCAGAGCAGCCGCACCTATGCTTAATGAAAGTGTTTGCAGGAAATCGCGACGGGAGTTCATAGTCAGTTGTTAGCATGTTGAAAACAACTGAAAAAGAGGCCCCGGTTACTTATCTCCTTATTTCAGATCAGCAGCCGACATGGAAATGTGAGTAGGCGCGGAGGATAGAGAACCAGATTGTGAAGCTTTGTTTTTTCGATCCGCAGAACTTAGATTTTGCTTTACCAGGTCGACTTTCTCCTGTGTACTTGCTGAGAGTTCGGTACAGAAAAGCTGGTCAAGCGGTATTTCGAGCAATTGATGAATGACAATCAGGTCAGTTGTTGAAAATGGCCTGATCCCGTTCAGCAATTCGGACGTGTATGATTTACTATGTGCAAGAATAAAGCCCAGGTCTGACTGTCTGATACCAGCCTTTTTCATTTTCTTCAAAATAGTATCTCTTCTCCGCCTGAAAAACCTGAACTCAGCCGCTGCCTGCTTTTCAGCTGATTCATTTTCTGCCACTTGTTCCTGGCTGATTGTTTCCAAATCAGACCAGTGCTTTGATTCGTAACTACGGATGAGCTTGCCCAGTTCTTCTTCGAGGCCAACAAGATCTGGATACTCCTGACTTTGCTGGCGCAAAAACCGGGCGGCAATGGAAGCCCTGTGTAAGTCGAGCTCAGAACTCAGCGCTCCTTTGCGAACCATTGAGCGAATGTTAGATTCGCTTAGTGGATATGCCCGTTTTTTCTGAGCCATTTTCGATACTGTTTTTATTATTTTTAAAAGTAGACATGTACTGCTTGTGGCTGCCAAACCAGACTATGATAGCCCGGTCTGCAAAAAATCTGACCAGGATCAGGGCTCTGTGAAGGTTGACATCAAAGAAGTAAAATCCGTCATTATGAACTTTGTCAACGCCGTTTCTGAGCTTATAGAGGTGGTCGAGAGATTTCACTTCTGCTTCTTCAAGGTCTTTGATCAGTTGGGTTGCCGCATCAACCAGCCTGCTGTCACCCCTGTTTTTCTTTAAAAACCGGAACAATATGTCCTTGCCTTCTACATTCATGGGACTAAGTAAATGTAAACAGAAAGTTCTGTAAAAAGTAGAACTAGGCTTTTCTTTCCCAAGGTTTGGACGGTCAAAAGCCCGGCAGGTCACAATGTTGCCCCAAACAAAAAAGCCTCCGGAGCAATCCGGAGGCTTGTTCACTCAATTTGAACCTTATTTTACTTCCACGGTACGCTCTACTTTTTGTTCCGAGAGCTGAAAAGTTTTGGATTGGACTTCTTTTCCGCTGATCACGTCCAGCTGATACTTGCCGGCATCCAGGCCATCAACATTCAGCGAGCGGCCAAATTTTTGCTGTGATTTGTTGATGGTTTCCCGGTAAACAATGGTGCCGTCTTCGTTTTTCAGCAGGAGCGTGGTATTGGAATTCGCATTGGCTTTATCAACAAGTACATTCACTTTTCCCTGCTTGGTGGGATAAATTCCGGTGGCAAACGAAGAAGCTTTTTTGGCCTCTTTATCTTCTGCGTTGGCAGTAAAGGAAGCAGCGATCAGGGCTGCGGCAAATGCGAAGGTTTTTACTGAAGTTTTCATGGCTATTTTATTTTTATGGCTGTTTTAAATTCTTTTTTTGTCCCTGAGGACATAACAAAGGTGGCAGGATTTCCGGTACTATGTAATACAAAGTACAGGAGTGGGAGTTTTAGGTAAATGAATGGTTGATATCTTTCATGAGCAATTAAATGGCTTTTTCTTCCGGTTTAATCTTTGGTATAATGAGCCCGGCATGACCCGGAACGTTGCATGTTCTTTGTTAAGAAAAGTTAAAAAAAGCGGCTCCCCGTCACCGGAAAGCCGCTTAAATTATGATTTTAGGTTCTGTCTGAATTATTCCTTTTCTACAAAATCCATATCCTTCGTAAAGGTTTCTTCTAAGAAATAGAGGGCAACCAGCGCCACCAGCGCAGTAGCGACCCCAAGTAGTAATCCACTTTGAATGACACCCAGCCCTGGTTTGAAGCTCACAAATAATGCAGCGAGCGGTATAGTCGCGCCGCGTACGAAGTTGGGCACCGTCGTGGCAACCGTAGCGCGAAGGTTTGTTCCGAAAAGCTCGGCAGCAATTGTGATGAAAAGTGTCCAGTAGCCATTGCAGAAGCCCAGCAATGCACAAAGCACGTAAAATGAAAAAAGGTCTGTGATAGGGATCATCAGGTAACCGACAATCATCGCAAGAGAGAGGGCTATAAACAGCCTGATTACTTTTTTACGGCTTCGCAGGTACTGGCTCAACAGTCCGCTCACAATATCTCCGCCTACCTGCCCCGAAAACGCCAGCATCACAGCCTTGCCGGCATTGATCCCCTCAATACCTTTTGCCTCGCCGAACTCGGGAGAAAAGGTGATCAGAATTCCCACCACAAACCAGATCGGCAGCCCGACGAGGATCGCCATGAGGTATTTGCCCAGTCTTTTTCCATTGGTCAGGATCATCAGGATATTCCCGCGCTCTACAGATTTTTCCTTCACCTGGTGAAACATGCCCGACTCAAATACATTAAACCGGAGGACCAGCAGCAGCAGGCCCATACCACCGCCCACAAAGTAGGAGATGCGCCACGCAAACAAGTCGGCAACAAAGTAGGCCAGGATAGCGCCCAGCACACCCAGTGTGGCTACAAGTGTTGTGCCGTAGCCCCGTATTTCTTTGGGTAAAACCTCGGTCACCAGCGTAATGCCCGCGCCCAGCTCACCTGCCAAACCAACCCCTGCTATAAACCTCAGGAAGGCATATTGTTGTAACGAAGTAACAAAGCCATTGCCAATGTTAGCCAGCGAATACATGATGATAGAGCCGAACAGTACCGAAAGGCGGCCTCTTTTATCCGCAATGATTCCCCAGAGAACACCCCCGATCAGCATACCGGCCATCTGGAAGTTGAGCAGTGAAATACCTTGCGGCAGGAGCTGGTCGGCAGGTACATCCAGCGCTTTCAGGCTTGGTACCCGCACTACACTGAACAAAAAAAGGTCATACATATCCACCAGGTAGCCCAATGCAGCCACAATGACCGGTACCTGCAGGAGCTGCGACAAAAGGGATGGACGGGTTTGGGGAAGTTCGGACATGGAGCGAATGTTTACTCCGGCTGTCGGCTTTCGGCAGTCGGCATGTTTGGTTTTAATCTTTCAGATCACAGGGGGGACGCAGGGGTTTTTTACATTGGCTTTTGGCAGTCGGCTTTCGGCTTTTTTGTTTTTATATCAAATGCACAAACTCCTGAATTCAATTCTCATTAAAAAAACCGATCGCCGAAAGCCGACTGCCGACAGCCTAAAGTCTCCCAATCAGCATCCCCCCATCCACCCCGATCACCTGTCCGGTAGAGTAGGGGAAGTCGCCGCGGGTAAGAGATGCCACCGCTTTTCCGACGTCCTCGGGTGTACCCCAGCGCGGCTGTAATGCAATGCCGCTCTGAAAAAGGTTGTCGTACTTTTCCTGTACTTTGGATGTCATATCCGTAGACACAATACCGGGTCGTACCTCAAAAACAGGAATGCTGAACTCGGCCATTTTTACCGCAAAAAGTAAGTTGGTCATTGCCAGTCCTGCCTTGGAAATACAGTATTCTCCCCGGTTGATGGACGCAACTGTTGCCGAAATAGAGGTCACAAATATGATTGCAGCCTCAAATGCATGGTTATTCTGTTTGGTATGTGCCATCCTCCTGGCAACTGCCTGCGTAAGAAAAAAAGGACCCTGCAGGTTTGTGGTCATTACTTCTTCATAGTTCTCAATGGTGGTTTCAAGAATATCAAGGCGTGTTCTGGGCGCGATGCCTGCATTGTTGACCAGCACATTGATCTCACCCAGGCCTGCATAGGCTTTGTCTAAAATCGCTTCACGATCAGTTGCGGATGCAATGCTGCCCTGGCAATACACGACTTCTGCACCGAGTGCACGCAATTCACCGAGGGCGTCACCAACATATGCTTCATCACGCACCCCATTGATGGCCAGGTCAAATCCTTCTTTCGCAAGTGCTGTGGCAATACCGAAGCCAATACCTCGGCTGCCGCCGGTAATCAGGGCTGTTTTTCTCATAGTGCCTCAATGTCTACCCAGGCACGTTTAGCCCAGCTTTCCAGCCCTTTTTCGGCCAGCTGCACACCTCTTGCACCCGCTTTCAGGTCCCACGGAAATGGTGTGTCCTTGACCACATGTTTGAGAAAAAGCTCCCATTGTACCTTGAATGCATTATCAAATACTTCCTGCTCAGGTACTTTGGACCAGCCTTCGAAAAATGGGATAGGCTGGGGAATGTCGGGGTTCCAGACGGGCTTCGGCGTATTGCCGTAGTGTTGAATATAGCAATCACGAAGTCCTGCCACAGCTGAGCCTTTGGTGCCGTCTACCTGTAAAGTGAGTAGGTCGTCCCGGCGTACGCGTACCGTCCATGACGAGTTGAAGTGTGCTACTACATCCCCTTCCAGCTCGAATGTGGCATAGCATGAGTCGTCCGCAGTACATTCATATGGCTGGCCATTTTCATCAATACGCTCGGGAATGTGGGTAGCGCCGAGGCATGATACTGCTTTTACCTGACCAAAAAGATTGTCGAGTACATAACGCCAGTGACAGAGCATATCCACGATAATACCGCCGTCATCTTCCTTGCGGTAGTTCCACGAAGGCCGCTGAGCCGGAATGCTATGTCCCTCAAATACCCAGTAGCCAAACTCTCCGCGAACTGAAAGGATCTTTCCGAAAAAATCATTTTCCATCAGTCTTTTCAGCTTGCGTAATCCCGGCAGCCAGAGTTTATCCTGAACTACCCCGTTTTTAAGGCCGGCCGCCGTAGCAAGTTCGTACAGTTCGAGTGCTTCTTCAGTGGTAGTACCTGTGGGTTTTTCGCAATAAATGTGTTTGCCGGCTTCAATGGCTTTTTTTACCGCCGCTGCACGCCGGCCGGTAACCTGTGCATCAAAGTAAATCTGGTACCGGGGGTCGGCGAGTACTGCGTCCAGATCAGTTGTATATTGCTCTACGCCGGCCAGCCTGCAAAGTGCCTGCAGCTTGGTTGCATTGCGACCTACCAGGATCGGGTCGGGCATGATCACCTCGTCGGCCGAGATTCGTACGCCGCCCTGCTCAATGATCGCTTTAATGGAGCGCAGTAAATGCTGGTTGGTCCCCATACGGCCAGTGACGCCGTTCATGATAATACCAATGGTATGTGTCGTCATATTGAAATGCTTGTTTTTATCAGACAGTTTTTACAAATGCGTCGGTCACTTCTTTCAGGAAAATATTCTGGTCTTTGGCCCAATGGATATCCGAGAAGATCTCCACTTCACAAAAGCCGTTGAAGCCGGCCGCTTCTACCCAGCCCCTGATCTTTTTCAAATCAATGCAGCCTTCTCCCATCAGTCCGCGGTCATTCAGGAAATCAAGTGTTTTTACCTTCCAGTCACATACATGATAAGCAAACAGATTTCGGTTTGCGCCGCATCTTGCAATCTCTTTTTCCAGATCCCCGTCCCACCAGAGGTGGTACACGTCCACCGCCACACCCAGATAAGTCGACCTGAAATGTTCGGCCATATCATTGGCCTGCGCCAGCGTGTTGATCGCGGAACGATCGGCGGCGTACATCGGGTGCAAAGGTTCAATAGCAAGCTTCACGTTCAGCTTTTCGGCCAGGGGCAGGATGGCTTCAATGCCCTCCCTGATCTGTTCACGCGACTGCTGCATAGACTGATCGGGCGAGGCGCCGCATACCAGCACGATCATCGGTGCGCTCAATGCAGCAGCTTCTTCCAGCAATTTTTTATTTTGCTCAATTGCCTGCGCGCGTCCTGCGCTGCTGCTGTGCGGGAAAAAGCCTCCGCGTACATACGACACGATTTCCAGCCCGGCCTCCCGGATCAGCTCACCTGCCCGCTTCGGTCCAAGGCCTTCGATTGCATTTGTCCAAACGCTGACACCTTTGATACCCGCCGCCGCATACTTCTCCACCGCCTCCGGCAAAGCCCAGGGTTTAGTAGTGATGGTGTGAATGCAGCAACGGTCGAGGGTTATATTTTCCAAGGTTGTTCTTCTAAAATGTTTAACAATAAGCAGCTCATTCGTCCCTTCTGTAAGCCTAAGGCGCTTCCGCCCGCTTGTCGACCACGCATTGTCACCCTGAGCGGAGCCGAAGGGCTGATGCGGCACCTAAAAAGCTCTTTTAACGCCACCCAAAGCACTTTACCTGAGTTTTTACATAACACCTAGGTCGCCCGGAACTCCCCTTCGACTGCGCTCAGGGTGACAAAGAGGCCCGCAACTTCCTTCGACTCCGCTCAGGGTGACAAAGGAGGCCCGGAACTCCCCTTCGACTGCGCTCAGGGTGACAAAGGAGGCACAAGCCAACCTCATTCCCGCACGCTTCCCAGGTAGGAGTAGTAGGGCAGCCCTTTGTTAATTCTGTTTACGTACAATGCTACTTCGCGGGCGTGGTAGTCGCCCCACATGCTGGATTCTCCGCAAGGGATTTTTTGGCCGGCAGGAATGTGGTCCCAACCATTGGGACGGTGGTAAATGGAATGCAGGATCAGTCCCTGGTGAGCCGGGTCGGCAGACAGGTAGGGTTCGGCAAACAGGGAATCAAGCGCGGTAAGCCCGGCCTGCCAGTATCTGCTTCCATCGTCCGTCTGCCCTTTGTCATTCAGGTATTTTCCCAAACGAAGCAAGCCCTGCGCACCGATCGCCGCCGCCGAACTGTCGACTGGCTCAAAATCATTGTACGGATCCGAGGTGCGGGAAGTGTAGTCACCCAGTTTGTGTAGCTGAGGTGCGCCGGTATCCCAGTAGGGGATGCCGTCAGATGCGGTATTTTCAATGTAAAAATCGCAGGTAGCGCGGGCAGCTTTCAGGTAAATGGTTTCCAATGCAGCACGTCCGCCCAGGGATGTAAGCTCTTCCTCCTTAAATGCAGAAAGTGATTCAAGCTGCTCAGCAAAACCGGCCATCGCCCAGGCCAGGCCGCGCGTCCAGGTGGTGAAGCCTGAGAATCCCTGCTGACTGTTAGGGCAGCGATAGTTGCCGTCATTGGTATTAAAAATACTTTCATGTGCCGTGCGGCCCCAAAGATCGTAGCTGTCGCGGCCCTCGCCGTAGTACACGGCATACCTGGCCGTGGCGAGTGAATGCAGTGTACCTCTTTCGAGCAGACTGGTTTTCAGATCATTCTCACCCATATAACTATGGCCGAGCAAATGCGACACCATCAATGCCCGCACGGAGCGGATCGTATCCACAAAAAGGGAATGCGGTCCGTTGAAGGAGTGGATAAATCCCTGTCCGCCCTGAATGGGCGTCCAGCGACGCGCCTGCACAGCCCCGGAAACTTTGAGAGCAATCTCGTAGAAGTTGCGCTCCCATTCCTGCTCGGGTATGCGGCCTTCGTTCATCAGCCGGAGCAGATTTCCGTAGGTGCTCACATTGTTAAACCCGTGGTCGTGCACACCAAAATGCCCCACATGGGAGGCCATCAGTCCGACCGTTTTTTGTCTGGCACTTTCCAGGTACCGGGTATCGCCGGTAGCGTCATACTGAAGTACTTCTGCTCCGTACTGAAATCCCTGCGTCCACTCTGTCCAGCCGCGAAGGGTATATTTGCCATTGACCGTAAATACGGGTGTTCCCTTTGAATTGTCGTATTCACGGTTGATCAGGTCGATTTTCTCGGCTGATAACTGCCAGAGGCGGTCGATTTTGGGTTGGAGCGCTGCTGCGGTGAGGTCCTGGCGTATTTGCATAGGAAAAAGGTCAGTCGTGTTATCCTGCTATTTAAAAGCAGGATTATACAAAGCTATCCTTCCCTGTTTACCTCATCAAGGTACATTTCGTACATTAAATGGCACTTTTCCGAACATGGTCGCGGTACTCACTGGGCGTAAGGCCGGTTTTCTTTTTGAAGATGCGGCCAAAATACGAAGGGTCGTCCAGTTGAATGTGATAGGCGATTTCCTTACTGCTGAGGGTTGTAAAAACGAGCAGCCGCTTGGCTTCCAGCAATAGTTTTTCCAGAATATACTCCTGGGATGAAATGCCCAGGTGCCGCCGGATGATTTTACTGAGATAGTCCGGTGAAACGTCGAGCAGAATGGCATACTGCTGCACTTCATGCATGCGGAGAAAGTTTTTTTCTACCAGCTCCTGAAATCTTCCGACCAGCTCCGGCAATGCGTGTGGGGCGGCATTGGGCACCTGGTTCTGCTGCTTTGCCAGGTGTGTGCATTTTTGTAAAAGCAATCCCAGATACCTCCCGCTCATACCCGGGTCGGCAGGTTCCTGAAGATGATCGGACACCATATTGGCAACCAGATTATGAAAATACAGCTTTTCGTTCTCGGAAAGCAGCACGACAGGCTGTCGCCGTACCGGCTGAAAAAACGGAAGCTGGGACAAAGCCGGACTTTCCGGATTGTAAAACGTGTAAAAATCCTCGGAAAAGGCAATGATGTAGCCCCGGAACGAAGCTGAAAATGTCAGTAAGTGCACCTGGCCGGGCGTCAGAAAATGCATGCCTGCACCTTGTATGGGGTAGGAATGCAAGTCAATCTCATGAAAGCCGCTGCCTTCTTCAATGAACAGGATTTCATAATAGGTATGCCGGTGGGGCGTGTCGGTAGGCAGGGGCGTAATGGGCAGGGAAACAGGGAATTCCCTTTGCACGCCAATGCTGTTTTTGAAGCGGTAAATATTCAGCGCCGGTACTTTTCCAGTCGCTTTGGGCAGGGTATGTACAGGAATTTCATCGGTCATGGCGCCGGATTTTTATGCTTTTTCAAAATACAATCCTGTTTTATAAGCTTGTTTTACAAAAAAACTAATCACTTGCGGCAGCTGCCACCGACTACAAATCTGCATTTGAGTGCGACATTTTCGGCCCGAACATTGTTGCTTCAGCATCACATCAAAACAACCAGTCCATCGGTGAATCAGGAAACCAAGAGCGGCCAGATATTCGACCTGCCTACCCTTCGGCGTTTATATGCGTTTGTTCGTCCCTACCAGAAGCAGTTTTACCTGCTGATATTTATCATTATGCTGAATGCCGTACTGGCGCCGCTCACACCGCTGCTGATCAAGTACACCATTGACACGCCCATCGCAAACGGGGACTACGGCCAGCTTACGGTGATGCTGATTATCATGATCGTGGTGACCATTCTGCAGGGGATTGCCCAGTTCTGGAATACGTACATGTCGGGCTGGCTGGGACAGTACATCATCCGCGACATTCGTGTGCAGCTGTATCAGAGACTGATCAGCTTGCGCCTGAAATTTTTTGATAATACCCCCATCGGCCGGCTGGTTACCAGGGTTATTTCGGATGTAGAGACACTTTCCAATGTTTTCAGTGATGGTATGGCGGCGATTGCGGGAGATATTCTGCAGTTGGTACTCATTATTGCCGTCATGTTTTATACAGACTGGAAATTGTCGCTCATCAGTCTTTCCATGATCCCGCTGATGCTGATCTGTACCTACATTTTCAAGGAAAAGATCAAAGATTCCTTTAACGAAGTACGCGCGGCAGTATCTAATCTGAACTCCTTTGTGCAGGAACATATCACCGGGATGAGCATTGTGCAGATTTTCAGCAGTGAGGATATTGAGTATAAAAAATTCAGGGAGATCAATAAGGTACACCGTGATGCCAACATCCGGTCGATCCTGTATTACTCGGTCTATTATCCGGTGGCTGATGTGATTGCTGCCGCTGGTACGGGGCTGGTGGTATGGTACGGGTCCAAACAAATCCTGAATGCTGAAATTACATTTGGTACCGTCACCGCTTTTGTGATGTTTATCAACTTGTTTTTCAGACCGATACGTCAGCTGGCCGACCGGTTCAACACCCTTCAGATGGGCATTGTAAGTACCGACAGGATCCTGAAAGTGCTGGATAGTGACGAGTATACTTCCAATGAAGGCACTTTCGCACCTGATCATCTCAAAGGAAAGGTTGAGTTTAAAAACGTGTGGTTCGCCTACAATGAGGAGGAATATGTGCTGCGTGACATTTCTTTTCACGCCAATGAAGGGGAAACTATTGCGCTGGTAGGCGCTACCGGCGCAGGCAAGTCGTCCATCATCAATCTGCTGACGCGTTTTTACGATATCAATAAGGGGAATATTTATGTGGATGATGTGGAAGTGCACAACTATGAGCTCAATGCACTCCGCAGGCATATCGGCATTGTTTTGCAGGATGTTTTCCTGTTTTCCGATACTATTGAAAATAACATCCGGCTGGGTGACACCAGTATTACGCACGAGAAAATCGTGGAAGCTGCGCAGCTGGTAGGCGTGCATGATTTTATTGAAAAACTGCCCGGCGGGTACAGCTATAATGTGATGGAGCGGGGTTCAACCCTTTCGGTGGGTCAGCGGCAGCTTATTTCATTTGTGCGCGCCATGGTGCACGAACCCAAGATCATCGTACTCGACGAAGCTACCTCGTCTGTGGACAGTGAGACGGAGGAGCTGATCCAGAAAGCCATAGAAAAGCTGATGAAAGGCCGTACGGCTATCGTGATTGCGCACAGGTTGTCCACTATTCAGGAAGCCAACAAGATCATTGTAGTAGACAAGGGCCGGATCATGGAAGAAGGTACGCATGAGCAGCTGCTTGAAAAGGAGGGTTTTTACGCCAACCTGTACCGGATGCAGTACAAGGAGGTCCTGAAAATAGGATAGGGCCCGTAAGGCCCTATCGTCAGTTGCTTCGCCCGGTATCCAGCGGGATTGGAGGCGGACCTATCAGAAAATCATCTTCGTCATTGCGCCTGTCGGGTATTGAGTCAACGCCATTGTAGAGCGAGTCGTCGGCAACAGGCTCGTAATAGGTTGGGCACTGGTAAGTTTTACTGATCTTGAAGTTTGGTTTTGGAAATGGTCCCGGCTCTACACCGTTTCCTTTATCACGGTATACTTTTTCAAGAAAACTGCCGACAATCGGCAGGGCTGTTTTGGCACCTTCTCCCAGGTTGGTAGTACGGAAGTGAATGCTGCGGTCGTCGCCGCCCACCCAGGCACCTACTACCAGGTCTTTGGTGATACACATAAACCAGCCGTCGGAGTTATTGGAAGTCGTACCCGTTTTGCCGCCCAGCTCATTCCCGTTTTTGGTTACATCAAACTTCCACCGGATGCTCCCGGAAGTTCCGCCTGCTTCTTCCACGCCACCCCGCAGCATTTGTTGCATCAGAAATGCAGACTCAGGCCTGATGGCTTCGTGCGTTTCCGGCTGAAATTCCTCGATGACCTTTCCATTACTGTCTTCGATCTTGGTTACAAGTATGGGTGTGGTATAGGTACCATTGTTGACAAACACGCTGTAAGCTGCCACCATATCGTACAAGGAAACATCAAAGGGGCCCAGCCCGATCGATGGTACGGGCTTTAACGGTGTGGTAATGCCCATTTTTTTTGCATAACGCACCACATTAGCCGGCCCTACCTGGTCGGTAAGTTCGGCAGTGACCGAGTTGATGGATTGTGCCAGTGCACGCCTCAGGGTCATGTTGGCGTAGGAAAACGTACCGGTTGCATTCCGCGGCTTCCAGATTTTTTCTTCCCCGTCTTCTTCATACTTCTTTTCAAAGGGCTTGTCAACAATCTGGTCGCAAGGGGTCATGTTGAAAGTCGTATCGTCGATTGCAGTCGTGTATACAAAAGATTTGAAAGTTGATCCTGGCTGGCGTTTGCCCTGCTTTACGGCATCGTACTTGAAGTAATTATAGTCAAGTCCGCCTACCCACGCCTTGATATGTCCGGAGTGCGGGTTCATGGCCATCATGCCAGCCCGCAGGATTCTTTTATAGTAGTCGAGGGAGTCCATGGAACTCCAATACTTCTTCATTTCGCCACTGTTTTTCCAGTCGTACACCGTCATGGTGTCCTTTTTGTTCAGGTAATAGGCGATGCTGTCCGGAGCATTGGGAAATCTGGCGGCAAGGGTGCGGTACTTACTGGTTCTTTTTACAACATTGGGTAAAAAGTCGGTAATTTCTTTGCCCTGCTCATCTACCCAGGGGTTTTGTTTACCCCAGTGGTCTTCAAAAACACGCTGTAACTGCTTCATCTTCTGGGTCATGGCTTCCTCGGCATCCTCCTGCATCCTGGAATCGATGGTCGTATAGATTTTCAACCCGTCGGTATAGAGGTTATAACCGTTTTTGTCCCCCCATTTTTTAACAAAATCCACTACCGCATTCTTGAAATAGTTGGCATTGCCATCATACGGTGTTTCAAATTTGGCTTTGAGTTCAATGGGCAGGGCGCTGATAGAATCCGCCTGCTTTGCATTGATGTAGCCATATTTGGCCATTTGTCCGATCACCACGTTGCGGCGTTCAAGCGAGCGCTTTTTGTTCCGGATGGGGTTGTAGGTGGTTGTCGCCTTCTGCAAACCTACCAGTACGGCCGACTCCTGGACATTGAGGCTGTCGGGTGATTTGCTGAAATAGGACTGGGCTGCGGTGTTGATTCCGTAGGTATTGTTACCATAATCCACGGTATTGAAGTACATCGTAAGAATTTCTTCTTTGGTAAAATTCCTTTCAAGCTTGATCGCCGTCAGCCACTCTTTGGTTTTGTAAATGATAATACCGAATCCGGGAACATAGCCCAGCAAGCCTCTTGCGCCGGATTTCCGGGTCTGGAAGAGCTTTTTGGCGAGCTGCTGCGTAATGGTACTGCCGCCGCCGCGGTCTGTGGCCCCGGTTACGATTCCCAAAGCCACACTGGCCATGGCCTTGTAGTCAATGCCCGAATGCCGGTAAAAGCGAACATCTTCCGTGGCAATCAATGCTTTTACCAGATTGGGGGAGATCATCTTGAAAGTGACGGGCGTACGATTTTCGGTGTAAAATTTACCAATCATCACGCCATCGGAAGTATAAATTTCGGATGACTGGGCAACCTTGGGATTCTGCAGGTCTTCAACGCTGGGCATGCTGCCCATAAGCCAGAGAAAGTTGGTTTCGACGCAGAAAATATAAACAGCGATGAAGGCAACGCCGTAAAGGAAGGTTTTCCAGAGAAACACGACGGGCCGGTAAAAGCGCGAATGGACGTCTACCTTTTCGTGCCACCAGCCCTGGACAGACTTCCGGTTTCGTCTGACGGAAAAAAAGAGGCGGTCTGCTTTCTCCCTGCCCAGGAATACGGCGACCAGCCTGTATGCAATGCGTTTGAAGAATGTGTATAGCTGATTTCCAATGAATTGAAAAATGGCCTTGATTTTATTAAAAAACGATCTGATAACTTCCATCAAACGTTATGGTTCGTAAGGATTCAAAGATAACAAAAGCCGGACATTTATGGCTTCCGGCTTTTGTTGTTAATGCTAAACGGCTTTGATGAACTTCAATGCGGCTCCATTCATGCAGTACCTCAGTCCTGTGGGCCTCGGTCCGTCATTGAAAACGTGACCCAGGTGGCCGCCGCAGTTGGTACAAAGCACTTCGGTACGGCTCATGCCATGGCTCCTGTCCGTAATTTCCTCCACATTGTCGGCATCCACCGGTTTGAAGAAGCTGGGCCAGCCTGTGCCTGAATCGAATTTGGCATCAGAGTCAAACAGCGGCGTATTGCATGCTGCACAAACGTAGGTGCCTTTTTCTTTATTGTCGTTATACGGATGCGAAAACGGCCTCTCGGTACCTTTTTCAAACAAGACAAAACATTGCTGGCCAGTAAGTTCCTGTGCCCATTCCTCTTTGGTTTTTTCTACTGCTCTCATTTCAGATGTTCCTGTTTTACAAATGATATCAATTAAAAAGGCATACCACTCAGTCTGTTAACAACTTCGGGTGCATTATCGTTTGGTGAAAATACGGCGCAGCCAGGAGTCTTGCGGCGGCCAGCATTTGATTTGGGATTCGGGACCCTGCCTGTACAATCCTGCCGAAAGCCCGAAGTAAAAGCTGAACGCCCTGGGGTTGCCGATGTTGAGCATGGCCGTCAGGTTATCTGTCCCGATCCATACCGGCCCTGCACGGCCCGCCAGTCCGATGGCAGGCGACCGGTAATGGTTGAGCAGGCTCAGCGGTACAGAAAACTCGTACCATTTATGCTCATAGCGCGGCGTAACACTTAGTACAGACTCTGCTTTCATGCCGAATGCATCCTTTGGAATCATGTTTTGTACCCACAATGCATTCACGTAAATGTTGTCCCTGTGATGATAATCCACGCTCGCCTGGAAAGCCGCCGGTAGTACTGACCGGAAATTGGGAGCCAGGGAAGGGCCGCCTTCCAATGCCGTGTTGATGGCATTGTACAAGCCCTCAGACCCGTCCAGATCCTGGAAATTATCAAAGCGGAATTCCTTGTTGACAGCGTGTGTTTCCTGCTGGATCACATAGGCCGGATTGCGGAAATGGATCTTCCCAATGTCGGTCAGTGAAGCTGCAATGCGGTACTTGTATTTATTTTTGGAGGGGTCCTGCTTCCGCTCTCCTTTTTCCCGGTAGGTAAATTTCTGGATGTCGGGCCTGATCTCGTAAACAGCCCCGATGTCAAATCCCCAGCCGCTGCCCGGAGGACCATTGCTGAGGAGCCAGGCCGGCTGTACATTTTCATAACCTGCATCCCTTGTAATGGCATACTTGACATGGATTTCGTCCACGCTGATGTATTGCTTCCGGTTGTCCCAGGTTTGGTCGGGCAGTACCCTGAAAGAAGACTGGTCGATGATGACGTGGGCTGTATACAGACCGATGAGCCTTTTTACAGTTGCCCCGACTTTCAGAAACTGGGTTTCATTGTTCATGAGTACTCCGCCCAACGTAAATGCCACTTCTCCGAACCCATTCATATGAAGCCTGCCGGATTGATTTTCATAAAGCGTATTGCGCAGGTCGCGCGGGCGGGTGGTTTTGGCAATAACGCGGGCGATAGGCTCGGTGACTTCGGATGCATTAACAAAGAACCTTCCTCTTGACGAAAATGCTATCCCCACGCGGGAA
The DNA here is from genome assembly GCF_016894445.1 of Dyadobacter sandarakinus. Classification (NCBI taxonomy): domain Bacteria; kingdom Pseudomonadati; phylum Bacteroidota; class Cytophagia; order Cytophagales; family Spirosomataceae; genus Dyadobacter; species Dyadobacter sandarakinus. The sequence continues at coordinate 5,553,053 of NZ_CP056775.1, forward strand.
TGAAAGAGGTTGAACATAATGGAAGGCAGCCGCAGGTCACCTCCGGTGTTCAGGTATTTGGGTTTTCCGTTCAGTTTTTCGATCAGGTAAGTCCGGGGAAATTCAACCTGGCCGCGCGAATTTTTGTACTTGTCGTTGGCCGAGTCGGTAATGTAGGCGAACATGGAAAAAGGAGCTCCATACTTGACGTAGTTGTTGCCAACGTACATCTGCGCACCCGCTACGTTGACGTGAACATTGTACCGGCTGTCGGCTACAAACGCGGGATTGTGATACAATGCATTGATACCTGCGTAATTACTCATCGCAATCCCGGGCAGATGCTGGGCCCATACCTGCCAGCCTGGCACAACGATCATGCCCCACAATAGAAACCCGAATTTACGCATAACGAAAAAAGAACGAAGTCAACGTCAAGTATATATGTTGGTACAAAGAAAAGGGTAAGCGGATGTACATGCAATGCATAGCCGGATGCTTTGAAAATAATAAACATGCCCGGCGTCAGGCGGCATGGATTTTATCGGAGTTCAGGTTGAAAGTTCACGGGAAATTATAGGTCATATCTCACATAAATAGCGATACAGGCAGTAACTTGCCACTTATATGGGTTCGTTTTGTATATTAGCCGGTATGCCATATTTTGTTTTGTAAGTTGTAGGTATGTACTTATTCAAATTCTGTTTTATATGAATTTCTCATTTTCTAATTACCAGAGCGAGAACTTTTTTGATGAAATGTTCACGCATGACGGGCAGATCCGGGCAGGTTATGAGCACCTGAAAGAGAAATTTGAAAAACTCACACATGAAGACCTTACCAACCGCCAGCTTGCCACTGAGCGCGCACTGCTTTCCATGGGTATCACATTCAATGTGTATTCCGAAGGTGAGGGTACCGAGCGTATCATGCCGATTGACATTATCCCGCGGGTGCTCACCAATGCCGAATGGGAGTGGCTTGAAAAAGGTCTCAAGCAACGCATCAAGGCACTTAATATGTTTATTGACGATGTGTACAACGATCAGAATATACTCAATGATGGCATTGTGCCGCGCGAGCTGATCGAATCGAGCAAGTGTTTTCTTAAACCGTGCCTGGGCCTGAAACCGCCCAAAGGCATCTGGTGTCACATTACGGGTACTGATCTTATCAAAGGCGAAGATGGCAGTTTCATGGTTCTGGAAGATAACCTGCGCTGTCCTTCGGGAGTATCGTATATGCTCGAAAACCGGGAGCTCTCCAAGCAGATTTTCCCTGACGTGCTGGCCCGGACCGGCGTAAGGCCCGTATCCGATTATCCGACACGCCTGCTCCAAATGCTGCAGCACCTGGCCGACCGGCCCAATCCTACGGTGGCTGTACTTACGCCCGGTATTTACAACTCGGCATATTTTGAGCATTCCTACCTGGCGCAGCAAATGGGCGTAGAGCTCGTTGATACCCGCGACCTGGTTGTTTCGGATGGTTATGTGAAAATGCGTACGACCAATGGTTTAAAGATCGTAGATGTCATTTACCGCCGCATCGATGATACTTTTATGGACCCCGAATCATTTAATCCTGATTCACTGATAGGTGTGCCGGGTATTTTTGAAGTCTATAAAAAAGGAAGGGTAGCCCTGGCCAATGCACCGGGGACGGGCGTGGCCGATGACAAGGTCGTATATGCCTATGTACCCCGCATCATCAAATACTATCTCGGAGAAGAGGCGATCATCCCGAATGTGAAAACATATATATGCGGTGAAGAAGAGGACTTTAACTACGTGATCGAGAACATTGCGCAGCTGGTGGTGAAGGAAGCCAATGAAGCGGGCGGCTATGGGATGCTCATCGGTCCGAAGGCTACGGAGGAGGAGCATGAGCTGTTCAGGGAGAAAATCAGGAAAAATCCCAGGAACTATATCGCCCAGCCTACCATTTCCTTATCAAGGGTCCCCTGTATGGTCCAGGGACATGCCGAAGGCCGGCACGTTGATCTCAGGCCATATATATTGTATGGTGATGATATCAATGTAATTCCAGGCGGACTGACCAGAGTAGCATTGCGCAAAGGTTCACTGGTCGTGAATTCCTCTCAGGGAGGCGGCGGCAAAGATACCTGGGTGTTGTATTAAGTCATTGGCGGTTGCTGGCAGGCTGTCGATGACCACATGGATATCATGATCAATGTTGGCTGCCTGATAGTTTTGTTTAATAGCAACTAAAATGACGATGACGAAATGCGACGTGAAGTAACCGGCTGGTACAGCCCGGCTCTGAATGAACACATGGACATAGCAGTATACGGTCACTACGGATTTGCGCTTCTGCTCATCCCCACTGCCGCCTCCAATTACCTGGAATATGAGCAGAGTGGCCTGATAGACAGCATTGCATCCTTTATCAATGCCGGCAAAGTAAAGGTTTATACCATTAACAGCATTAATTCCGAAAGTTGGCTTAATCCCTACATGCACGGCTATGAGAAGGGCGTGCGGCACCAGCTTTTCAATGATTATGTGATCAAGGAAGTAATCCCATTTATCCGTAATGACAGCAGCCCTTCCAATGAAATTATTACGGGCGGGGCATCGTTCGGGGCGCTGCATGCGGCCAACCTCTTTTTCAGGCATCCCGACTTTATTAACGGCGTAATCGCCATGAGCGGGTGTTATGATCTGAGCGTTTATACCAACGGATATTACGACGATAATGTGTACTTCAACTCTCCGGTGCATTACCTGCCGCAGCTGAAAGCCGAGTGGCACCTTTCCATGCTCCGCGACAGCAGGCATATTCATTTTGTGACGGGCTCGGGCGCGTATGAGGTGCCGGATTATTCAAGACATATTTCGGCCATTCTGAACTCCAAGAATGTTGTTCACGAGCTGGATATCTGGGGTCATGACATTCCACACGAGTGGTGGACCTGGAAAAGGATGCTTCCTTATTATCTGGAAACGAGATTTTAAAACAAAAAAATGGCAGCGGGTGATCGCTGCCATTTCTATTTAAGCTCCTTCAAACTGCCGCAGGAACCTGACGTCGTTTTCGGTAAAGAGCCGCAGGTCGTTGATTCCGTATCGTAGCATTGTAATACGTTCAATACCCATCCCGAACGCAAATCCTGTATACGCTTCGTGATCAATGCCGCAATTCTGCAGTACATTCGGGTCTACCATGCCTGAGCCTGCAATTTCCACCCAGCCTGTATATTTACATACATTGCAACCTTTGCCCTTGCATATGAAGCACGACACGTCGATTTCTGCGCTGGGTTCCGTAAAAGGAAAATAGGAAGGACGCAGCCTGATTTTTGAATCCTTGCCGAACATTTCCTTTGCAAAATGGTATAATGTGTCTTTCAGGTCTTTGAAGCTAACGTTTTTATCTACGTACAACCCTTCTACCTGGTGGAACACGCAGTGCGCCCGGGCCGAGATCGCCTCGTTTCTGAACACGCGCCCAGGCATGATCGAGCGGATAGGCGGTTTCTGACGCTCCATCAATCTTACCTGCACATTGGAAGTATGCGTGCGCAGCAGTACATCGTCTTTTACATCACCTTCACTTTTGGATATAAAAAACGTGTCCTGCATCTCGCGGGCAGGGTGATTATCTGCAAAGTTGAGCGCGCTGAAATTGTACCAGTCCTTCTCGATCTCGGGACCGTATGAAATATTAAAGCCCATACGCTCAAATATTTCAATGATCCTGCGGCGGACAATGGTAAGCGGGTGCAGACTGCCCTGCAGGTTAGGAGGTACGGGCAGCGTAAGGTCTATCTGTAAAGCCTGGTTCTGACCTCCGGCAGCTTCAATACCTGCTGAAAACTCCTGAAAACGGTTCTGCGCCAGATTTTTAAGAGTGTTCAGTTCCTGTCCTACTGCCCGGCGATCTTCCTGGGCAATGTTTTTCAGGTTGTCAAATAACTCCGTGACGACGCCCTTTTTACTGATGTATTTAAGTCGGAACGCTTCGAGTTGATCCTTGTTCTCAACGGTGCTGTTCTCAATTTCTGCAACCAGCTCTTTGACCCGGTCAAAAATCATAATGCTTGGGATTTATAATGTATATCGGCAATGACTTGTAGCCGTCCGTAGAGTAAAGATAATCAAACTTGCCCACCAACCTGAATGTGCTTGCTTACGTTTGCGTACACGGCCCAGATTCGGCTCGAAAACAGTGTCTCCGGATGGTACGTAAAACTACGTGTTTCACTAAGTTTGGTTACGTCATTTTGTAAATATGTCATAGTGTAAATATTTGATTATCAATCTATTAAAACGTAAAGCGTAGAATTACGTACTTTCAGGATACTACCTAATATGCTAATTTTGAAACAAGCAATCAGAACATATTAGTCGCTATTACCATGAAAAACTTTGCAAGCTTTAAGAACAACAACCTCACCGGAAAATCATTTCCTGGCAACACTTCTCTGATCTCTGTTCAGTCAATGGGCAGGACGATTTTTTTGACTCCCGACGTAATCACTTTCCTGGAAGGTGAAGGAAACTACACGTTTATATACACGAATACCGGCAAGAAATACCTGGTATCCAAAACCCTGAAATCATTGTCGGAGCAACTGAGCTCCAACTTTGTGCGGGTTCACAAATCCTACCTGGTCAATTCAGACTACGTAGTGGAACGCCTTGACGAAGACAGGCTTTTGAAACTTTCATGCGGTAAGGAAGTAATGGTTTCTCGCAGAAAAATTAAGGAAGTAACTTTTCTTCTCGATCATTCGAATCTGAGAATCAGCGCATAATATCAGCGCAAGAAGAATTTGGTGAATTAAATTAGTGGGTTATTCATAAGAACAGCAGCCATCGCTTGATCGAAGGCTGCTTGTTTTGTTTTTGGAAGAACTGTGATTGCCCTTCGACTCCGCTTAGGGTGACAAAGTTGGGGATCATGTAAACTCTTATCTTGTCATCCTGAGCGCAGTCGAAGGGCATTCAAAACTAAAACCTAGAACAACCTCAACCCCAGCGTCACCTGCCAGCTGCTGACTTTTTGTTTGAGGCTTGACCCACTGTTGGCTACGGGTTGTCCGTTGACCTGGAATGAGGCAATGTTTGTGAATGAGCCTTCCTTGCGGACATCAAGACTGAAACTTCCCAAATCCAGACCTGCTCCGAGCTGGTACCCGAAGGTGGCTTCGGAAAATGCATTTCCCAGATCCGACGTATATTCCTTGAATGCTTCCTTAAGATTCTGGTTATCGCCTATGCGAAAGGATGCAACAGGTCCTGCCAGGATACGGATCGGCCCGCCTTTCAATCCGATTAGCAGCGGAACGTCGATATTGCTGTATTTAATTTTAATCGTCTGGCTTACCGGTTGCTGCTGGTCCATTTTAACGACTTCAAATGAGCCTCCCTTGGTAGAGACAAGTACCTCAGGCTGAACAAAAAGCGTTCTTCCAAAACGCATATAAATCCCGCCTACCGCGCCTGTACGTGTATCCAGGCTTTCTTTCAGGTTGTCTTTCACCTCTTTGCCGTCATAGCCCAGGTAAGGGTTGCCGGCCGCATCATACCTAGTCGTAAAAACATCGCCCATCGTCAGCCGCGACAGGTTAAGCCCCCCTTTGATTCCAATTGCAAAACCCTTCTTCTGTGCCTGTACGGATGATAGTGACATGACGCACAGCAGACAAATACACGCTACTTTTACCGGGACATTCATGGATAAATATTCGTTATAGTAAAACCGTTTGATAACGCCGGAATGCAAAAAAGTATACCCGGACTTTCTTTTATTTGATTTCGTCAGGGAAATGTTCAAGTTTCGGGTTGGTAGCGGTTTTTCATTGTACATTATTAATTAAGCTCAAATACACATTAAAATGGCAAAAGCCAAGACAGCCTATTTTTGTCAGGAATGCGGGTATAATTCACCAAAATGGGTGGGCAAATGTCCGTCCTGCGGTGAATGGAACACCATGGTTCAGGAAGTGATTGAAAAGGAAGATAAGAAGGTTAATGTATCATGGAAGTCGGTGAACCTGGCCAGCCGGCCGCGCGCGCTGGACGAAATCAATTTTGAGAACGAACCCAGGATTGCAACTGCCGATCACGAACTTAACCGCGTACTTGGCGGGGGGATCGTCAAAGGATCGCTCGTGCTGATAGGCGGGGAGCCTGGTATCGGAAAGTCAACCCTGATGCTGCAGATCGCATTGACGCTCTCCAACAAAAAGGTACTTTACGTTTCGGGTGAGGAGTCTGAAAGTCAGATTAAGATGCGGGCAGAGCGCATGACCACCAAGAGTGAGCGCTGCTACATTCTCACCGAAACCCATACCCAGAATATTTTCCGGCAGATCGAAGACTTTCAGCCCGAGATCCTGGTCGTGGATTCCATTCAAACCATGCAGTCGACCTACATTGAGTCCGGTGCGGGAAGCGTGTCGCAGGTTCGGGAATGTACGGCCGAGTTTATGAAGTATGCGAAAGAAACGGGCGTGCCGGTGTTCTTGATCGGCCATATTACCAAGGATGGTTCCCTGGCTGGTCCGAAGGTACTGGAGCACATGGTGGACACAGTCCTGCAATTCGAGGGCGACCGCCACAATACCTACCGGATCTTGCGAACGACCAAAAACCGTTTCGGAAGTACTTCCGAGCTGGGTATTTATGAAATGCACGGCACCGGGCTCCGCCAGGTAAGCAATCCTTCCGAAATCCTGATTTCGCAGCGCGACGAGCCGGTAAGCGGAATTTCTATCGGATCTATGATGGAAGGAAACCGTCCTTTATTGATTGAAATACAGTCCCTGGTAAGTGTAGCCAACTATGGTACTCCGCAGCGCAGCAGTACAGGGTTTGACGGAAAACGTCTGCAAATGCTCCTTGCCGTACTCGAAAAGCGGGGCGGGTTCCGTCTGGGTGTGCAGGATGTATTTCTTAATGTAGCGGGCGGGCTCAAAGTAGAGGATCCCGCCATAGACCTGGCCGTGGTTTCGTCGATTGTATCTTCCTACGAAGACAAGTTTATTCCTGCTACGGTCTGTTTTGCTGCTGAGGTAGGACTGGGTGGAGAGGTGCGGGCGGTTAACAGGATCGACAGCCGCATTTCGGAAGCAGAAAAGCTTGGTTTCAAGCGGATATATATATCCAAATACAACAGTAAGGGCCTGGATCTTAAAAGTTACAAGATCGAGGTGGTGCCCGTCGCTCACCTGGATCAGCTTTTTATGTTGCTGTTCCTCAATCAGTAGGCTAGTATTTGGCGTAAAAGTTTTTCAGGGTGCTCGTGAGGCGCTCGTAAATGGGTTTACTGAATTCTATAAACAGATCCTGCGCCACAGGCGGGTGAAGTTCCTGGCTCTTGCATTTGCGGAGCTGGGCAGGCGTAAGGGCGCGCTCATCTCCATTGAAGTGCGCCCACTCGCAAATCCAGTTATACTCTCCATTAAACTTCTCCTGATTTACAATCTTTTGTGTGGAAAACTCTTTGATCTGCATATCCAGCAGCCCTGCGGAATGTACTACTTTTCGATTTTGGGTAAAAATGGCTTTTACTCGGGCATAAACCGGGACTTTGGTTCTGCCTACCACTTTTTCTTCCACTACCACGCTGTCTTTGCTGGTGAAAGTCTCTGTATTTTTTTCAAGTACCATTTGCCCGACCACAAAATCATCAAATTGAAGGGTAATCACATGGTCCGGGCGCAGCCTGATCTCGGTAGCTTCTTCGGGCGTGTAAAAGCGTACGAACTTGTTCAGCTTGCGGTTCATCTGCAGGTACTCATTCACACGTTCCTGGAAATACTCATTGCTGAGCTGGTACGTCTTCGAAGTAACCATGACCTGCTCCACCACCACGTTAAAAGCAGCAAGTTCATAAGCCAGGTCAAGTTTTTTGACAACATCATTGTAGCCCGGCAGAATGTACTGTGCTCTTTCATAATGATCATAAGCTTTCCGCGCACTGATACGGGAGCCGTCGGCAATTAATTTTTCAGCTTCTTTGTAGCGGGCAGCAACGGCATTCTGGCGGGCGGCTTTTTCTTCGGTCGTAAACTGGCGCGGATGTACCAGGTCGCGGCACTCGGGACAGCTGTCGATGGCGTCGTACAGCTCGTTCAGCTTTTTGTACGAATCCCAGACGGGCTCCCATTTGAATGCATCCAGGGATTCTTTTGCTTTGCGGATTGCCACCGTGTGCTGGCTCAGGGCGATGGGATAGGCTTGTTTAAGGATTTCTATGGAAGTGGTATGCCCGGGATTTGACTTTAATTTTTCCACGGAAAAAAGCACCGACTCATCGAAATCCCCCTTTTTAAAGGATTTCTTGGCAGACTGGCAGCCTACAAAGAGCAGGAGGAGATAACTAGCTGATAGAATTATCAGGAAGTACTTTTTCATGATTTGGAACGCAAGATTGACAGAGAGGTATGTCAACAAATTTCCAAAAAAATTACCTCATTTTTGAGTGTTTTACTAAATACGCCATCAGGATAGGATCAAAACCTTTGGCAATGTCCGCTTCAATGAAGTCGATCTTGTACTGGCCGCATTTTAGTTTAAGCTTTTGGTAAAACTCTCCCACAAAAGTGCGGTAAGCATCGCGTACCTGGTCAGGCTGTACCTTAACCTTCTCGCCGGTTTCAAGGTCCACAAATTCGTAGGGCCGGTTTTCAAATGCAAATTCTTCCTCGGTACGCCGGTCGGTCACATGAAAAAGGAGCACTTCATGCAGGTTGTGCCGTAAATGCTGCAAAGCTGAAAATATGCGGTCGGCATCTTCCAGGTTGTCGAACATGTCGCTGAAGATTACGACGAGCGATCTTTTATGAATCTTTTCGGCAATCTGATGCAGTACGTGCGCAACGGAGGTTTTGAGCAGCGGGCGTTTGGACTGCGAAATATTTTCCAGTTCCAGCATGATCTTGTGCACATGCGATGGAGTGGATTTTACAGCGGTTTGTACCTCTATATCACTGGAAAAAGTGCACAGACTCACTGCATCTTTTTGCCTTTGCAGCAGGTAGGTCAGCGCTGCAGCCGCCATAACACTGAAAACAATTTTTCCATTGCTTTCCTCCGGGTAATACATGGAGGAGGAGGTATCCAGGAGAATGTGACAGCGGAGGTTGGTTTCCTCCTCGTATCTTTTAACAAAAAGGCGGTCGGTCTTGGCGAAAACCTTCCAGTCGATGTTGCGGGTAGATTCGCCTGTATTGTAGAGCTGGTGCTCGGCAAACTCCACGGAAAATCCGTGAAAAGGGGATTTATGTAAGCCTGTTATAAAACCTTCAACCAGTTGTTTGGCCAGAAATTCGAGGTTGCCGAACTCCCTTACTTTTGCCAGATCCAGTTGCCGGTTGCTCATAGGCCATCTTGAAAGTTAGCGGCGGCTGCGCATGGAAATTACTTTGCCGGATTTTTGATCAATTTCTTCGTCGGTAGCCAGGAGTACCATTCCTTCCATTCCTACAACCCTCACCGAAACATGGGCCACACCTTTGGCAATGATGCCCAGCAGCCTGGCTGCTTCTTTGCTTACATCTATGACCCGGTGGCGGGAGAAAGGTCCCCGGTCATTCACCCGGACGATTACCTTTTCATCATTATCGAGATTCGTTACTTCCAGCATGGTATTCAGCGGATAGCTTTTGTGTGCGGCCAGGAGCTCCGTACTTTTATGTACTTCCCCGAAAGAGGTTTTCTTGCCGTGGAACCTGCTTGCGTAGTAAGATGCGCTGCCGGTTTCCGTCTTGCCCAGCTTTACCTGTGCGAATGCAGTCGAAATTGTTGCAAGCGCCAGTATGCTGAAAATCAGAATACGATGGGTCATATCTGTGGATTTAGGTGAAACATCATAAGACTTTAGTGCCTTATTTTATATCATCAGCCCACAACTTTCCACAGTTTTGGAAAGCCATGAATTTCAAAAGTAATGCAAAATCCCAAGAAACAAATCATTATTGCGGTTAAAAGTCAAAACCTTTTAAAAAATTCTGAATTTGCAGCAAGCAGGCCTGTAATAAGTTTCTCTTTTTTTGTTAGCAGCAATAAACTTTATACTTTAGCGTTTGAAAACCTATTTAAAAATCTAACATAGTGGAAGACAGAGAGCAAATCTACTCTAAAAGGGTCAGGGCGGGAAAACGGACTTACTTCTTCGATGTTCGCTCCACGCGATCCAACGATTACTATCTGACCATCACTGAGAGCCGGCGCCACCCTCAAGGAGAAGGATTCACGTATGAAAAACACAAGATGTTTTTATACAAGGAGGACTTTGACAAGTTTGTGGAAGCATTGAAGGACGCTGTGGACCACGTTAAAACTGAGCTGATGCCAGAGGTGGATTTCTCTCAGTTTGAGTCCAAAAACGACGAAGTAGATGTCGTTGGGGAGTCAGATCTTAAGTGGGATTAAGAAATTCGAGTTTTTTCGGGAAAAAGCCTTCGCAATCAGTTACGAAGGCTTTTGTTTTTTGTACCCGGTAAAATGGTAATTTTGCAAAAAAATAATCTATAGCGGTCAACGCCATCCGTTGCGCGCTGTCAACTGCATACCATTTATATATGAGTCTTCAATGCGGGATCGTAGGACTGCCAAACGTTGGTAAATCCACCCTCTTCAATGCAATTTCAACCGGTAAAGCCGAAGCCGCCAACTATCCTTTCTGCACCATCGAGCCCAATGTTGGCGTGGTAACCGTGCCCGACGAGCGGCTGGATGTCCTGACCACCCTTGTGAAGCCGCAGAAGGTGATCCCTACCATCATCGAGTTTGTGGACATCGCAGGCCTCGTAAAAGGTGCGAGCCAGGGAGCTGGTTTAGGTAATAAATTCCTGGCCAACATTCGCGAGGTCGATGCGATCGTGCACGTGGTACGCTGCTTCCAGGATGAGAATGTAGTACACGTGGAAGGTCGTGTAGACCCGGTTTTTGACAAAGAAATCATCGATGCCGAGTTACAGCTGAAAGATCTCGAATCTGTTGACAAGAAAATTCAGCGGGTTGAAAAAGGTGCCAGGGCCGGTGATGCGAAAGCCAAGTCCGAGCTGGAATGGCTGAAAAAATACAAGGAAACGCTGGAAGCCGGCAAAAATGCCCGGAGCGTTCAGATTGATGAGGAAACAAAACAAGCCGTGATCGGCGACTTGCAGCTGCTGACGGCCAAGCCGGTACTGTATGTGGCCAATGTGGACGAAAGCTCCATGATTAACGGAAATGAATACTCCGAAAAATTGCGGGAAGCTGTAAAACATGAAGGTGCCGACGTGATTGTTCTTTGTGCTGCTATTGAATCGCAGATTTCTGAAATTGAAGATCCCGAGGAGCATGAGCTGTTCTTGTCCGAATACGGCCTGGAAGAGTCGGGATTGAGCAAGCTGATCAAAGCATCTTACAAGCTGCTTAACCTGATTACCTACTTTACTGCCGGTGTGAAGGAAGTGCGTGCCTGGACCATCGAGAAAGGTTGGAAAGCGCCGCAGGCAGCTGGTGTAATTCACAGTGATTTTGAAAAAGGCTTTATCCGTGCCGAGGTGATCAAGCTGGCGGATTATGAGCAGTATAAAACCGAAGCCGGCGTGAAGGAAGTCGGTAAAATGGCCGTTGAAGGTAAGGAATACGTGGTCGCCGATGGGGATATCATGCACTTCCGCTTCAATGTGTAATTCCTAGTTAAAGTCAGCATAGTAAAAAGCGGCCCAAGTGGGCCGCTTTTTTTGGTTTTATGTCGTGTATGAAGCCTGACTAAATGGCGCATAAATATGGATTTCTGTGAAAAATCAGGACAAAATAGCAGGATTGCAGATCAGGTACGCAGTTTTTGAAATATCATCAGGCAACAACATAAAGTAATTACCGCCATGAATTTCAACCAATATACCATTAAGGCGCAGGAAGTTATACAACATGCTGCGCAAATGGCCCAGGGCAATCAGCAGCAAGCCATTGAGACAGGCCATGTACTGAAATCGATATTGG